>NZ_JAAORD010000001.1:353801-707602 GCF_017696205.1 Prochlorococcus marinus XMU1402 | reverse complement strand
CTGATTCAAAAAGATTAAAAGAATTTTTATAATTTGTCAGAAGTCCTTCTGAATCTTCATTAAATCCCTGTTGATCATAAGCTTCTTTTAAAACATCATATAAGTAGACAACTTCATTGAAAGCAGTCATGTATTCTTTTTGTATATCTTCATCATCTATATCATAGATTTTTGCCAAAACTAGTTCAACATTTTTTTTTGATGAATATATTTTTTTCTCGAAATCTTTATTTAACTTCCTTCTTTTTTTTTGCCATCTACAAATTTTTTTAAATACAAATTTACAATACTCAAATTCATAGATAAATTAAATTAAAACTTATAAAATAAAATATAGTTTCCAAATCAAAATAAACCTTTTATATTTCAATTAGATATTTGATGATATGAGTAAACAAGGAAAAAATAATCCCAAAGAGATCAGAAACCAAAATTATGAAACCAAGAAAATGAATACCTCTGAAAACTCAAATAAAAAGAAAGATAGAGATCTTCCATGGTGGGTAGAGCTGTTATTTGTGCAGATTGGTTTACCAGATAAGTTACTAATAAAAATATTAAAAGCCAAAAGAGAATCTAAAGAATTAATTAAAAATGAAAAAAAGTTAATAATATTATTTTTGTTTGGAATTACTTCATTGGCATATTTTTATCCAGTTATTAAACATGCAAAAAATAAATTAGATTGTGAAGCTATTGCTAAAAATTATATTATTAAAAATAAAAATTCAATAGGGCTTAAGCTTAATAAAAGAGAATTAAAAATGTTATCAACAAATTTTTGCTATGGTGGTGAAGAAATCGATAAATTTAAAGATTAAAAAAATTTTTACTCATTTCCTAATAATACCCTTCAAAATATTATAATAACCAATCAAAGTTTAATTAAATTTAGATTTTATCCTATGACTGATATAAGACAAAAGAAAGACAATGTAAAAATGCATTTAAAAGATCTTAGGCAAAATTTAAAGCAAATGCATTTAGCCGTTACAGAAGAATTATTATTACCTCATCCAGATGAAGTAAAAACATTAATGAATAAAATGGATCAATTATTAAAATTGATAGAATCAAAATAAACTATAAACTTATAATTATCAATAGATAAACAAATGAAAAGAATTAAACAATTTACAAAATTATTTTTTCTTTTAGTTTTCTTAACTTCTTGTAAAATATCCCAAAATAATGAAAATCCCATAATCAATTCTGATGGGAAAAGTAATAATAATAACAATTTAGAAAAAAAGAAAATGGAAATAAAGTTTTCCTGTGGAGAAGATGGAATTTCAGAATACCTAGATGATGGTTGGGTTATTTTAAAAGAAGATTCTCAAGAAAAAATTTGTACATGGAAATCTGTTCCTGCCACAAAAGATTGTGATATGGAAAAAGATAAAGGATGTAAATTAACAAAGCCAGATAAGATAGGAGTAGAGAAAACTTATTTATTAGAAAAATAGCTTTTACTTATGACTCAAAAATCAGAATATTTATCAGATTTAATTTTTAAGAAATTAAAGAACTATAAGAAAAAAGAAATCTATTTAGAAAAAGACAATTTAAGAAAATTTATTTTTTCACTTATAAACGGTAAATGAATCGAAAGAGAAACATGAAAGGGATGGTATTATAAAAAAAAATTTAAATTTTTGACTTTGTATAATCTTTCTTCTCTAACAATTATTCTAATAATTATCTTTATAATAAGCCTTTATTTTTTATATAAGATTACTTCTAATGAAAAAAATTAAACAAAAATATTGATAAGTCTTTTAGATTGTTGGATCCTCTCGAAGTAGTAAGATATTTTGCTCACTTAAACCATTATTGATCCATTCCTTGTATTCTTCAAAAACACATTTTCTATCAGTACTATCTAATAAATTAATCCTTTTTTTTGCATTTTCTAAAGCCTCATTTATAGACAATTCGTAATCTTTGTGATTCTCTTTCATACTTTTATTTTTAATATTAATAAAAATAATTACTCACTCTGTATTAAAAATAACAATAATTAGCTTTCATTTGATAAGAGTATCAAGCAATACGGAACATTTTTTTATATATTTGTGATAATTTAATTTTTATAAAACTATGTCATACGAAGCTGGCAGTAAGGAATGCAGACATTTAATTGAAGCTAAAGAGAGTCTTTTATCAGCGATGGATGCTTTAAGCAATATAAATTCAACTGATTTATTACAAATCCAAATCAAAGAAATTTACAACAAATTAGAAAAGATGCACGATAATCGTAAAGAAATAGAATCCGCAACTAATTATTTATAATTATTCTATTTATTTCAATATTGGCTTGTTATCTTTTTTAATTCCTTATCTGATAATAAATCGAATAAAGCATCAAGTTGTGCATGAACTTCTTTTGCTTCATTTAAGTCTGGTAACAAATCATCTTTGATAAGCATTTGATGCATCTCTCTAAGTTCTAACCTTATGTATCTTAGGTGTGAACTTACTTCCTCTCTTTTAGTTGCACTCATACTTGCTTCTTACTAAAAATATTATACAATATTGAGTTTTTATAAAACTTTAATAAATTTAATTAGATAAAAAATATAAGAGATTTGATTATTCATCAAAAGCTTTTTAAAGTTTATATGTAGTATTATATATTTGATGAAAAACAAACAATCAAAAAAGAATAAGAAGAATTCAATTAAAAAGAATCAAGAAATAGGTCAAACTAAAAATTCTGCAAAACTAGTGCTTTTTATATTTGGAATAGGTCCAATAATTGGCATAACAATATTTTTATACAGCAAGGGATTTTTTAATTCACCAAACATGTGAATTTTGAGTATCGGAATTATTTTTAAAAAATTACTGAAATTTTTTTAATGAAAAAATCCTAAATTCAACCATTTTTCTTGCATTTTCAGGATTGGAGACTAAAAAAGGATGTTCAGATAAATGTTCAAATACTTTATCAATCTTTAATCGTAAATCATCGCAATTAATTCTTTTCCATTCCTCATCAAATGACATTGCGAAGCTGTCGGCATTATCGTAAAGTTTATCTTTCATGGAATTAGAATTTAGATAAAAAAGATCTTGAATTTTTGTCCTAAGTTGAAAGCGTAATTATTTGAAGCGTCTAAAAATAACTTAATTACTAATAAATTACAAATAAAGAAACTACTTTCTATGAAGGCTAATAAAAATTATACGTTCTTTCATGGCTTAAATTTACACTTATTACTATGTCCCAAAATCTGATTTAATTTGACAGAAGTGTTACAATAACGACATAATATATTTTTCAATGGATAATAAAGTAAAAAGAATAGGATATCTCCCTAGAAAAAGGGTACTAGAAATTATTGATGAAATATCCAAAAGTGAATCTATAAGTAGATCTAAAGTTGTTGGAATATTGGTTGAGGAAGCATTGGATGCGAGAGGGATTGCAAATTTTGGATTTGGCAATGTTAGTAAATCAAATCTATTTAAATCTGACACTTTAAAAGAGATACAAAATAAGAATATGCATTTAAAAGATGCAGAAGATGAATTTGTTGATGATAGTGGTTACACAGTTTCTTCTAACAAAACAATAGATCGCTCAATATCATCTGCAGATATTGAATTAGCAAATAAAATTAATATTCTCAAAGAATCTGGACTAATATAACTTCCATTAAGAATTTATCTTCTTTTTTAATGCATAACATCCAATCATTGTTTATTCTAAGTCAAGAATAATATTCTTTTTAAATAATTCGAATATTAAATCCTTTCTAATATTAATTTGTAATTAAAAAATGAAAGATATTAAATGTCCCTCATGCGGCAAAACTTTCCGAATTGAACCAAGCAGCTTTCAAGAAATACTTGATCAGATAAAAGACAAAGAATTTAATAAACAAATAAAAGAAAGACTTCTTTTAGCTGAAGAAGATAATAAAAAAGCTTTGGAAATTTTAAAGCGAGAGTCGAAAATACAGTTAATAGAGCAAAAAATTATTAAAGAAAATGAGATCAAAACTCTTGAATCTAAACTAAATATCGCTGAAGAGAAGAAAACGAATGCTCTAAATGAATTAAGAAGTCAAGCAACAAATAAAATTAATTCTCTAAACAATGAGTTAAACAAATTAAAGGATGAAATTAAAAACCAGACTTTAATTTCAGAATTATCTTTAAAAAATAAAATTAAAAATGCAGTTTCTAATTTAGAGAAAGAAAACTTATCATTAACGAATTCCATTGAAAGGATGAGTCTTGAACAATCAATTAATGAAAAATTAATTGAAGAAAAGTTTAAAAGCAAAATTAGTGAAAGGGACCTAACTATTAAAGAGTTAAGAGAAATGAAATCTAAATTATCTACAAAGATGGTAGGGGAAACCTTGGAAATCCATTGTGAAACACAATTTAATCTTAATCGTGCTTCTGCATTTAAAAACTCATATTTCGAAAAGGATAATGACGCCACTTCAGGAAGTAAAGGGGACTATATATTTAGAGAATTTGATGAAAATAAAACAGAAGTCGTATCAATAATGTTTGAGATGAAGAACGAAAGTTTAAATGGAACTAATAAAAGAAAAAACGAAGATTTTTTAAAAGAATTGGATAAAGATAGAAGGCAAAAATCTTGTGAGTACGCAGTACTCGTCTCTCTATTAGAACAAGATAGTGAACTATATAATTCAGGCATAGTAGATGTTTCTCATAGATTTCCAAAGATGTATGTCATAAGACCTCAATTTTTCTTGCCGATAATTTCTCTTCTAAGAAATGCATCTATGGAAACCTTAAAATACAAAACACAAATTGATTTAATGAAACGCGAGAATTACGACATAACTAATTTTGAAAGTACTCTTGAGCAATTTAAAAATGCCGTTGGAAAAAATGTTTCACTGGCCCAAGATAGATTTAATGATGCAATTTCAGAAATTGATAAATCAATAACCCATTTACAAAAAACTAAAGAGGCTTTAATTCTCTCGAAAAAACATCTTTTATCCGCTGACAGCAAATCTCAAGATTTAACAGTAAAGAAATTAACTAGAAATAACCCAACCATGCAAAAAAAATTTAATGATTTAAATAATGTCGAAGATGAAGTAGCCTAATTAAAAAAAGTTTTTAAAATTAATAATAATTAAAAATACATTTAATTTCTAATTTATAAATATACTATAAATAAATAATTTCATAGAAAAGAAAATAATGTCTATCAACACTCCTATTTTCAGTATTGCCAAAGATCTTAATGTCGAAAGTAATAGAATATTAATAGCCTGCAAGAAACTTGGAATCAATGCAAAAGGTGCTACAAAAAGATTAAATAAAGAAGAATTAGAAAAAATTAAAAGTTATTTTGAAACGGGCAAAAATGTGTCAGATGAAGTGATCAATTTAAATAAAGTTAAAACTAAAAATAGTTCTAAAAAAATTGTAGAAAAGGTAAAGATAAAATACTTTACTAACAGACTTATTCGTAAATCTTAAATAAAAATTATTTTTTTATTTACTTAAATGAAATAAGCCACAGAAGAAAAAAATAATAATTTATTATAAGTAAAAATACTTAAAATGAGCATAAGAAAAATTTTGAATTCTCTTGAAAAATCCTGGGAAAGAGATGATATTCTTTTAAATATAAAGAAGGGATTAGAGACAGATGAGATAGTTAATGAATTTCTTATGAAAAACGAAAGACAAATTAAAGAATTAAATTCTTTATTAAGGCCAGAAGATATTGAATTATTAAATCAAGTAGAAAAACTCTCAACTTGCGAATTTAAATTAATAAATGAGATTAAAAATTTAAATTACCTAGAAAACAATGAAAATCATCAAATTATCAACAAAAAAAAGATTGTGCCATCTAATAGAGTTTCTTTCAACAAAATTAGTTCATTCATGATTAATTGGAGTAACAAATTTGTAGTTATTGCTTTACTAACAATTTCAGCCATAGCTTTATCAAAACAAGCGTGGGCATAATTAGCTAAATTAACTTCATTGTAAGAGATGTAGTTTTGAGAACTAAACAAGAATATTTAATTAGATATAAAGATGGAAGTCTTTATTGTGAACTTGCTGATATTTGGATTGATCCAAGCAAGCCAGTAAAAAAGGCATTAATAACTCATGCTCATTTTGATCACTTTACATTTGGCTGTGAAGAATACATTTCTACTAGGGAAACTGCGATACTTCTTAAAGAAAGAGTTGGAGATAATATCAAAATTAAGACTTTTGAATATGGAGAGGAATTTAAGATAAATGGCATTAATATTTCTTTTCATCCATCCGGTCACATTCTTGGATCTAGTCAAATAAGGTTTATTTTTGCTGAAGAAAAATGGCTAATTTCAGGTGACTTTAAGCTTCAAAAAGATCAGACTTGCAAACAATATGAAATAGTAAAAACTGATTATTTAATAAGCGAATGTACTTTTGGTTTGCCAATATTTAAGTGGGATGAATCAAATAAAATAGCAAATGATATTTCAAAATGGATAACTAATTCACCAGAAAAAACTTCTTTACTTTTCTGCTATTCACTTGGAAAAGCTCAGAGATTGTTAAACGAAATTAGTCAAACAAATTTTAAAGGCAATATTTATTCCCATGGCAGTATTCACAAAATGAACAATAGTTATAGGGAACTTGGAATTGATATTAAAGATACTATAAAAATTGAAAATAAAAAAAAGATAGATGAACTTAAAGGGAGTCTAATATTATTACCGCCATCTTTAAGTAAGGGTTCTTATTTAAAAAATTTCAAAAACATTCAAACAGCTTTCGCGAGTGGATGGATGTCAATAAGAGCTCTAAGAAAAAGATCAGGATATGATAAAGGATTCGCAATCTCTGATCATGCGGATTGGGATGGAATTCTGGAAGTAGTAAAAAAGTCTGAAGCAAAAAATGTATTTTTTCATCATGGAGATAGTGAAGCCTTAAGTAAATATTTAGTTGAAAAGGAATCAATAAATCTCCTTTTATTAGATAAATAAATATGAGCTTAAAAAAGTTTTCAGAATTATTTGGCGATCTAGATTCAATTAATAGTACAAATGATAAAATTGAAATTTTAAAGAATTATTTTTTATCTAATGATCCAATAGATAATTCATGGGCAATATATTTACTAACTGGAAAAAGTAATAAGAGATTTATTAGTGGAAGATATTTAAAAAATCTTTTTTCTCAAATATATGAATATCCTCAATGGTTAATTGATACATGTTATTTAAAAGTTGGTGATTCTGCTGAGGTAATAACGTTATTACTTAAAAATAAAAATAATTCTAGAAAAAAGAAATTATCAAATATAAGTCTCAATGAATTACTAAGTGAAACAATACCTGCATTATCAAAACTTAATGAGGACGAGAAAAATTTAGAAATTAAAAATCTTTGGGAAACATTACCAAAAGATAACCATCTAATTTTTAATAAAATTCTTACAGGCACTTTTAGAGTAGGAGTCTCTATCGGATTAATCACAAAATCAATATCAAAACTAATTAATATTGAGGAAGAGATTATTTCTCATAGGTTGATGGGTGATTTTAAACCTTCAATTGATTCATATAAATTTTTAATTAACAAGAAAATCAATCTTAAAGAGTTAAATTCCAAACCATTTCCATTTCTTCTAGCAAATACTATTGAAGATAAAATCTTCAAAAATTCAATAAATGATTTTCAATTTGAATGGAAATACGACGGTATAAGGATGCAATTAATTAAAAGATCTGGCAATGTTTCGTTATGGACAAGAGGGCAAGAATTAGTAAATGAATCATTCCCAGAATTAGTAGAGAAGATGTCACATATAAAAGATGATTTTGTTCTTGATGGGGAATTATTAGTTTGGAATTATAAAGAACAAATTGCCTTTGATTTTTCTTTACTTCAAAAAAGAATAAATAGAAAGTCTCCTTCTAGATCAATCCAAATAAAATATCCAATTATTTTTATTGCTTATGATCTTTTAGAGATTAATGGGAGAGATATAAGAGAAATTAAATTAGAAAATAGAAGAATTGAGTTAGAAAAATATTTTTCAAAATGGCAAATTAAAACTGAGAATAATATCTCTGATATTTTCAAAATATGTGATTTAATCTTTCCTAAAGATTGGCCTGATGCTTTAACTTATAAAGAAAAATCTCGAGAAAATAATACTGAAGGATTAATAATTAAGAAAAAGACTTCTATATACTCCTCTGGTAGAAAGAAAGGTTTTTGGTGGAAATATAAAGTTGATCCTATGCAACTGGATGCTGTTCTAATTTACGCTAAGAGCGGTAGTGGCAGAAGAGCTGGTCTGTATACAGATTACAGTTTTGCATTATGGAAAGACAAAGAATTAATTAAATTTGCAAGTGCATATTCTGGTTTAACGAATATTGAGATTAAAGAGCTAGATAAATGGATAAGAAAAAATACCATAGAAAAATTTGGTCCTGTTCGATCGTTAAAACCAGAAATGGTATTCGAAATATCTTTTGAGAAAATACAAATTTCTAAACGTCATAAGTCAGGCATAGCAGTACGATTTCCAAGAATAACAAAATGGAGAAAAGATAAAAAAATTAATGATGCAGATAGCCTAGAGAATGCTTATGAACTAATGAAAAAAAAATCATGAAAAATATTACGGAAAATAATAAGCAAAATTATTTAATTTCTAAAATTAAACAGTTTTTCTCCACAAATGGATGGGAGCCACTACCCTATCAGATCGAATCTTGGGCAGCATTTTTAAATGGAGAGAGTGGAATAATACAAGTTCCTACTGGATGCGGCAAAACTTATGCTGCATTAATGGGACCTCTATCAAAGATAAAAGATCCCAAAAATAATAAAAGTGTGAATATATTATTAATAACCCCTTTAAAAGCACTAAGTAGAGATCTAAAAAACTCTATACAATTAGCAGCTTTGCATTTTAATAAAGAAATCACTGTTGAAATTAGGAACGGGGATACAACCCCATATGAAAAGAAAAAGCAACTAGCTAAACCACCTAATATTCTTATTACCACTCCAGAGTCTTTATCTCTTTTAATTTCTAATAAAGAATCTAATAATCTGTTCAAGGAGTTGTCATCAATAATTATTGATGAATGGCATGAATTGATGGGTAGTAAAAGAGGAAACCAGTGCGAGTTATCTTTAAGTTGGCTAAGAGGTAATATAAAAAATTTACAAATTTGGGCAATGTCTGCAACTATTGGAAATATTGAAGAAGCAGCCAGAGCAATAGTTGGGATGAGCGCTATTAAACCCAAAATTATAAGTTCAAATATTCAAAAAGAGATAGAAATTATAAGTGTTTTACCAGAGGAAGAAACTACCTTTCCATGGAGTGGGCATCTTGGGATTAGAAGTCATTCTTCACTATTAAAAATCCTAGATAAAAATAAAAGCACCTTATTATTCACCAATACGAGAAATCAATCTGAAAGATGGTATCAATGTCTTAAATTTTTTCTCCCAGAGATGGAAGACAAAATTGCACTTCATCACGGTTCCCTGGATAAAGAAGATAGAAAAAGAGTTGAAGAAGGGGTTAAGGACGGATTGATAAAATGGGTAGTCTGCACCAGCTCTTTAGATTTGGGAGTTGACTTCCAACCTGTAGATCAAATAGTTCAAATTGGTAGTGCAAAGAATTTAGCCAGACTTATCCAAAGAGCGGGAAGAAGTGCTCATAGACCAGGTGGAAAATCGAAAATAATTTTTATGCCTACTAATTCTTTAGAGTTATTAGAGATTAGTGCAATGAGAAGAATAATAAAAAGTGGTATATCTGAGGAAATTAGACTTCCTGAATTATCTTATGATGTGCTTCTACAACATCTAATAAGTTTGGCATGTGGAAATGGCTTTGATCCGAAAATTGAGAAAGAAAGAATTAAAAATTGCTGGAGTTATAGAAACTTTAAAGATCAAGATTGGAATTGGTGTCTTGACTTTTTAGAATATGGAGGAAAATGTCTTAAAGCATACCCAAAATATAAAAAGATAGTTAAAGAAGAATCACAAATTAATAATGAAAACTTTAAGTATTTTGTAAAAGACAAATCTTTAATAAGAATGCATAAGTTCAATATTGGGACAATTACGAGTGACAAATTTGTGAATGTCAAATATATGAAAGGTAGATCTTTGGGTAATTTAGAGGAAAATTTTGCTTCAAAATTAAATCCCGGGGATACATTTTACTTTGCCGGTAAAATGCTTCAATTTGTAAGAATAAGAGATATGATTTTGTACGTTAAAAAATCAACAAAAAAAAGTTCTCTAATTCCTGCATGGGTTGGAGGTCAAATGGCAATTTCTGATCTACTTTGTGAGAGTTTGAGAAAAGAAATAGATATATGCAACGAACTAGAAAATTATGATTACTTAAATCCTGAACTAAATTCATTACGCCCAATATTCCAGAAACAAAAAGTTCTTTCAAATATTCCAAAGAAAGATGAATTCCTCATAGAAATATATAAAACCAAGGATTTATCAAATCTTTTTGTTTTTACACTTGATGGCAAATTTGTAAATGAAGGAATTGCATTTCTATGGGCTTTAAGATTAGCAAAATTAAAACAATCTACATTTACTATTGCTGCTAATGATTTTGGATTCAGCTTAACTACTTCAGAAGATTATGATTTTTCCATAATTAAAAAAGAAGCTGATTATTTTTTGGATAACAAAAAATTAGAAGAAGATCTAGAAAATGCAATTAATTTTTCAGAATTAACAAAACGTAGATTTAAAAATATTGCCCAGATAAGTGGACTAGTAAATCAAAATAATCCAACCAAAACAAAAACTTCCTCCCAACTTCAAATAAGTTCTAGTCTTTTCTACGATGTCTTTTCTAAATATGAAGAAGGCCATCTTTTGATTAAACAATCGCATCAAGAAGTTAGAGAATATCAATTAGAAAATAAAAGAATATCTAGATCATTAGAAAGATTAAAAAATTTAAAAATTCTATTAAACGAGATAAAAACTCCAACTCCTTTTGCTTTCCCTTTATTAGTTGAAAGACTTAAAAATACTTTAAGCAATGAACCAATAGAAAAAAGAGTAGAAAAACTTATAAAAAAATATAGTGATTAAATGAAAAAAAGTTCTTTTAAATTTAGTTGGGAAGATACATTATTAGAGATGCTTCCTTCAAGAGCTTTATTTCTACCAGAAACAAAAGAATTATTAATATGCGATATTCATCTTGGGAAAGCTGAGTATTTTCAGCAAAATGGTATACCACTTACTAATAATTCAGATAAAAATAATTTCGCAAGAATAAAAAAAATAGTAAAAAGATATAATCCTGAGAAGTTAATAATATTGGGAGATTTATTCCACAGCAAATATTCAATAGATAAATCTCTTCAAAAAAAAGTTGAGGACCTTCCTGAACTACTAAAAACTAACGTTGAACTAGTCCTAGGAAATCACGATGTAGGTTGTGATATTAAAAATATAAAAATTTTTGACATTAAAAAGACTAAAAATATTACTTTCAGCCATGAACCAGTTAATTTAGAAAACAATAAAACCTTGAATATTTGCGGACATTATCATCCAAAAGTTTACTTAAAAAACAATGGAGATAAATTATCTTTTAGATGTTTTGCAATGGATATAAATAAAAATGTTTTATATTTACCTGCTTTTGGAGACTTAACAGGAGGTTATCCTTGCAAAAAGTCATTTAGAAAATGGGCAGTTGTTTCTGAAGAAGAAATTATCCAAATTAAATCTTAAGAAAAATTCTACTAAAGTGAACTATTTTTTTCATTTAGATATACCAATTTATACTTAACAGTCTCATTTAGATTTTTTATCGAATAAATTGATTCAATAATACATCTCTCAAATAACAATAGATTATTAAAAATTTATAAAGCTAATGCCCCTTCCTTTAGCAGACAATCCACGTTATAAAAAAAATAAACACTTTTTATAGAAATGAAAAAATTAATAGCCTTGATTTTGTTTCCATTTCTTTTAATCCCATTTGAAGCAAAAGCAAATGAGAATTTTTCCGTTGAGATAGAGGCCCTTACGCTCGTAATGGAGCAATATAAAGAAAATACTGAATCAAGGAATGGAGTAGATATAAAAGATAAAAAGCCAATTTACATGGCTCTTAAGCAAGACGAATGCAATGCCACTGTTGAAGTTACAGAAAAAACAGGAATAGAGGTTGTAAATACTGAATCTTTTGATGTAAATGTCTGCTTGAAAGAAATCTATAAAGTAATCAACTAAATAAGTAGGCTATAAAATATTAAAAAAAAAAATTAAAGAGGTCTTTTACTTAAAGAAGGTAAGACCTCGAGACCTAACAGAAAACTTTGGAACGGGTTCTGTATACCCAATTAATAACTTCAACAGAATTGAAGAGGTGTAATTAAAAGTACAAAACCTAAAAATTTTTTTTAAATAATTATTTCTTCTTTGATAGTGTTTGCGATTCTTCTCTAGACATTAAAGCTTCTATTTGAGCAAGAACTTTTTGAAGTTCATCCGTTTTTGTAAGAGAAGCTTCTGCCACTTCTCTTAATTTTTCTAACTGTTCTTTAGTTTTATCCATGATAAATAAATTAGAAATTAACCACTTTTAAAAATGGTTTTAATACAGATTTTTCACTCCCACACAGGTTCATATTCTCTCTTTTTTTTATAAAGTCAAATAAATTTCCTTTTTTGAAGGTTTTATGAGGACTTCCAATTAATTCTTTATTTATTATTGAAAACATAAGATTACCTGAAATAGAAAGACTTTCAAATTATGAAGTAAATACAGGCAAACCTATTGTTGCAGTAGTTATTAGAGCCCCTGCAAAAATCAAGAAAGGTAGAAAAGGAAAGTTTTTCAACTGTAGAAATGCTAATTCGAAATAACTATATAGGTATTTATACTGTTTGTCTACCCCTTACCTTTCTAAAAGGTAAAAATCTTTCTTTTATAAGTAAAAATTAAACATTAACCAAATTTACCAGATATGTATTCCTGAGTAGTTTTTTCTTTTGGAGAGTTAAAAATTTTCTTTGTCGAATTAAATTCAGCAAGATAACCAACCTTTCCTCCATCACCATCTTCATATTCAATAGCATTAAAAAATGCAGTCATATCACTAACTCTTAAAGCCTGCTGCATATTATGTGTAACGATAATTATTGTGTAATTCTTCTTAAGTTCATGCATTGTCTCTTCTATTTTCAAAGTAGAAATAGGATCCAAAGCTGAGCATGGTTCATCCATGAGAATTATTTCAGGTTCAATTGCGATGGTCCTTGCTATACATAGTCTTTGTTGTTGTCCACCAGATAACGAGTAACCACTATCATTCAATTTATCCTTACATTCGTCCCATAAAGCTGCTTTTCTAAGTGAACTTTCCACTAATTCATCCATATTTCCAGTAAAACCATTAATTCTTGCTCCAAATGCAATATTTTCGTAGATAGATTTAGGAAAAGGATTAGGTTGTTGAAAGACCATTCCTATTCTTCTTCTTACTTCAACTGGATCTACTCTTTTATCGTAAATATTAGTTCCATCAAAGAGGACTGTTCCTTTCAGTGAACAATTAGGAATTAAATCGTTCATCCTATTTAATGATCTAAGAACAGTTGATTTACCACAACCTGAAGGTCCAATAAGAGAGGTTATATTTCCTTTTTTAAAGTTACAAAATACATTTCTTACAGCTTCGAAAGTTCCATAACTAATAGAGACATTCTCTAGAGATAAAATGATATTCTTTGGTGTTTTTTTATTAGTTTTAATCATTTATACTCGCTTGGTTTTCTCAGTAAAAGCGGCCAATATCCTTGAAAATATATTTACTGATAGTATCGATAAAACAAGAATAAAGGAAGCTGCCCAGGCTAATTTATTCTGAGCATCGTATGGTTCTAAAGCAAAATTGTATATTAATACCGCCAAAGAACCCATCTCATAAAACAAGTCTCCAAAGCCTGTTATGTAGTAGTAAGAGAATAAAGCCGTAAAAATCAAAGGTGCTGTTTCACCTGCAGCTCTTGCGATTCCAAGTACAACGCCAGTAGCAATAGACCTAAATGCAGAGGGCAAAGTAACTTTCAATATAGTTGTATACATACTTGCTCCAACTCCAAGAGAAGCATATCTCAACTCATTAGGAACAAGCTTTAAACCTTCATCAGTCGTCTTTATCACAGAAGGCAACATCAATATTGAAAGCGCCATTCCTCCAGCCAAACCGCTATACATACTTCCAAATAAGATCTTTGTTGAAACAATTAAGGCATAAATAAATACACCGGCAATTATTGAGGGGACTCCCGCTAAAACATTTACCCCGAATCTGATAAACCTTGAAAAAGCACCGCTTTTAGAGTATTCAGCTAAATATATGCCACCACCAACACCTACTGGTATAGCGATAATTGAAGCAATGGTAGTTATTATTAATGTGCCTATTAATGCAGGGTTAATACCTCCTGCATCTAAATCATCTCCAGGAGGATTTGGTTCTAAAGTAAATAGTTCTAGTGTGATTTGAGATCCACCTTTGTAAAGGATATAAGTCACTAGAAAAATCAAAGGAAGTATTGCTATCAATGCACAAATTACTGATAAAGAAGTAAAGAATTTATCTCCTATATTTCTTGATAATCTTTTCTGATAATAAAGTGAATTCATAATTACCTAATATTTGAGACTAAATTTCTTAACTAGCCATTGCGCAAAGATATTGACCACCAAAGAAAGGATCATCAGTACAAAAGCCGCATAAAAAAGTGATGAAACCTGACTACCATCAGCTTCACCAAACTGGTTTGCAAGCATGGAGGAAATGGTATATCCAGGAGATAATAGAGACCAACTAAATGCATTAGAATTTCCAATAATCATTGTTACAGCCATGGTTTCACCCATTGCTCTACCTAAAGCCAATAGAACTCCTGCCATAATTCCTGATAATGCTGCCGGCAAAATCACTGAAAATATTGTTTTCCATCTACTTGCTCCAATTCCATATGCTGCATTTCTCAGCTTTTTAGGTACCTGATTAAGTGAATCCCTTGCAATGGAGGTCACTATTGGCAAAAGCATTACTACTAAAATCAATATTGCTAACAAAGAATTCCTGCCTGTTGGTTCTGTACTGAATAATGGTATCCAACCAAAGAAATTGTGTAAAAAGACAAAAAAGGCTCTAAAAAAAGGTTCCATAACAAATATTGCCCAAAGTCCTAATACAACTGATGGAATTGCTGCTAATAATTCAACAAAAGAACCTATTATTTCTCTAAAAACTTTAGGTACAAAGTCCTCGGTAATAAATATTGCAGTACCAACTCCTAGAGGAATAGTTATTAATAACGAAAGAAATGAAGTTACTAATGTGCCATATATTGCAGTAAAAGCTCCGTATTCATCTTTTACTGGATTCCATTCAGAGGTTACTAAAAACTTCAAGCCATACCTTGAAAAAGATTCAAATGACTGAAAAAAGACTACTAAAATAATTCCTAAAAGTATTATTGCTACGAAACTAGACAAGACTAGAGAAGTATTCTTGAAAATAATATCTATATTTTTTTCGATACCGAATCTTTTACGATTCTTGAAAAGAGTTAATTTCTCTTCCATTAAAAAAAGAATATCTCTATAAATCTACTACTAAATGTTGTAAAAGACTTTAAGAGGGGTTAAAGGTATAAGAAAGTCATGAAAAGTAAACATCCTTAAAGTTAATTTTTTCAAAAATTTTTCTCTTTAACTTTACTTAACCATAGGTGAATATTATTAACTAAATAGAAACTGAGGGGATGATTAATTACAGGGAATTCATTGCTCAAATCAAATATAAAGAAGTAATATCTTCCCCTGTATATTTTATTCCTGTTTTGCTTCTATCCATAATGATTATTATTGAAGGTTTTCACATCTTTAATCACAAACAAAATTGCAAAACTAAAGCTGAGTGGATGGAACAATCAGGAATGACTTATGACAGGGAATCAGAAGTTAATTAATAAAATCTAAAATATAATTTATTCGCAGCAACGTTTTCTATTTGAGGAATAATCTGTCAAAGAAAATATCCATTCCTTGATCAATAAGAGAGATTCTTTATTTAGGCTGTAGTACACCCATCTACCTTCTTGTCGGTCTGTGATAAGACCAGCCTCCTTCAATATTTTTATGTGATATGAAATTCTTGATTGAGATAAATTAGTTAATTTCATAATATCGCATACACAAACTTCTCCATCCATCATTAGGTCAATTATTTCTAGCCTAAAAGGATCAGAAAATGAAACCATCAACTTAGATATATTTTCTTTTTTTACTTTGCTACTCTCTTTTAACAATTTTAAAGTAATTAAATCCACTTAAATATAGCTCAAGTAAAAAAGATTTCATTAAAAAAAATATTGATACATCAAAATATTTTGATGTATAATTTATCTAGGAGATTTCATAGTGATGAAAATTGGAATTAATGGTTTTGGAAGAATTGGTAGATTAGTTTTCAGAGCATTATGGGATAGAGCTGATATAGAAATAACTCACATTAATGAGATAGCAGGAGATTCGAATGCCGCTGCGCATCTACTCGAATTCGATTCAGTCCATGGTAGATGGGTGAAAGATATAAAGGTCAAAGAAGAAGCAATAATAATTGATGGAAAGAAATTAGCTTACACATCTTTCAAAAATTACCTAGATGTTCCTTGGGAAAAATCTTCTGTAGATATTATTTTGGAATGTACAGGAAAGAATAAAAAGCCAGACAAACTAAATCCCTATTTTGATTCTCTAGGGATGAAAAGAGTAATAGTAGCTTGTCCAGTCAAAGGAATTGTTGCGGAAGCTAAATCACTTAATGTTGTTTATGGCATAAATCAAAGTCTTTATGACCCTTCCAAACATAAATTAGTAACTGCAGCATCCTGCACTACAAATTGTTTAGCTCCGATAGTAAAGGTGATTAATGAAAATTTTTCAATTAAACATGGCGCTATTACAACTATTCACGATGTAACGAACACTCAAGTCCCTGTAGATTTTTATAAAAGTGATTTGAGGAGAGCAAGAGGATGTATGCAAAGTTTAATACCTACTACTACTGGATCTGCCAAAGCTATCGCTGAGATCTTTCCAGAATTAAAAGGAAAATTAAATGGCCATGCTGTAAGAGTTCCTCTACTTAATGGTTCTTTAACAGATGCAGTTTTTGAATTAAATAATAAAGTGACAGTTGAACAAGTAAATTTGGCACTTAAAGAAGCTTCAGAAACTTATTTAAAAGGAATTCTTGGCTACGAAGAAAGACCTTTAGTTTCTGCAGATTATGTAAATGACTCTAGAAGTTCAATAGTTGATAGTTTATCAACGATGGTTGTTAATTCAAATTTATTAAAAATATACGCTTGGTATGACAACGAGTGGGGCTACAGCTGCAGACTTGCAGATCTTACTGAATATGTAATCAAA
The DNA here is from genome assembly GCF_017696205.1 of Prochlorococcus marinus XMU1402. Taxonomy (NCBI): domain Bacteria; kingdom Bacillati; phylum Cyanobacteriota; class Cyanophyceae; order Synechococcales; family Prochlorococcaceae; genus Prochlorococcus; species Prochlorococcus marinus. The sequence goes on along the minus strand of NZ_JAAORD010000001.1, from coordinate 690,084 downwards.
AAAGAGATTTAATTTATGTCTTTATGAAGTTATCTAATATTCAACAATATAGTGTTGTAACAGCAAACTATTGGGCATTCACGCTCACTGACGGCGCATTAAGATTATTAGTTGTTGGTCACTTTCATGAGCTAGGTTACACAACTCTACAAATTGCTTTACTTTTCCTTTTTTATGAGTTTTTTGGAATAATTACTAATCTATATGGTGGTTGGATAGGAGCAAGATATGGTTTAAGGCTTACTTTATGGATTGGGACTATCCTTCAAATCATTGCTCTTTTCATGCTTATTCCAGTTAAGGAGGATTGGCCAATAATATTTAGTGTCGTATACGTTATGGTTGCTCAAGCAGTCAGTGGGATAGCAAAAGATCTAAACAAAATGAGTGCTAAAAGTGCTGTTAAGACGATAGTTCCAGAGACAAATGATGGCAATGATACTGGCCAAAAACAACTTTTTAAATGGGTTGCTATTTTAACTGGTTCTAAAAATGCTCTTAAGGGAGTTGGCTTTTTCTTAGGTGGACTTCTATATAAGTTATTTGGATTCAATAATGCTGTAGGAATTATGGGTTTTGGACTCTGCTTAGCCTTTTTATTGACATTAATTTTGCCTGGAGAAATTGGCAAGATGAAAACCAAACCAGCTTTTAATGATCTTTTTTCAAAATCAAATGCAATAAATATTCTTTCAGCAGCAAGATTCTTTCTTTTTGGAGCAAGAGATGTTTGGTTTGTTGTAGCTCTTCCAGTATTCCTAGATATGGCATTTGGTTGGGACTACATGGAGATAGGATTATTTCTTGGGGCCTGGGTAATAGGTTATGGAATTGTTCAGGCTTCGGCTCCAGCAATTAGAAAGATGTGGGGCCAGAAAGAAAGTCCAGATCGTAAAGCTATCCAATTTTGGAGTGCCGTATTAATGGTCATACCGTCTTTGATAGGAGTCGCATTATGGAGAGAAAGTTCTCCATCGATAGCAATAATTTTAGGACTTACTATTTTTGGATTTGTTTTTGCAATGAATTCCTCCACACATTCTTATATGATTTTGGCCTACTCTGATAATGAAAAAGTCAGTTTAAATGTTGGCTTCTATTACATGGCAAATGCGGCTGGAAGACTAGTTGGAACATTACTATCTGGCTTACTATTTATGATTGGGAGAAATCCGAGTATTGGTCTTCAATATTGTCTTTATTTTTCATCACTTCTAATATTATTATCTTGGATTTCGAGTCTTAAATTACCATCAATCAAACAAAGCTTATCATCACCATAAAAACTAATTTTTAGAAATTAGAGTATTTAAATGACAAAAATATCCTTAATTGAACTTGCAAAAATTTTTCTAAAAATTGGTATTTTCAGTTTTGGAGGACCATATGCTCATATTTCTTTATTCGAAGATGAACTTATAAATAATAAAAAATTAATCTCTACACAATCTTTTGAAAAAGGTATTGGTTTATGTCAATTGCTTCCTGGGCCAATATCCACTCAATTAGCAATATATATAGGTCTTAAAATTAATGGTTATCTTGGTGGATTGATATCCGGTTTATGTTTCATTATCCCAGGATTCATTTCGGTATTAGTTCTTAGCTTTTTTTGGCAAATTTATTCAGGATCAGAATTTCTAAATGATTTAATTTATTTTAATCCTCCTATTATTGCAGGAATAATTTTTTCATTTGCATTAGTTCTTTTAAAAAAAAGATTAAAGTTAGATCGAGTATTATTCTCTAGCTCAATCTTATTTCTACTTATATTTGCAAAATATAATAGTATTCAATTTCCTCTCATAACAATTCTTACTATTGCAGGTTTGATAAATATTTTCTTACAGCAATGGAAAAATATTTTTTATAGCTTGGTTCCTTTATCTATATTTTCAACAACCTCATTTTTAACTAGCTCAATCTTTTTGTATATTGCCAAGTTTTATAATTTTTTAAAGCACTCTACAAACTCAAAGTTTTTAATAGATTATCTTAATCTGTTTTTTTTCTTCTTGAAATCGGGACTTTTTATTTTTGGAGGGGGATTAGTAATCATTCCTCTAATGAGTGATTATGTTGTCTCACAAGGATGGTTAACAAATAATGAATTTATAGATGGGATAATGATTGGCCAGATAACACCTGGTCCTGTCTTATTAACTACAAGTTTTATTGGATACAAAGCTGGGTTTTCGGTCGGAGGATTAAATGAAGCTTTAAAGTATTCATTTATATCAACTTTTGCAATTTTTTTACCAAGTTTTTTATTGATTTTTGTTTTTGGAAAAGCCTTCATAAAAAACAGAATTAAATCGATTAATTACTTTATCGAAGGAGTAATCAATACAATTCCAGGAGCAGTTATTTTCTCTGGCTTTAATTTAATTGAAAATAGTTTTTCATCAAAATTCTTTTTAATTAGCTCTATTTTTATAGTTTTAATCTCCACACTATTATCTTTTTTTAAAATAGTTCCAACCTACATACTTATTCTTTTTTCTTTAATATTAGGTTTGTCAAAATATTTGTTCGCATAAAAAAAAGGAGGAAATAAATTCCCCCATTTAAATGTTTGTCTTACGATTTATTTACCGATTCTTTTTACAGCAGCTCTTGATTTCTCAAGAATATCGCCTTTCAAAGGGACAAATCCTAGTGATGGAGCTTTATCTTGATACTCATCACTTAACAATGTATTAAAGGCTTGTTTGATAGCTTTAGTGTTTCTACCATTACCTTCTTCATAGGCAAGTATCCACGTTAATGAAGCTATAGGATATGCTCCTTTTGCAGTTGGATTAGGATTTTTACCCGCAAGATTTTCATCTAAAGTAATGCCATTAAGAGCTTTTGCTCCTGCCTCAACTGTAGGCTTTACATATTCTCCAGAAAGATTCTGAAGTGCAGCAGCTTTAACATTACCTTTTATATAAGACTGGTTAACATAACCAATTGCGCCAGGAGTGTTTTGTATAACTCCAGCGACACCAGAATTACCTTTTGCACCAACACCTGCCGGCCACTTAACTGATTTACCAGTTCCTAAAGTCCAAGTTCTTGAAAACGCTTCCATGGAGTTTGTAAAGGCTTTAGTTGTACCTGATCCATCAGAACGATGGGTCCAAGTCAATTTCCCTGGTTTACAACCTAATTCTTTCCAATCTTTAATCATTCCCATAGCAACTTGTACTGCTTTTTCTTGGGAAAGTTTCAAATCACAGTCGTAGTTATAACCGAATGCAATAGTACCTCCAACCATAGGTATCTGTACTAGTCCTCTAGTAACTTTTGCTATATCTTTATCTTTCATGGGATCATCAGAAGCACCAAAGTTTACAGTCTGATCAATAAATGCTTTTCTTCCAGAACCAGAGCCGACAGCTTGATAATTAACTCTTGGGCCGCCAGATTTTGCTAGATCAAAAAACCATCGAGTGTAAATTTTGGCAGGAAATGATGCTCCAGCACCACTTAATCTTGTTTTTGCCGAAACACTTGTGCCAGCAGCAATGGCAACTACAGAAGTAAAGACCAAAGCTTTCTTAGCTATGTTCATTGATTTCATGAATTAACGAAAGACAACATATTTATAGCACTTAACATGAAAACAAATACTCTTTAATTTAAAGTTTATCTTTAAATTAATTAGTTCTTAACCATTACTTAAACTAAATCTTGATTAGAGCTTTTTCGTTTGGTTTTGAAAATATTTAAAAATAAAATTAGGTTAATTTTTAACTTTTGTACGAGAAAATTAAAAAATTTTTTTTATTTACTTTAAGAGCAGTTTAAGTTCTTTTTAAATTTACCTTTTTACTTTATTTCTTATCCGTTTCTTAACCTGAATTCGTTCTCATAAGTTTGGATCAATATCCATTTTTACGTGTTGAGGTTTATGAAACTTTTTCAAAAATTAATTGCTGCTCCTGCAATCATTTCAATTGCTTCAGGATTTGCAGTAAATGCTGCTGAGGTCAATACATATGATCTTAGCGATTATTCAAACTCTAACAATCTAGTATCTTTAAGTGATTTCAAATCTGATACTTTATTTCCAGGAGATTGGGCTTACGATTCTTTAAAGGATCTTACAAATAGTCCAAGATTCAATGGTAACTCTGTCTCTCGTTTAGAAGCTGCTGCTGAATTAAATAATCTAATTGCAGGCGGTGAAGGCTTGATGAATGAAGCTGCAATAGACAGGTTAAGTGATGAACTTGGTTCTGAGTTAGCAATTATGAAAGGAAGAGTGGATGGCCTCGAAGCTCGTGTTAATGGAATTGAAGCTGCAAGTTTCTCAGAAACTACAACGGCGTCATTCGGTGCTAACTTCTTCGCTGGTATCAGTTATGACGATGACGGTGGTAACGATCGTGATGACAACTTAGGAGCAGGTTATGACTTCGGCATGAAATTAACTACAAGTTTCACTGGTGAAGATAATCTTGAAATTAAATTCGATACTGGTAATTCTGACGCGCCAGGTATTGATGAGTTTGGTGGAGACACTATAGCTGGTGAAGCTTTAAGACTTGACGAGATCTCTTATAAATTCCCACTTGGTGATAAGACAACAGTTATGGTTGGTGATGACATAGGTGGTGGTAAATTGTTCACCAAGGCTTGCACTTACGGAACACCTGGTGACACTCTTGATGAGTGTGGTACACCTAACGGCGACGTTGATAATGATGGCGCATACATAGGTGCTGAATATGACTTCGGTAACGGTTTAACTGCTGCTGTAGGTTGGGCTGGTGACGAAAATGACATAGCTAACGAAGAAGGTGTTGATGCTTATGGTATTAACTTCGCTTATACAGGTGATAACTATGGTGTTTCAGCAACTTACGCTGTTACTGAAGATGGAGCTCCAGTTAATGACAACATGGAGGTTGATTCATTCGTTGCTCTTAATGCTTACTACACTCCTGATTCTGAAGGACTTCCTTCAATAAGTGTTGGTTACGAAGCTGGTGAAGATGGTAGTGTTGTTGGTAACAACGACGGATTATCAAACTTCTTCGTTGGACTAACATGGCCTGAAGTTGGACCTGGTGAGCTTGGAATCGGAATGGGTACAAGAGTTAACACTGTTGAAGATACAGACGCTCAGTACATGTATGAGGCATACTACTCCTACCAAATAAACGATGGTATGACAATTACTCCATTAGTTTTCGCAAAGGATGTATCAGCTGCAAATACAGATGATATGACTGGTGTAATGGTTAAGACTTCATTCAAGTTCTAGTCTTATCGAAGTTCTTAAAATTCTACGCATATCTAAAGCCTGCAAAATTGCAGGCTTTTTTATTTCAACAAAAAAAGGTTGTGAATGTATTAAAAACAATCAAATAATTTTTACATAAATCTCAAAATTCTTCCGTCAATGGGAAGATAACTTCTATAATTGCTCCACCATCCTTATGATTAAAAGCCTTTATAAAACCTTTATTGTTATTGATTATTTTTTTTGTTATTGAAAGACCTAAACCACTTCCGCTTTTCTTGAATTTAGTCCTTGATGGATCACCTCTATAAAAACGAGAAAAAATATCATTAAATTCATTTTCTTCTAATCCAATACCTTTATCTCTAACTCTTATAACAACAGAACTATCTCTTTTGAAAATTTCAATTTGAATTTCTTCATTAGCTGGGGAATAACGAATAGCATTATCCAAAATATTTATAAAAGCTCTTTTTAAATTTTCAATATCTGCAGATATAAAATATTTTGTTGGTATCAGTAAATTTATTTTTACATCTTTCTTTTCTGCAAGAGGTTTTAAGGTTTGCCAAGATTCCATTATTAAATCTGAAATAGATATTTTTTTGTTTTTATTAAAAGATTCGCTACTTTCTAACTTGGAAAGCTCTAAAGTCTCTTCGACCATTTTTCTTAGTCTTTTAGATTCTTTCTTAAGTCTTTTAACAAGATATTTATCTTTCTTTGATACTACTGCTTCCAATCTTTCGCCTATTAAAATAAGAGATGTAAGAGGTGTTTTCAGTTCATGAGACACATCATTGATTAATTGATTCTGTCTTTTTTTTATGGATTCGATTGATAATTTACTCTCTAGCAATATTAAATAATTTTTCTTCCTTGCTCTAACAATATTTACAGAAATGGGTTCCCCCGAAATGGCGCAATCTAGGCTGATTGGGAAATCTTTTTTTCTAGAATATAGAATTTTATTTCTTACTACGTCGAGCTCATTAATATCATTAATTGCTTTTCCAATAACGTCTTTATATTTAATAAACTTAATGAGAGATAAAGCTTTCTGATTGATAAATTTTATTGTTAGATCAGATGACAAAATCATCCATCCTTGAGATGAATAATCTAACCAAGACAAAAGTTGCTGTGGTTTAACTTTATCAAATGGAAAATCAAAAATTTGTTGGTTCTTTTTTTTAGTTGATTCAATATTTTTATTATTTTTTGAAAATCCTTTAACCTTATTTTTCCATTTCTTATAAAATAAAATTAATACCTCTTGAAGTGTTTTCATTTTCACCCAAACTTATATCCAAAACCTCTTACAGTTTTCAGAAGTTTTGGCGCTGAGGGATCTTCTTCTAATTTTTCTCTAAGCCATCTAACATGAACATCTACTGTTTTAGTATCACCAATAAAGTCAATTTCCCATATTTTTTCAAGAATTAAATCCCTTGACCATACCCTTTTTGGACTTTTCATAAATAACTCTAATAATTTAAATTCTTTTGGAGATAAAGTTATTTCCCTATCAAAAGAAGTTACTCTGCATTCTTCTAAAAACATTTTTATATGATTAAACTCAATGATGGTTTGTCTTTTGTCTATATATTTCTTATTACGTTTAGATCTTCTTATTAATGCTCTTGATCTGGCAATTAATTCATTTAAACCAAAAGGTTTTGTTAAATAATCATCAGCACCAACCTCTAATCCAAGAACCCGGTCTGATTCATTATCTTTAGCACTCAAAATTAATATAGGTGTATAATTTTCTTCATTTCTTATTTTTCTGCATAACTCTAATCCATTAAGCCCTGGCAACATCACGTCAAGAATTATAAGGTCTATATCATTTCTAGTATTATCGTCAATAAATTTTGAGGCACTTAAACCATCCTTAAAAGTTAACACTTGAAAACCTTCGCCTTTCAATGATTCACATACTGTCAGCCTAATACTCTTATCATCCTCTACAAGAAGAATTTTTGAGTCTTGCAAACTTTTATGATCTTTAATAGTCATTTAAAAACCCAACAAATTAATTTTATATAATCAAATTTATTTGATGTAATTATTTCATATTTACTTTACATTCAATGCTTATTTTTTATTTGATCTTATTTGCTTTTTAATTTGTCCTTAAACCTGTTTATTTAATATAAAAATGCTTCTTTAATTTTCCTCACACAAACATATTAAAGAAGCAAACTTTTCATCTACTCCCAACCTTTTTCTGCATTTTGAATGATCCATTGTGCAAGAACCTTATCCTCTCCATCCTTCAATTTATTTTTATAACCCCTCATAAAACCAATACCTTCATTGGCAATAATTGTTATTGAATTTACATCTGCTATTCCTCTTTTTTCAAGGTCGGAAAGTTTTAATGATTTGGATCCTTTAAGAACTACTGATCCACCTCTTACATGGCAGCCTGCACAAACATTTCTAAAAATTGTTTCTCCATTTCTAATATCAGAAGCCATTAGATATCTGTTTTGCAAAGAGGTTTGAAAAATAATAATTAAAGTTATTACAGGAATAACGAATAGAAATTTAAATATTTTCATTTAATTTATTCCAACCAAAATCAATTTAGCAATTAATTCTGAATCTCGATTTATTTATTTTAATAGCTCTACTGCTACGACAAGATTACCTAATAATCCGTTCAAAATATTTAGTTGTTCTTTACTACCAAATGCTATTAATACCTGACCTGGCTGAAGTATAAAATTACCGCCAGGGTTAGTAAATAATTTTTCGTTCTCTTTTATAGCCAAAATTTTTGCCCCGCTTTTTTTACCTATTCCAAGTTCAGAAAGTGATCTTTTCTCTGCAGTTTCAAAAAGACTAATATCATTACTTAATTCAAATTCTTCAATCTCACATTCACTTCCTGCAAGTAGATCAAGAAAATCAATAGCAATAGGTCTTAAAGCCATTGATGCCATTGCTCTTCCTGCTGCGATATAAGGGCTTACAACTATACTTGCTCCAGCTAATCTCAATTTACTTGCGGCCTCTTCAGTTCCTGCTCTTGCTATTACTCTTATAGAACTTCTTATCCCTTTAGCACTTAAAACAACATATAAATTTGCAGCGTCATTAGGTAAGGTAACAACCAAACTTTTGCATTTTTCTAATCCTGCCAATTTTAAAGTCTCATCAAGAGTCGCATCAGCACAAAGCACTTCTAAACCATTTTCTTCAGCAATCTTTTTTCTATCTTCGTCACTCTCAACAACGATAATAGGAATATTTTGTGTTTTTATTTGGTTAGATATTTCCTGACCTACTCTCCCATACCCGCACAAAATTACATGATTTTCCATTTTTCTAAGAATTCTTTTAAAACGTAATTCGTTTACTCTTTGAAAATAGCCGGATTCGAATAATCTTACAGCTTTTTGAAAAGTAAATTGAATAAAGATCAATCCGCCAACAATTATTAAAACAGTTACGATCCTGCCTTCAGGACTTAAAGGTTGAACTTCTCCAAAACCAATTGTGGTTATTGTGATCAGAACCATCCATAAGCAATCACTCCATTCCCATCCCTCTGTTATTCGATAGCCAATTGCACCTAAAAAAAACAGAAAGAATAAAGAATAAATAAGACCAAACCAAGGCCTCAAATAGTCTTTAATAAAATAGAACTCAAATAATCTAAGCTTCATATCCCTTATTATCGTTAACTATTCAAAAATTTCAAAAAATTTTTTCTATTATGTTCTTAAAACTATTTATTTGTTTAAGTGAAATACATATTAAGCAGGATAATAATATTTATTTTCTTAGCTATATGCATTAAACAAATGATTACTATCTCAGGTCTTTTTTAATGCTTCATTAAGAATTAATTTAAGGTTTTACTTGTACCGATTCAATAAGAAAATCAGAAGCTGCTTTTAACCAATCAGCAACTGTAAGACGAAGGTCAGGTTGAGAATATACAAGCGCGACAATAATTCCAACTAAGATTATTTTTACCATGGCAATTCAAATATTCTTATGAATTAAAGCACAACTATTTAGTAAAAAGAACCTTAAATTTATAAAAAATAGATTAATTAAAATTTCTCTAATTGATTAAACAAGTATTCCACTCTTCTAAGATTTACACCTAAATCTGATTGCCCTAATCTTGCTGCAGATCTTATCTGAATAATTCCTTTTGATCTATCTACATAACTTCTTACATCAAGCTTTAAAATTTCAAGGTCATCAGGAAATCTAAAAATTAAGCTCCTACAAACACCTCTCCAATAATTCCTCCCACTCTCAATGACTTCTGTACGAGGTAATCCTTCTGCCAGAGAAACAAGTTGAATGAACTTTTGATCAACATTTATTAGTTTCTTTTCTATTAAGACACTATTTAATGGATTAGTTATTGGAGCAAGACCTTGAATGGAGGAAACCATATTTTTAAAAACGATATAGATGTTCTAACCGATTTCGGACACAAAGTGAGAGGAAAAAAGTGAAGAATTTTCCAATAAATTTGATCTCTTTACAAAGATTCCTTATTTTGTGATCAAAATTCTAAAATTTGAGATTTTTAATTGTTTTTTTTGATAGATATGGTTGCCTATCTTTTTTACTAGTTAGTTTCCTAACCCAAAAAAAAACTCCTACGAACAAAAATATTTCAACAATAATTCCAATCTTTATTAGACTCATTTTCTATCCTCTTTTTTCTTGTTGGTGCCCTCAATGTATGGCACAAGAATATTTAATAACCACTTTTTAAATGAATTTAACGGTTTCATAATCTTTTTACTTGCCTTTTTTCCACAAACTCCTCCCTTTAATGAGATCCTCTATATTTGGCCAAGCTGCTATTAATTCTTTAAGTGCTTTTCTATTAGGGGTATAAGAAACACAAGATAATGCACTTATTACATAAAATACGAACCATAACTTACTCTCTGAATAAGCTAAAAACAAAGAGAAAAGAAAACTTCCAATAAAGAAAAAGAAAAATAACCTATTTAATACTTCTAATGGAGTTCTTTTAAGTCTGTAAAATTTAATCTTTTTACTATTTCCTTCAGTATCTTTCTGAAATTTACTTTCGTACGAATTAATTATTTCTTCTTCTAGAACTTTTTCATACTCTAAATTATCAATTGGATCCCTTAGATCCTTTTTATTTATCATTGGTATCTATACAATACAAATATGGTAACTAATTTAAGGTATTTTAAAAAGTATCAAATTTTATCTGTTAACTGAAGCTATACGAACAGATCATGATTTTGAAAATACTTCGAGATTGTCTTATTTATAAATGATAAATTAGTCAAAATATTTTTTTTAATTTTCCCAAGTCTTTCTGTCATTTAAAACAATCACTTCTATAAACTTCATAGCATTAATTAAATTGGGAGGCAATATCAAAATCTAGAGTTAAAATAGTTTAGAGATTTTAATAATAATCTATATGCAAAGGTATTTGATTTCCTACGAATTTACAGATGGTGAGGATCAAGAAGAAGGGGCAGAAATGCTAATTAATTGGTATGAATCAGGTGGTCCCCAAAACCGACCTGAAAACTATGAGGTTCATTCATGGATTTTTATGGTTCAAAATGGGATTGGACATTCTGTAGTGAGTGCCGATTCTCTTGAAACAATATGGAAGCAATGGCATCCCTGGAGAAGGTTAATGGATATAAGTATTCAGCCGTGTATGGATCTTGATGAGACAGTCGGATTATTCAAAAAACAAAAAATGAATACACGGATAGTCTAAAAGTATTTCTAAGTTCTAAATTTAAATTTCTCTTTAGTAGCACATAATACTACATACATATATCACTGCGTTAAAAAGGATAAGATTTACTTTCCATGATGAATGATTCTTATCACATTTACTTCAAAGGAGAAATTCTTTTCAAGAATTTAAGTAAAGATGAATTTGAATTTGTTTGGGGAAAACTTTATACATCTTATATAAATGCCCTAAATAAAGAGCTAACCTACGAATTAATTAGTGAAAACAATATTATGGAGCCGGCCTTTAATCTTGAGCCATCTTACTAAATCAAGAATTAAATCCTAGATCATGAATAAAACAAGAAAAGCTGTTTCTCTTTTATTTTGAGGTACTCTTTTTCTTCCTTAGTTATATCCAGAGCAATTTTGTTTGCCTCAATTTCGACATTTGAACTATAAATTTCATATTTTTGCTCTCTTTTAAATAGGGCGGCGATACCAATATCTGTTATGAACCAAATAAAGTGATCAGTTTCTCCAATTGGCTCCTCTTTTAAAGAGTCGATAATCAAATCACTTGTCGAATCCATTTATTTTTCTGTGAGAGAATTTTAATTGCCACCATTGCAATACCTTACCGCCTCTGAATTAGTACCACCATCTTCAATAATTTCGGCAACACATTTATTAAAAAGTTTAGACTCTTTTTTTACTGAACAGAATCCAAAAGCAATCGCAGCTAAAGCTATTGCAGATACAAAACTAGAACCAAGTTGTATAAAACCATAGGCAAACATAATGTTTTTCTTTCCAGAACATTTTTTTGAATCCTTTTTTTCTTCTGTCATGTTAAATTTTTAACTCATACAAACCTATTTGATTAATCTTATTTGGGAAGTGTTGCCATAGAGAAAACCGAATCAAGACTTAATTTAAACAGGTGAGACAAATTTTCAAAAATTCAAGTTTCCTTTTATTTTTCTTAACTTTATTTGTCAATTTGATACATCATTCAAAAATAAATTTATTATTTTTTTCTCAACACTAGTTTCTAGATAAAATCCTTTTTATAAATATAAAAGTAATGATCCCACAGTTATGACAATAGGTTTTGGTGCATTTTAAACTATATTTAAACTTTTCTTGATGAAGTATTAATACTTAAAAAGTATTCCAGAAAAGCTTGTTTTGATCATGCTCCCCGAGAGTTATCCACTTTTTTAGTGTTTTTCAACAGGGTTTTCCACAATATGTTGATTAAATTAAATCTTCTATGTGCAAAATAAAATATTTTCTCTTTTTTAAAAAATATAGCCACATTTTGTTTTAATGATAAGTAGGATTGTTTTTGTCATTTTTTTAGATTGATTTTTAAATTTATGAATAACAACAAATTTAAAAAAAATCCGACTACTGAAATCAAAGAAAAACTTAAGAAATCAAAGTTTGATTTACTTACTAACGAGAATGATTTTTTAGTTAAAAGTCTTAAAAAGGCTGGATAATCTCCTGGTTTACCAAAATGATATTTTTACAATAAATCTCTTTTATTTAAAATTTGTTCTGCTAAATACAACAATTAATCATCTTTTTAAGATTTAATATTAGTTCATTAAATATAAATTTTCTGTTAAAAATAAAAAAAATAGTACTCCCCAATAAACATTAAAAAAAAATATCCGTTATATTAATTTAATCTCAATATGAGATCAGATTAGAAATATAAACGGTAAATTCATAGGGCTTATTTTAATTATTTATTGCTTCTTTTACCTATATTTGGAAACTAGTTTCAGTTTAAAGATGAATACTCAAGAACTTAAAGTCAACTACAAAAAGCTTTTAAACAAAGCTGCCAAAGCAAACGGTCGTAAAGAAACTGTTTCCTATTTAAACCGTGCTGCTAAAATCAAGTCAAAACTTTACTCAACTTCTAAAGTAAATTGCTTCAGATGTAAAGGAGCAGGTTTTCTGAGAATTTCATTAGATGAGACTAAAACGTGTCTATCTTGCTATGGGAAGGGTTTTTTAGTTCAAGAAATTCAGCAGCTTTAAAACAATTTTATTTATTAATGAAAGATCTCATTCAAGCTCATAAAAAATTAATTAAGACAGTCAAAGAACAAATGGGGTTTTCAGATTATGGTATGTACTGGCTAGCTTTCTTAGAAGGGGGATTAACTATTTGGTTTCTGGATAGAATATTTTTCCACTGGTTAAAATTTTAATTTTTTATTAGTCTCAAAAAAAATTATTAAGGTATTAAATAAATTTATTTATCGAAACCATTTAAAAAGTTGTAGCATAGTAAAAAACCAATATGCAATTACTGGGATTAATTCTTCTACTAGCTAGTAGCTGGTACTTGTGGAAATTAACATCAAACTTTCTTGATGAACCAACAAAAAAAGAGCTGACAAATAGTTTTAATAATCTCAAAAATAAATTCTCTGAGGGGAAACAAACCTTCTCTAAAGCAAAAATAAGTGAAGCCTGGGAAAAATACAAAGAAGAAGGTGGAGCCTTATCTAAAAAAGAAAAAAGTTAGTGGACTTTTTTATTATTACAAGTCTCACTAAAGATATTTCTAGAATTGATCTAATTGGTATTTTGATTGGTCATTTAATTTTTGGTGTTGCATTGACACAGCTTTTAGATTGGACGTGGTTAAAAAACCTTATGAGTGAAGAAGATAAAGAAAGGATGCTTAAAAGTTATACATGGAAAGACCTATTAGTTGATGGAGCAATTGTTACGGTAGTTCTAGGAATAATCTTTTTGATAATTAGCATTTTTCTATAAATGAACCTAACTTACATACTTTTAGTTTTTTTAATGATATCAATTGTGATTTTCACTCAAATAATCAATTCCTCCGATAAATCCAAATAAATGACCGAAGTAACTAGCAACTCCTCAACTGGATGGTACTTAATCGCTTTGGTAAGTACTTTATCTTTTTTGGCACTAATTTACTTCGGTCAAAAAAGATAGGGAACATTTTGAAAGACCATTTTAATTCATAAAAAAACTCTGCAACTACTGGAGATGCAGAGCTTTTGATTATTAAATGATTTATTTATATAAATCTATTGATGATAAAACCTTTTTTCTTAATTAAAGAAAAAGAGACCGATGAATGTGATGAAGATACTGAATTCACGGTCCCTTTGATAACCGCATTTTTCGGTAGATACGACAATGAATCACCTCCTTTACTAATATTTTTCTAAACATAACTAAAAGAATTAAACAAGGAAAGAAATTCGTTAAAAATTTAAAAGTTTTTTAACAAATTAACGATATAAATCTTTTAAAAATAAAAATATAGATTTTACCAAGGCAAAACTTCTCCGTTGGCATGCCAAAAAGTACCCGAGTTATTTTTATTTAAAGAATCTACACGTTTTAAAAGGCCATTTGCTGATTCTTCAGGACTAATTCCATTTCGTGTAAAGCCAGTCATTCTTGTACACACTAACCCAGGATGCAAAATAGCTACATAAATATCTTCTCTTGATAAATCTATGGAAAGTGATTTTGCTGCCATTGACAAGGCTACCTTAGACATCCTGTAACCATAAGAACTTCCAGATGAATTATCTTCAATAGATCCCATTCTACTTGTGATAAAAGCAACTTTAGAAGATCTTTTTAAAAGGTGTTTAAGTGATTGGGTCATACATATTGGGCTCAATGCATTAACTTCAAATTGCCGCAAAATACTTTTTTTATCTAAGTTTTCGAAAGAATTAAATTCATAAATTCCTGCATTATGAATTAAGCAATCTAAATTAACTCCAGATAGTTTTTTACACAAATTTGTTATCGACTCATTAGAAGAAATTTCTATATTCTCTTCAATTCTCACACCTAAATCTCTAAGTTCTTTTGAAGCTTTCCTACACGTTGCAATTACATTATCTCCCCTCTTATGAATTTGCCTACATAGTTCTAATCCAATACCCCTATTTGATCCTGTAATTAGATAAGTAGACATCTCTAAATTAAAAAATAAAAAATTAATCTAAACCCAAATATAAAAGAAAACGAACGAGAAAAAGAAAAAATTTATAAAATTCCTTATTAGATTTTTTAAGGTTATTATGGTTAAAGAACTTTAAAAGATTTTATAAAAGAAAGCAAAGATATTTTTATCATCAAAATTTAATAAATGGAAATTTTCAATCAAGAATTTATACAGCAGATTATTAGGTTAACGTGGAGAAATCCTGCTTTCATGGCCATAGCTATTGCGTTAGTTTGGCTTATCCCACAATTATTTATCAGAAAAATAATGGAAAAAAAATATGAAAGAAGAAAAATAGAAATTCAGAAAAATAAAATTCAGAAGCTTTACCCAACTAATACTCCTAAATAAGATTTTTATTTTAAGATGATCTAATGAATCAAAAATACTTTTTGCATCTAAGTAAAATATGACCTACAAAATAATTAGAATTGATGGGAAAGATGACGAATTAACAGCTCAAAGTTTTGATAAGTATTCAGATGCGTACGATTTGTTAGAGGAACTATATGGAGATTTATGTTGTTCAGATGCTGATTATGGAGACATAACCTATTACGATATTGTGGAAAATAATTTAAAAATTATTAATGGAGAATAAAAAATGGGCTCCCTCCCAAGAAGAAAATTTAGGGGTAATAACGAGTGTATATGAATTCATTAAAGAAGAACTTTCGGAACTTCAAAAAGAAACTGGATGTCCCGATTCATTTATTTATGATTTCATTGGCAAGATTCAGAATGAATACCATCCTGAATCTTGCCACTCGATAGTTAGAAATAACAAAAAGAAAAATTAGAAAATATTAAATCTTCAACTCAAATTTATAAAACTTCTTTAATAAAATTTGAATTTAAAATAATAAAGCATGCTCATCAGAATACTAGATATTGTACTTATCCTTGGTATGATCGCATATTACAGTTTAGTTTTGACTGGGCAAAGCAACCTTTAGTTTTTTTAACTTTTAAAAACTTCTCATGAAATGGCCTCCTACTCTTTGTTGGACATCACCAAAAACTATTAATGGTAATAGGCATTTTCAAGTTAAAGCTTATGGTGGTAAAAATGAAGATAGATGGGTTGATATTTTTCCTACCAAAAATAAAAAAGATATTAAAAGAATCTCATGGGCAAAACTAA
Source organism: Prochlorococcus marinus XMU1402 (assembly GCF_017696205.1). Taxonomy (NCBI): domain Bacteria; kingdom Bacillati; phylum Cyanobacteriota; class Cyanophyceae; order Synechococcales; family Prochlorococcaceae; genus Prochlorococcus; species Prochlorococcus marinus. Next base: position 673,950 of record NZ_JAAORD010000001.1, on the reverse strand, counting down.
AATCAGAATGGACTACTGGATGGTTAAGGCTCCCAAAAGATAAAGATTAATTTGTTTATGTAAACAATTATTATTAACCAGAAAACTGTAAAAAATAATACCTAATACAAAAAAAATAACTTCTAAAATTTTTAAAAAGTTTTTTTAATATGAAGCCAGAACCGAAGAAAAAACTTCCTAATAAAAAAGTTATAAGTTCAGCAAAATTTGAGGCTAAAGAACAATTCACAAAATCTGCATTAGAAAATTTAAAAACAGAAAAAGAAAGACTTGTTAATTCACTAAAAAAATCTGGAGAAATTAAAGAATCAAAAAAAAATAAATTTACATAATTAAAATTTTTTTATTATTATGATGTTTTATGGATTGAGAAATGATTGAAAAAATCTCTCTAGCAAATTCTCATTTACCTCAACTTATTGGGTTCGTACTCATGTCAATTGGTTATACACTAGGGAATAAATTTTACCTTCCAGAAATTAAACAAAAGTAATAATTTCTAGCTAAAAAAAATTAATTTAAATAAATAATATTGAAAATATATTCCTATTAAAAAAATTTTCAATAGTCCATCTAGCTTGGATAAATAAGACTTTGAAACTAATTTTTTAATTCAGTTATGACTAATCCTTAAGTATAACAGATACATAAATGTAACATTAAAGGCTATAAAAATGTGAATTCCAAAGAAATAGTAAGAATTCATACTAATTTTTTTTAAATATGTTACATTAGTTAATAATTCAAGTTAAGGTTTTCCTCTGTCAAACAAGCAGAAATAAGGAAATGTTTGATACATACAAACGTCATTTACTTTTTGGATAGTTATTGATCACAAATGAAATTAAAACATGGATGCTCTTACTAGTTTTATAGTTGTTATCATCGCAATTACAATCCAATTCTCTTTATACACTATCAAAAGGTTACAGGAACCTTTAGAACCAAATTATTTGATAGATAAAAAATCGAAAAAAATCACAAACTATATGGGTAAATTTTGGAAAAATGCCGAAATAACAAATGGCAGATTAGCTATGATTGGTTTTTTAGCTTTAATTATTAACTACGGTTTTTTTGGTTGGATAATTCCGGGATTTATTTAAGAACAATATATCAAAGATGGAAGATGAAATAAGTCTTTCGTTCAAAACAAACTCTCCTTTTAAAAAAAAAATTTTTATTATAAGAATAAAACTTTTGAGTAAATCTAATTTTGATAAAAATGGAATAGACAGCTACGGAATACATTGGCTACAATATGCTGCTTTTGCTGTTTCTAGTTTTGCAATTTTTACGACTTGGGCATTTTTTTTTGATGAGAGATTTCATAATTTCATAATGAACATTTTTAGTATCATTAACTGCAGTGGTTTTAACTGTAATGGAGCTTTATAAAATTCAATGGCTAATCCAGACCAAAAAACAATACTAATCGATAATTCCTTTGAGGAAATTAAAAATATTTGTATAAAACTTCAAAAAGATACAGATGCTTCGAATTTAGAAATAAGAAGTTTACTAAAACTAATTATGAATGAATGGGAAGAAAAGGAAAAACAAAAAAATGGCTTTGGATTCAGGTAATGTTAGCCACTTTCTAAGAAAAGTCTTAGGCATCAAATCATTTTAATATGAACAGATTTTTTAATTTAAAATTTAATTTTTATAATTTACACTTTTTTAGAAAAAAATTAAAAAGGAATGAATCTCAAATAGAAGATCCATTCCAGATTTAGCTTAAGTTTTATCTAGATTTAAATTTTATAATTTAACTCCTCTGGTGGACTGTCAATCATTAGATCCCTCCTATTCAACAAGTTAAACCTACGACTTACTTATAAAGAACGTAAATCAGTAAAAATGCTGATTTATGATTTTCTAAAATGTTTGAATTAAAGAAGCCAATTCTGGTGCATCTAATAAAAGTGCAAAAAATGTAAGCACAACTAATAAAAATATGGAAAAATAGAGCTGAATCATATTCCAAAATTACTTAAAAAAAAATTTTTAAGTTGTATAAAATAATGCTTTGTTTACATAATTAAATATCTCTACCTAGAGAAGTTTAAGTAGAGAATAATTAGGATGCTTCAGGAGACAATATCGTCCTATTTTTTTGCCAATACTCGCAACCTTTAAGTAAATGATCACCCTGTGGTATGCGTTTTTCGTATTTTGGACAGATCAAGATAGTAGCAAAAGTTTCTGTAGTGCTGTAGCGAAAGTGATTGCAAGTAATGCAAATCTTCGTTCGTTTTCGTTTTAGAGTAGATTCTTTTAGATATTCCCATTTTGATGGATTTACCTTGATCATGTTTACTGGAATTTATTAGTAACAATTTGCCAACCTCCTGAAATTAATTCATTCCATGTTTCACAAGCACACTCAATAGAATGAAGTCTTGAATTTTTAATTTGGGCTGGTTCACCTAATTCATTTGCATAGAAAAGATGAGTATATACTTTTAAGTTATTAGATAGAGATTTCTTATAACTCTCAAAAAAAATTAATAAACCACTTTTTTTGTTAAATAACCAGCCAGTTGGGGGGTCAATAAGGCTGCCACGATAAAAATAAGTCCGAACATTAGCGACTCCTGAAGTCATGAATACAATACAGTTGTACTATTAATATAAATGTACTACTCGAAGACGTCAAGTATTCCTCTTGTAATTATTTAAATACTAAAATTACTTTCCAGAAATAATCAGTCGTAAACTTCTTATTTGGTAATAGTGAATACAAGTAACTCCTTGAAAAGGAAAATACCATTGAAATAGTATCTCCAAAAGAATGCAATGTATCGAAATCCCTTCTATTTAGGATGGAACAAAGGTTGGTCTTTTTTATTTTTTTTAGAGGGCGGCATTGCAAAAATTGAAGCAAAAGGTTTTGGTATTTCTATTACAACAAAAGTTGAGAAAGGAGAATCACCCCTAGAATCAGCGGATAGATTAGTCTCGAAAGAGCAAAGGATTAGAAAATCAAGATATTATGCTTGGGTTAAATCTATTAATTAAAAAAAAATAAATTAAGCAATCCTTAAATTTCTAAAGTAATTTGTTGACAGTCAATTTAAAATAGAAAATAGTGATTTATTTTTCGTGTCCAATAAATTTTATGAATGGTGGAAAAACCACAGAAAAGTTCTAACCTATGGAGCTTTCATTATCTTGTTTGGTTTTTATTTATTTCCTGTTGTCAAAGAAGCAAAATACAAAAACCAATGTATTAAGTACTCTACTAAAGGAGCTTTAACTAAATTTAATAAGGACGATATACGAGAAACTTTACTAAAAGAAGCAGGTTTGAATATTGATGAACTAGCAAAGATTGAAGGTTATAAGAATTGCATTAATTAAAAAGTTCGCAAAAATTACGCTGAGTTTTTAAATGATTAAAGGTATGCTTAAACTTATTTTATTAATATTATTATTTGGATTTATATTAATAAGTCCAAAAACAAGATATTTGGTTGGCATAACTCTAAAAGAAATTTCTTCATTTCTTTTATGGACTGTTAAATATGAAGATAGAGAAAAATGGATTATAGATAAACCAAGTTGGATACCTAGCCAAAAACTTAAGCCATCGTATTAAATGAAGACTTATCTAGAAAAACGAATTGAATGGTATGACGATAATTATAGAAATGGTAATGCTTTAATCTCTGATAAGCAGTTCGACCAACTTGAAAAAAATTTATTAAGAACTAACCCTAATTGTGATTACTTTATAAAGAAAAATAAACTAGTTTTACCTTCATTAGAAAAGGATTCAATAGATGAATTTTTGAAAGGATTATTAGTAGATACCAAATTATTAATAGAACCGAAAATTGATGGTTGTGCTGTTGCTTTGCAATATAGGGATGGAACCTTGGAGAAAGCAATTTCAAGAAAAGGGGCAGACGTTACTAATAAACTTATTAAAGTCCAAGACATTCCCAATAATCTCCCTTTACGAGGAGTTCTTCAAGTTAGAGGTGAATTATATGCACCTAACCAAAGTCCAAATATCTCCCAGAGAATCGCTTCAAGATTTCTAAGAGCTAAAGAAGGATTTTCTGAAAGTCTTAGCTTCAGCGCATTTCAAATACTTAATTCAACACTTAACCAATATGAGTCCAAAAAGAGTCTTTCAAAGCTTGGCTTCACGATCCCTCAGGATATTTCATGCAACTTTACGAGCCAAGTTGAAGTATTTAGAAAACAATGGCTAGAAGGGAAGCTTTTTAGTAAATATCCAACAGATGGAATAGTAGTAAAAATAAATTCTAGAAAATTACAATTGATTAGAGAAAAATCAAATTTAGATTATCCTTATTGGCAAGTGGCAATAAAACGTTAATGGAATTAATACACCAGATTTTTCCTACTTGGCATATTTACTTGGATATGTTTTTGGTTGGCATTGCAACTTACGGTTTTCTAAGAATTAAGAAAAAAATAAAAACTAAATAAAGTTTTTAAATCATCCGTGGTCCTTAAGCATGGATTTAAGTTGTTCGGTATCTAATTGTTCAAGATAATTTCTCATTGCCAACCAAGATCTTCTGCTTTCTAACTTTCCACTTTGTTTAAATAAATTTGCGGAAACTTGATCTATCAATTCTTTATGAGTCATATTTATATTCTTCATCAAGTTCAATTACAACACCATTAAAAAATTCTGCTAATAATTTTGATGGGTCTTTCATAGATATCTTTCTATCTACTTTTGATAATTTCTTTTTGATTGGATTTAAGTTAGTCATACAGATTCAGGTAATTCAAGTTCTTCAAAAGTCCAACCTTCTAATTGAAGGTCATGCCATTTATCCCAAGCATTATCCAAATACATTTGAGTGGATGATTTAATTGCCATTGGCTCACCAAAATTATTTGCATAATATGTATGAGCAAAAATTCTTATACTATTTCTTGGAGATTTTTTATTCCTTATAAATAAAATTAATCTGCTGCGGTCTGGGCTAAGCAACCAACCACTTGGGGACTCATTACGATAACCGTAAGAAAAATTAGTCCAAACATTAGCTCCTCCTAAAGTCATTTCTAAATAATACATCTGTACTATTAATATAAATACATTAAAAAAATCGTCAAGTATTTTGACAAATAAATTATTTACACTGATAGAGAATAAAAACAGCTAAATTATTCCAAAAAAATAAAATACCTACCAAAGCCTGTTTTAGCAAGCATTTTGATAGGTAACACCGGATCCCCGTCAGTTCTCTGCTGCATCGACCTGGAAATGCCAGAAGAGGATTCAAAGTGGGCTTTCGTTTCCGATTACAAGATCGGTTTACTACCGCATCACGACAGTCTCCTCATGTCGAAAGAGAGTCAGATCAGAGCACATAAAGAAGAACTTAACCAAAGATCCAGTAATCTAACTCTAACTTATTTTTTTATGCATTTGGAGATGGCCAAATGTCTCTTACCATAGTTAATAAAATTTGAGCTTCATCATATCTTTCTGAATGCGTTTTACCTGTTAATAAAAATGTGACGTGAGCCATTTTTCTTCCCATAATTTCGCGAGATTTGCCATAACAATGAATATTAGAACCCTCAATTTCAGATAACATTTTAATTCTGGTTTCCATTGAGATTGGGAAATTCTTTTTTAACCCCAGTAGATTTATCATAATTGCACCTTCACAGTTCATTTTAATTTCAGGTGGCATTATCCCAGAAGAAATACAAACATATTGATCAAACTGACTTGAAGTGCAAGCTTCAATAGAGAAATGAGCTGAGTTATGTGTTCTAGGAGCTATTTCATTAATTAAAAGACCATTATCTCCATAGAAGAATTCAATAGCTAAAACTCCAACGTAATTAAGTTCATTGACTACTGAAGAGAAAATATTTATTGCAAATAAGTTCAAATCATATTCATTTGTTCCAGGTGCAAGAACCCAATCACAAACATGGTTTGATTGGAACGTCTCAACTATTGGAAAGAATCTTATCTTACCAGTCCTATCTCTAGAACCAACAAGAGCCAGTTCTTTTTCATACTCTATCCATTCTTCTATTAACCATTCATTAGAGTTATTCTCTGTTAAAAAAGAATCTAAATCTTCTTTTGTCTTTAATTTTCTGTTCCCTTTGCCGTCATATCCACCTTTATTTGATTTTGCCATTAGAGGAAAAGTCCAATTATTGATTTCCTCATCCGAGAGATTTTTAAAATCTTCAATACTTATCCATTTTGGGCAGGGAATATTCATTCTGTCTATTAATTTTTTTTGAGAAAACCTATCTACTAATGGCTTAATTGCATTAAGGCTTGGAACAAAAATATCGTTATTGCCAATTAAATTTAATTTATCAATTTTTATCCATTCATTTTCAAAAATTATTTTTTCACACTCATTAATTAATGATTTATTACCTCTTATCTTTAAAGGATCAGCTTCTATGACATGATCTGCTTTTAAACCAGCAGGATCATCACAAGATTTTGTTTGCACACATACTTCTAGATCTCTTTTTTTTGCTGCCTCAGTTAACATCAAAGCCAGTTGACCACCTCCAATTATTCCTAAGGAATAATTTTTCTTAATATCGTTTATATTTTTTTTAAAACTCATAGCATGATTTTATTACCATTTCTAATTCTTAACAACTGAATTTTTAAGGATCTAGAGCTTAGATTTTGCTAATATATAAAGTATTTAATACCAAATATTTATAAATTTTAACTAGGTAATCAATTGTGAATAAGAAAAAAATATTAGTCCCATTAGGTGATAAGTCATACGAAGTAACTCTAGAAGCAGGGATACTGAATAATATCAGCGAAGAACTTTTAAAAATTGGAATAACAAAGAATAGAAAAATACTTGTTATTTCAAATGAAGAAATATCAAATTTGTATGGAGAAAAATTTTTAAATAATTTAAATGATAATAAATTTCAGGCCGAAATGTTCCTTATCAAAGCTGGAGAATCATATAAAAACTTAAAAACCTTAAGTGAGATATATGATGTAGCCTTTGAATCTGGCTTAGATAGAAATTCAATAATTATTGCCCTTGGAGGAGGAATTGTTGGAGACGTAAGCGGTTTTGCAGCTGCGACTTGGCTGAGAGGTATCGAATATATTCAGATTCCAACAACATTATTATCAATGGTTGATTCATCTGTAGGAGGAAAAACAGGAGTAAATCATCCAAAAGGTAAGAATTTAATTGGGGCTTTCAATCAACCTAAAGCAGTTTTTATTGATCCAGAAACTTTAAAAAGTTTGCCCAAAAGAGAATTTAGTGCAGGCATGGCCGAAGTAATAAAATACGGAATAATAAGAGATAAAGAACTTTTCGAATACTTAGAAATTGAAAAAAACAAAATTGAACTTATAAATCTCAAAAATGAATATCTAATTAAAATAATTAATAGTTCAATTAAAACAAAGTCTCATATTGTTTCTCAAGACGAACATGAAAATGGTGTTAGGGCAATATTGAATTATGGTCATTCTTTTGGTCACGTTATTGAAAATTTATGTGGATACGGCAAATTTCTACATGGTGAGGCAATATCAATTGGTATGAATATTGCCGGGGAAATAGCAATTGAGAAAGGGTTATGGTCTAAAGAAGAATTAGAGAGACAGAAGAATCTTTTGAAGAGTTATGATCTTCCTACCGAGATCCCAAAAATAAATAAAGAAGACGTTCTAACAATACTTATGGGCGATAAAAAAGTTCGTAATGGCAAAATGAGATTTATATTACCGAAAGAAATTGGTGCTGTTGATATATATGATGACGTAGAAGATTCATTATTTTTAAAGTTTTTTTCTTAACGCAAACAGGTTGAATTTATATTCATTTTCTTCTCATTAAACTTTTTAAAAACAAACCACTTAAAATCACCTAAACAAACAGGATCAACGAGTCTAAGTAATGCCTCTCTTCTTAGAAGGGCATTTGATAAATCCTCTTTAATTTCTTTCTGAATCCCATAAAGTCTCTCTGCCAATCCAAGTGTCAACAAAGCCTCTCCTTGTTTAGTTATTCCGACAGTATCAAATCCAAGAGTCTCAGCATCATTAATTAAAGTTTCTATGCACACATGAGATGTTAAATCGCAATTTCCAGGAGAATCTAGGACATTATTCGTCATTTTTTGATTTTGATAAGAAACTATCGTCCCATCAGAATTCTTAGAGGTGTAGTATTTTTTGGCTTCTTTAGCGTAATCAATTATCAATAAAATACCATTATTGATTTTCCCATAAATAGCTTCTAACCATTTTGAGTTATCTACATGCCATTCTGTCGTCCATCCTTCAGAAGCATCTTCAGGTGGAATAGTGATGCCCAACTCACTTTTAGCAAGTTCAATACTTTTTCTCAATTCACTCGTGATTTGCATTTCATCAAAATATAATTTATGAGATTTTTTGTCTATAGAAACTGCTTGTCGAAGTAATTTTCCTTTTGAGAAGGTTATTCTCTCTACTGGCAAAGCATCCAAAACCTCATTTGCTAGAACTATTCCATTTATATTATTTTCCTCTACTTCATCCAAACCTTTCCATAAAATATCAATACCTAAGTTCAAAAATTCCTCCAATTTATTCTTTTGTTTTTCTACCATCCCTTCATTAGGTTCAATAATTACAAAAGAAACTTCTTCTAAAAAATTCTTGCTGTTTTCTAAAAAATATTTAATTAATCCACTCATAAAGCTTCCATCTCCAGCTCCAAATTCAATTAAAGCTAATTTCTTATTAGATAAAAAACTACTTTTGAACTGAATCAACCAATCTTCTATTTGTTTACCAACCAAAAAAGCAAAATCATCTGATAAAGAAGGTGATGTCACAAAATCTCCTCGAACGCCTAACTCAGCTTTACCGCTACCGTAATAACCATTAATAGGATCATTTAAAGCAAAATTCATAAAGTCATAAAAACTCATAGTCCCGCCCATTTTTATTATTTTTTTTACTAACCAATCTGGATTATTCGCGGGTAAGCTATTCATCGGCGAAAATATAAAGAGACAAAACTTATTTATGCTTTCAAAGATTAACTATTTATTAGGAATATTTCTATCTATATTAGTTTTAATTTCACATAAACCCGTTTTCGCTATAAATAATCCAAATCTCTTACCAGAAGAAAAAACACCAGTAATTGATTTAGCTAAAACATTAAGCCCTAATCAGAAAAAATCTTTAGAGGAAAAGCTCAACAATCTAGAAATTGAAAGTGGGTGGAAAATTAAATATTTATCTCAGTTTGAGAGTTCTCCTGGTAGCGCAATAAAAGACTATTGGGATTTAGATGAGACAAGTTTGTTGATAGTTGCAGATCCTAGAGGAGGTAATTTACTGAATTTTAACGTCGGGGAGGCTTATTTTAATTTTATGCCAAGGTTATTCTGGGTCGAACTTCAAACAAGATTTGGCAACCAATATTATGTTAAAGATCACGGTGAGGATGGTGCAGTATTAGATGCAATTGATTCAGTAAAGATTTGCCTTGAAAGAGGAGGATGTCAAGTTGTCCCTGGACTGCCCAAAGAGCAATATATATGGACTTTATGTACATCTATTCTTGGAGGGCTAGTAGCAGGTTTCGCATCTGCTCCAAGAAAAGAAGGGCAAGTCATATCAATTGGATTCTTAGCTCTTCTTTCTCCCTTATGGGGAATGTTATTTGGAATTTTTGGTTTGGCACCGATAATATCCAGAACAAATGATTTGTTACCTTTATTTAAAAATGGTTTAGCTTTTACAGCCGCAGGAATTGCAGGTTATATCTTGTCTCAAACATTATTTTCAAGATATGAAAAGCCCAAAAATACTTAAAATATGAACAAAAAATATCTAATCCTAAAAAAATTTATCTTCTTCACGAATTTCACCAGATTCTGAATACCATCGATGAGAAACATGACTTAATCCCTTTTTTTCAAACTCAATCCATGAAAAGTTAATTAGTAATTTCCCATCTTCATCAGTTTTATATCTTGGGACTACAGCAGTGTTGAAATAAATTGTTCCTTTGCTATCAATTTTAAACATCTCTCTTAAACCAAGATTTCTTTTAAGCCGGTTGTGCATATGACCAAAAATCACAAGATCAACTTTTCTTCTCTTTTGTATTTGAGAAATAGCCTCAGACAAATCTCTATCTCCCCAATCTGATGAGGGTAATTTCCAGTCTTTCCCACAAATGCTTTTAGGTTCTGAGCCTAAACCCGAGGGGCCAGCATGAGACATGATTATTAAAGGTATATCTTCGACACTCTCTTCAGAACATTTGATAATTTTATTTTTCGAATCTTGTTCGGTGATAGGTCCATAAACACCTTGAACTTCTTTAGAAAGATAATATCCGCCGCCAGAACTACATGGTCTAGCAGACAATAAATTTATTTGATTATTGAAAACTTTCAAATCCCATGCACAATATTTTTCCCCAAGAACCCGTATCTGCTTTGAGAGAGTTTCGCCTGTGGAATCTTTCCCTCTATCATGATTTCCTAAAATCACAAAAGTAGGAATTTTGATCTCATTGATTTTTTTAATTATTTTGACACTCCCATCAGAAATATCACCAACAAATAAAACAATATTTGGTTTAATGATCGATAAAACTTTCAAGTCTAATTCTGACCATTGACCATGACAGTCACCAACAATAGCAATTTTTAAATTTGTCAGAATTTTTTCTGTTTAAAGACATATAATCTATTTAGAGATATTCTAAATCCTGACCAGTATAACTTCTACTGCAAAACAGAAATCAGTTCATAACAAAGAGGATTTGATTTCTGAAATAAAGGAGCGTTGCAAAAAAGCTAATGCGATTATTCTTGCGCACTATTATCAAGCACCAGAGATTCAGGAAATTGCAGATTTTATTGGTGATTCATTAGATCTATCTAGGAAAGCTGCAAATAATGATGCAGATATAATAATTTTTTGCGGCGTGCACTTTATGGCCGAAACCGCAAAAATACTAAGCCCTAATAAAACAGTCCTTTTACCAGATATTGACGCAGGATGCTCATTAGCAGACGATTGTCCCTCAGATAAATTTCAAAAGTTCAGGGAAGAAAATCCAGATCACTATGTCGTAAGTTACATAAATTGTACTGCAGAAGTAAAAGCTCAAAGTGATCTGATATGTACAAGCAGTAACGCAGTCTCATTAATTAAAAAGATACCTGAAGATAAAAAGATAATATTTGCACCAGATCAGAACCTTGGGAAATGGGTACAGAAAAATTCAGGAAGAGATCTTAAATTATGGCCTGGTAGCTGCATTGTTCATGAATCCTTTAGTGAAGAAGCACTTCTAAAATTAAAATTTCAAAATCCAGAATCAAAAGTCATTGCTCATCCTGAATGTAGTCAAAATTTACTTATTCTCTCAGACTTTATTGGATCAACAAGTAAGCTGCTTGATTTCGTAAGTAAAGATCCATCTAAAACTTACATGGTACTAACTGAACCAGGAATAATTCATCAAATGAAAAAGAAAGAACCTAACAAAATTTTTATTGAAGTTCCCGACATAGAAGGTTGTAAATGCAACGAGTGTCCATATATGAAATTAAATACATTAGAAAAAATTCTAGATTGCTTGAGAAACAATTCTCCTTCTATCGAACTTGACCCGGAAATAATAAGAAGAGCCTATGTGCCAATAAAGAGAATGCTGGATATGAGTAATTAATTTAATGAAAATACTTTATCTTCCTTATTAATTTTTAGGAATGCATTAAGGTTTTTAGTCTCAGGCTTAAATTCGCTTATTTGATTCTTTCTATTAATTATATTTATTAGCTCTTTTTCACCAGCTCTATATTGTTTATCTTTTCTAGTTCCAATCTCTCTTTGGAGAATAGGGTTGATATTCATTCTTACTTCTATATCTGGAATAATTCCAGATTTGTTTATATCAGTACCGTTCGGAGTCAAATACTTAGCTACTGTAACAGTCAATCCTGAACCATCAACTAATGTTCTCATAGATTGAACTAGACCTTTACCAAACGTTTTCTTCCCAACTAATTTTCCTCTTTTGTTATCCTTTATTGCACCAGAGACTATTTCACTAGCACTTGCAGAACCCTCATTAACTAGGACAACTAGGGGTTTTTTAGTTAGAGCTTGACCGTTTCCTTTTTTTGTTTCTTTTAAACCATCTTTACTTACTGTAATTACTATTACTCCTTTGTTAATGAAGTGCCTTGAGATATCAATGCTTGATTCTAATAAACCTCCTGGATTACTTCTCAAGTCAAGAACATATCCTTCGACTTTTTTTGTTTCTAAATCCTTAATAGCATCTCTAGTCTCTTTTGATGCATTTGCATTAAATTGTTTAATTCTTACATAGCCAATTAATAAACCGTTTTTGGTTTGATTGACTTTACTTGATACAGATTTTATTTCAATCTTTTCTCTTGATAATATCTTAAAAAAGGATTTAGAACCTCTAAGAATTTCAAGCTTAACTTTAGTACCTCTTTGTCCTCTTATTAATTTCACGGCATCCTCAATATTCATGCCATCAGTAGAAATATTATCTATGGAGAGTATTTTATCTCTAGCTTTAATTCCAGCATCAAATGCAGGGGTACCCTCTATAGGAGAAATGATTATTAAATCATCAGATTCTTTATCTTTAACTATTTGGATACCAACTCCAGTTAATTCACCAGAGGTATCAATTCTCATTTGATTAAATTCCTTAGGTTCTAAAAATCTTGTATAAGAATCATCTAAATTAGAAAGCATATCTCTAATGGCATCATATGCTTCATTGCTGTCTGAGTATGTTTTTGATAAAACTTCTTTTCTTAGATTAATCCAATTGGACTTTTGAAATTTACCGCTGGAATCAAGAAAATCTCTATATACAATTTGCCAAACATGATCAATTACCTCTTTATAACTATTATTTAGAACTGTTGCTTCTGCAAAATTATTTAAAAATAGCCCAGAAAAGGTTGACGCAAACAGAATTATAAATTTTTTTTTAACCAATTTTCTTATCTTCAGAGAATTTCATATTTCTTATTATAAAAAGAATTTATTTATAATTTCAAAAAATTGACAAATCCTTAAGGATCAATCCACTTCCCATCATCCTTGATAAGTTGGATTAAAGCATTAACCCCTTCATCTTCAGGTACTCTTTTTATTTCTTCTTTCCTTCTATATAAGGCAATAGTTCCTTTACCTTTTCCAACATAACCATAATCAGCATCTGCCATTTCTCCTGGTCCATTAACAATACATCCCATTATTGCTATATCTAGACCCGTTAAATGTGAGGTGGCGTTTCTAACTTTATCTACAACTTCCTCTAGATTGAAAAGTGTTCTACCACAACTAGGGCAACTGATGTATTCAACCATTGTTTTTCTTAATCCTAAAGATTGCAAAATTGAATAGCAAACTGGTATTTCCTTTTCTGGAGCTTCTGTTAAGGAAACCCTGATGGTATCTCCTAATCCCTCTGCTAAAAGCGTTCCAATTCCAGCAGTACTTTTAATCCTTCCATAATCACCATCACCAGCTTCGGTCACTCCCAAATGTAAGGGATAGTTATATCCTTCTGAGTCAAGCCTATCTGCAATCATTCTGTAGGCTGCCATCATGACCGGAGCCCTAGAAGCTTTCATAGAAATAATTATATTATGAAAATCAAGCTCATCACAAATTTTGACGAACTCCATCGCAGATTCTGTCATTCCTAATGGCGTATCTCCATAAGTAAAAAGCATCCTCTCAGATAGAGATCCATGGTTAACTCCAATCCTTAGAGCTTTGTTTTCAGTCTTTAAAACTTCAACTAAAGGGGTAAATCTTTTAAGTATTGTTTGCTTAATAGTTTCAAATTCCTCATCTGTATATTCAGTTCTTGTAGGGTCTGATTTTTCAAAAACAAACAATCCAGGGTTTATCCTAACTTTATCAACATGTTTTGCAACTTCCATTGCAATTTTCATACCATTATGGTGAACATCAGCCACTAAGGGGGTGTTGATATTATTTTCTAATAATTTTGCCTTTATATCTCCTACTGCTTTGGCATGTGCTAAGGAAGGGACAGTTAACCTTACTATTTCACAACCCACATCGTGAAGTCTTTTGATAGCCAAGTAAGAATTTTCGACATCCATTGTATCTTCATTTATCATCGATTGAACTCTTACTGGATAATCACTTCCAATGGCTACATCACCCACCATTACTGTTCTAGTTATCCTTCTCTCAATATGAGTTGAATATCTTTTGGAGAGACTATTAACCTCTTTTGATTGAGTTAATGACATTAAAATTCTTGATATTCAAAAAGGATTTCACTAAATTATACGGCATATAGTTTACCACTTACATTCTCTAGGTCTTTCAAAGTTAAATGGTAAGGTTTATTGATTTCTTTTGAAGGAAATCTCAACAAATAAGATGGATGAAAAATTACCATAATTTCTCTCCCATCTTTTTTTATCCATTGACCTCTTAAATTACTTATAGGATCTTTAACTTCTAAAATAGCTCTCATAGCAGTAGAACCAGTAAGTAATATAAATTTTGGATCAACTAGCTTTATTTGCTGTAATAACCAAGGTTTATGAATATTAATTTCTCTAGCAGAAGGTTTTCTATTATTTGGTGGACGACATTTAATTACATTACAAAAATAAACATCCTTCTTATAGTCAATCCCAGCTTGTATTAATAATTCGTTTAATAACTTACCAGATTTACCTACATAAGGTTTTCCCTCTAAATCTTCCTGTGCTCCAGGCGCCTCACCAATTATTAACAAATCTGCAAATACACTTCCTCTCCCAATTACTAACCTTTTCACCGAAAATAAAACTTTAAATATTTTTATCTTAAGAACTCAAAACATGAAAATAAAATAGATTAAGAAAATGAACTAAATTAAACCATTATGTGATAGTTTTATTTATTCTTAATTTATGCATTTGTCATTATTAAAAGTCATATTTGAAAAGTCATAAGTCAATGAGTCAAGTTAATTTATCTGATCGGGCACTTTCAATTGAGCCTTCTCTTACATTGCAGATAAGTGCTAAAGCAAATCAATTATCTGCAGAAGGAGTAGATATTTGCAATTTAAGTGCAGGAGAACCTGATTTTGATGCCCCAAAAGAAGTTATTGAGGCTACAAGTAAGGCTATATTTGATGGATTTACAAAATACGGTCCTGCAGCGGGGAATTTAGATCTCCGAAAAGCAATTGCAAATAAACTTCAAATTCAAAACAATTTAAATTATGACTTTGAAAATGTAATGGTCACAAATGGAGCTAAGCAAGCAATATATAATCTTTTCCAAGTGTTGTTAAATACTGGAGACGAAGTTATTATTCCTTCTCCATATTGGTTAAGTTATCCCCAGATGGTTAGATTGGCAGGCGGGAAGCCAATTTTTACGAATTCTTCTGCTAAAGATGGATTTAAAATAAATATAAAAGACTTGAAGTCTAAAATCTCTTCAAAAACTAAATTTATAATTATCAACTCTCCTAATAACCCTACTGGAAGAGTTATGTCAAAGGAAGAATTATTACAAATTGCCGATTTAGCTAGAGAAAATCCAAATATCAATATTCTTTCTGATGAGATTTACGAATTAATACTTAAAAAAGAATTTAAACACTACAGTTTATCTTCATTAGCAAATGACTTAAAAGATAGGATTTTTATAATAAATGGGTTTGCAAAAGGATGGGCTATGACTGGCTGGAGGATAGGTTATTTAGTGGGTTCCAAAGATGTAATCAAAGCATCCTCAGCATTACAAAGTCAAAGCACAAGTAATGTTTGCTCTTTTGTTCAAAAAGGTGCTTTAGAGGCTTTAAAAATTAATAATGAATTTTTCTCAATGATAAATAGCCATTATGATCAAAGAAGAAGTCTTCTCTATGAGGGCCTTAAGAACATAAATGGGATTTATATTGAAGAACCTAATGGAGCATTTTACGCATTTCCAAGATTACCTAACTCCTCAATTACTTCTGTTGATTTCTGCAATAAAGCTCTTCAAGATTACGGATTAGTTGTTGTACCAGGAAAAGTTTTTGGGGCTGACGAATGTATAAGAATATCTTGTGCAGCTTCAGAAGTTAAAATCAAAGACGGACTAGATAGGCTTGAAAAAGCTATATCTGTATACTTCTAATTTAAATAATAATGTTAAATTTCAAAAATTTCTTAGTATTTTTATCCTTATTATTTTCTTTTTTTTCATCACCTGTATTTTCAAATACCAAAGTTTTAAAAGTTGGAGCAATACCTGATCAAAACCAAGATATTTTGGACAAAAGATTTAATTTATTTTCAAGAGAATTATCCAAACAACTCGGTGTAGAAGTTAAATACATTCCTGTTATTAATTATGTTGCAGCAGTAACTGGATTTAGAACTAAAGATTTAGATTTAGTTTGGTTTGGCGGTTTATCAGGAGTTCAAGCAAGATTACAAAATCCTAGTTCAATTGTCATAGCTCAAAGAGATATCGATAAGGAATTTAAAAGTGTTTTTATAGTAAACAAAAATTTAAAACTTAACTCAATTTCAAAAATTAAAGGACTTAAAAAACTAAAAAATTTAAGATTTACTTTTGGCTCTGAAAACTCAACTTCTGGAAGACTAATGCCAGAATATTTCTTAAATCAAGCAGGAGTAGAAGTTATACACTTTAAAGGAAAGAAAGCAGGTTTTAGTGGGAGTCATGATGCCACAATAGCTTTAGTTAATAGTGGGGCATATGATGCTGGAGCTTTAAATAAACAAGTTTGGGAAAATAATCTTAAAAATAATCCCAAAAGAACAAGTAATTTAGAATTATTTTGGATTACCCCAGAATATGTTGACTATCATTGGGTAGCTCAAGGGGATCTTGAAAATAGATTTTGGGAAGGGTTTTCAAAAGAACTTAAATCAGTAATTCTAAATTTAGATATAAATCAAAAATCACATAAACAGATTTTAGATATGTTCAATGCAAAAAGATTTATAGATGCAGATGCAAAACAGTATAAAAAGATAGAGGAAGTAGCGAGGAAATTAAATAAAATAAGATGAATAATACTCTCTTAGAATTAAGAAATATATCTTATAAATACAAAAATAATCTAATCCTAAATAAAGTAAATTTAAAAATAAATTCAGGTGAGAAAATTGCACTTTTAGGTAAAAGTGGTTCAGGGAAAACTACCCTTATATCAATACTTAATGGCACTATCAAGCCCACTCAAGGTGAGGTTAAATTATTCAATAGAAGTTTCGAGGAATTAGATAGAAAGCAAAAAAGTAAGATAACAACTATTTGGCAAGATTTAAGATTAATAGAAGATCTCTCTGCAGAACAAAATGTTAATTGTGGACTACTAGCGGAAAACAATTTTTATTTCGCTTTTAAAAATTTGCTAAATATAAGTTCTTTTAATAAGGCGCATAAATATATGCAATTATGTAGACTTCATAACTCTGTTTACGACAAAAAAATCAAAAAACTATCTGGGGGGCAAAAACAAAGGGTGGCTATAGCTAGATCATTAATTCAAGGATCAAATATATTACTTGCTGATGAGCCTTTTAATAATTTAGATCCCAAATTGATAACAACAATTAAAAACCTGCTGTTAGAAAATGTAGATAAAAATAATACAAAAAAATCGCCAAAGACTGCATTAGTTGCATTACATAGATTAGATTTGCTGAACGATTTCGATAAAGTTATTGGAATAAGGGATGGTGAAATTTTTTTCAATATTAAAAGAATTAACTTAAAGAAGCTTCATTTAGACAAAATATATTAATTAGTTGAATAAATTAAAATTAAACTATACCTCATTATCTTTTCTTCCAATTTTGGTATGCTTACCTCTAGGGTATCAATTAATAAACAATATTCATTTTGGAGGATTTGAATTATTCCAAGAATTCTTAATTTCTTCATTAAATCCCAAGATCGATAATGAAATTATTATTACCGTATTTAATCGATTAAATGAAACAATCTTAATTGGTTTTTTTAGTTGGTTAGTAAGTATTATTTTTGGAGCAATTTTTGGAGTAATATCCTCAAATATTTTTTATAAAATCTTTAATATTCCAAATTTTTTCTACCGCATAATAAGGTTTTTTCTAACAATAATTAGATCTATTCATGAAGTAGTTTGGGGAATAGTATTAATGCAAATATATGGAATAAATTTTTCAATAGGAATAATAGCTATATGTATACCTTATATTGCTGTAAATTCAAAAGTTTTTGCTGAACAATTAGAAACTATTGACTACAAAAGTTTTGAATATATAAATCAAATAAATGGTCCTAAATTTTCTTCTTTATTAACTATATTATGGTGTCCAATAATAAATACATTTAAAAACTTTGGTTTATACCGATTAGAGTGTTCAATAAGAAGTACAGTAATTCTAGGACTTTTTGGGATTGGAGGAATAGGTACTAGTATTTTTTTATCTTTCCAAACTTTGAATTTTAGAGAGTTATGGACTTATTTATGGTCCTTAGCAATTTTGATAATTCTTTCTGGATTAATATTCAAAAAAATAAAATTTAATACTACAAATAAAATCCTATCTATTTTTTATATTGCAGTTTTTTTCATAACAATTTTATTTACTTTTTCATTTTTTCTTTATTTTATTTTTAATAAAAATTTTGAAAATTTTAATTCCTTTAGTTCTCTATTTAAATCAAGCTCAGATTTAGGATTATTTGATTTCTTAAAACTTATATTAGAAACAATAATTTTAAGTCTTTTATCAACAGGAATCGCAATTAGTTTTCCTCCATTAGTAATAGGAATTTTCAACAACAATACTTCTAAAATTTTTATAAAAATTTTTGCATTTTTATTACGTTTAATACCTACACCTGTAATACTCCTAATTCTATTAACTTTTAACAATCCTTCTTTATCTTTAGCAGCTTTAACATTAGGTCTTCACAACGCTGGCATTACAAGCAAATTACTTTTTACAAATCTAGATAGCCAAGACAGGAGAAATTACATTGCAATGAAATCTCTAGGAATCTCAAAAAAGACTAGTTGGCTTTTAGGTTTATTTTCTCAACAAGCAAAAAGTTACTTAGCATATTGCGCTTATAGATCTGACATCATTATTAGAGAAACTGCAATTGTTGGGGTTATTGGAAGTGTTGGTCTAGGTTGGCAATTGCAAGAGTCAGTAAGTTCCTTCGCATGGCAAGAAGTTACTATAGTTTTGATAGCTTATAGCTCCATCGCAATAGTTGGCGAATTAATAAATGGTAAAATCAAAAATAGTTTAACTTGATTTGTAAGAATAATTTGTTGAATCAAGTAATTTTTTTTTCCGGTTATAGTGATTAGTTTACCAAAACAGCTAGTTGTAATTGGAGATAGCTCAGTTTATGGATGGGGAGATAACGAAGGTGGTGGATGGTGTGAGAGGCTTAGAAAAGATTGGTGCAACAACCAAAATGGGCCAGTAATTTATCAACTTGGCGTAAGGGGAGATGGGATAGAAAAAGTTTCATTTAGATGGGAAAAAGAATGGTCATCTAGAGGAGAAACGAGAAGAAATAAACCTAAAGCAATCCTGCTTAATGTTGGTCTTAACGACACTGCAGCAATTGGTCAGAAAAACGGAAGACATCAATTGGATATAGATGGATTTGAATATGGATTAGAAAGACTTATTAATGAAATGAACTCTCAAACAAATGTATTTGTTATTGGTCTGACACCTGTTGACGAAAGCAAGATGCCTTTCGCAGGATGTTTATGGTACTCAAATGATTTTTGTAATTCTTATGAAAGGAGAATGGAGGAAGTATGCCTCAATCAGAATGTCCCATTTCTTCCTACTTTTAGAGAAATGTACGCTGATAAAAGGAGTAAAAATTGGATTACGCATGATGGAATTCATCTAAATTCCGAGGGTCATTTCTGGATTTTCCAGAGACTGAAGAGCTGGGAGATTCTTACAAAATGGAAGGAATCCTAGGTTTTCAAGTATTTTTAAATTTAAAAATATGAAAATAAAATAAGAGCAAAGATAGCAAAAAAAGAAGCAATACTTGTCTGAATAGCATTTACCAATTCATTGCTTAATTTATATTTGTTTTGAAATTTAGCACCAATAATGCTTTCAGAAAGTGTTGCCAAGAATCCAGAAACCATAACAACTATAAAATGAAATTTTGTAGAAATAATTGATAAACGAAGCATTATAAAAGCCATAAATATTGATCCAAAGATACTAGCTAAAGTTCCTTCTACACTTATTCCTCCTTCGGTTCCTCTCTCCACCTTTTTAAGTGAAGTAATTAAATATGTATCTTTACCAAATCTTTTTCCAATTTCGCTGCCAAAAGTATCCGCCAACTTTGCAGCAAAACTCGCAGCAAAACCTACTTTAAACATCACTAAGTTGGCAGCATTAAATTTGGTCATAATGGCAAGAAATAATCCTGTAGATGCAGATCCCCAAACATTCTCAGGACCTCTTCTCCCTCCTCTTTTTTCAGCTATTCCTTGTTCTTTTTTAAATTTAAAACCTATTTTGGTAACGAGAGATCCAAATAATAAATAAATTACAACTGACATCCATCCCTGCCAAGACAAACATCCCCATAAAATTGTGCCTAAAATGCCTGCACTTATCCAACCACTTTTCGTCATCAAAGGAATCTTGCAAAATATATAAATCAAAATAAAATTAATGCAAAATCCTATAAAAAATTGATTTCTAATTAAATCCATATTTATCTACTTCCTTAATTTAAAATCAACTCTCCACTGATTAAGAATTGATGATGCGTTAATACTAGCCGTTGAAGTTCTTAAGATAGTGTCAGAAAGTTTAACAAAGTTAATATTATTTTTATTAAAAAAATCAATTTCTTTAGAGGACCAACCACCTTCAGGACCAATTACATTCCAAAAAATACCTCCTTTTTTATTTGCAAATTCTTGTTGTTTTCTTAACCATTGATTTAAGTCATATATTGTTTCTTCTCTAGTTATAGAAATTGAAACTCTTTCTTGATTATCTCTACTTTTTAGCCATTTAATAATATCCATACCATTTAAGATAGATGGTTTCCATAATCTCTCACTTTGCTCAACTGCTTCTTTGATAATTGAATTCCATCTCAAAAGTTTTCTAGAAAGATTTAAATTTTTGTTTACTTGTCTTTCTGAAAATAATGGCTGTATAAAATCAATTCCTATTTCAGTACACATTTTTAAAATATCCTCAAAACCACTTTTTGGTATAACAACAGCTATGCCTAATAAGTAAATTTCTTGTTCTTGAAAAAAGTAAGGTTTTTTTAATTGAATTATTTCTAAACAATCATTCTTAACTTTTATAGCTTTCCATAATGAACCCTCCCCGTTAGCTATAAATATTTCTTTACCATTCTTTATCCTCATTACTTTATTTATATAGTGAGCCTCTTCTTTGGTCAGTTCTAAATTATTGCACTTAATATTTTCAATTCTTTCATTTGAAATAACTAATCTTGTTAAGTCTTCCATCTAAAACACTTAATTTTTGAAAACTAAATCTTCATGTTCCTCAATTGCCCAATCATTATTTTCACCCCCAATAATTAACTCTTCAATTTTTACATAGTTATTTGATATCTCATTCAAAGAATTAATTAAGATATCTATTGAAATTGAATCTGAGCCTCCAAAATCAACCCAAAATCTACCCCAAATGTTTTGATATTCCATCTCGCCAACATTATGCATTAACGCAGGGGAAGCTGAATCTTTTTGATTATTATCATATGACATCCAACTTAAATCAGAACCTTCTTCATGAGTTTGTAAATTCTCGGAGTTAAATCCCCCTAAAGTTCCTATTGTGTACCAACTATCAAATAGTTGATCTAAATATTTCTTTTCTGCTTCAGCTGGGATCTCAGAAAACTTCATCCAAATCCAACAATTAAAAGGATCAAATTCTCTAAAAATAATATTCATATTTACTAATAGCTTTTTAGATCTATAGCTATTATAAGTAAGTAATTACTAGATTAAAATTCATAGCTATAACTTAATTAATAATGCTTGATTTAAAAGAAATATCTTATCAACCTCAAACTGGAGAGAGAAAAATAATAGACAATCTAAATTTAAAAGTACATGAAAATGAAATCATCTTAATTTGCGGCAATAGTGGTTCAGGGAAAACAACACTACTCGAAATAATAAGCGGATTAACAAATCCACAAAAAGGAAAAATTACTTGGAAGAATAAAATATTATCTTCTAGACAAAGAAGATGGTTTTGCGGAGTAGTTTTCCAATTTCCCGAAAGATACTTTATAGGTACAACCATTGGGAAAGAATTAAAAATAGGCCATGAATCTTTAAGAGAAAAAAATATAGAAATAGTCTTAAATAAAGTTGGTTTAAAAAAAATTAATCTGACCCAACCACCAGAACAACTAAGTGGCGGACAACAAAGGCGATTAGCTGTAGCAGTTCAACTACTAAGAAAACCCTCAATTCTTTTACTTGATGAACCAACTGCTGGATTAGACTTTTCAATGAGAAATGATGTGAAGAATTTAATTCTTGATTTAAAAAATAAAAATACAATTATTATTGTTACTCATGAACCTGCTTTATTTGAGGGAATTCCTTCTAGGATATTATTCTTGGAAAAAGGGAAAATCAAAAACTTTATGAAAGAAAATCATGCAGGATAGGATAGTTCGGGCTACTGCAGCAAATGGAGGAATAAGATTAGTTGCGGTCTTAACCACAGAATCTTCTTTAGAAGCAAAAAAAAGACACGGTCTTTCTTATTTAACCACCTGCATCTTAGGAAGAGCATTTAGTGCTTCACTGCTTTTAGCAAGCTCGATGAAGATAATGCATGGTAGAGTTACTTTAAGAGTTAGATCTGACGGACCTCTAAAAGGATTACTAGTTGATGCAGGTAGAGACGGAAAAGTTAGGGGTTATGTAGGGAATCCTAATTTAGAATTAGACCTAGTCAAAATAGGTAATAATAAATATTCTTTTGATTTTACAAAAGCATTAGGTACAGGATATTTAAATGTAATTAGAGATAGTGGATTTGGAGAACCCTTTACAAGCACTGTTGAATTAGTAAATGGAAATATTGCTGAAGACTTAGCTTCATATTTATATCATTCAGAGCAAACTCCCTCTGCTGTATTTATTGGAGAAAAAATTCAAAATAAAAGTGTTATTTGTAGTGGTGGCTTATTAGCTCAAGTTCTACCAAAAAAAGATACTGACCCTCTACTAGTCTCACTACTTGAAGAAAGATGTAAAGAAATTAATTCTTTTAGCCAAGACTTATTTCAGTCAAAAGATAATCTTCTTTCATTAATAAGAAATATATTCCCCGATATTGACGATAAATCAATATCTGAAAAAGCTCGTTCACAAGAAGTTAGTTTTAAATGCAAGTGTTCCAAACAAAGAAGTTTAAATGCAATGAAAATCCTTGATAAGAGTGAATTGGAAGATATCCTCAAGAAAGATGGTAAAGCAGAATTAGTTTGTGAATTTTGTAAGAATAAATATCTTATAAATTATCAAGAAATTAAATCGATGATAGAAAATTAACTATAGGAAAATAACACCCATCCACAAAATAATCATGGCTGGAATACTTTGAATTTTTTGTATTGATAAAGAATTGTTTGATATTTCCTGAATCAGAGAATTGGTTTCAAGTAATCCACCAAATATTAATCCTATTGAGAGAAAGGTAACACTCCAACCTAAAGAACCTATAAATCTTTTCCCCGATTTAATTTGTGTATAGGTAAGTATTAGAGTTGAGATAGAGAGTAAAAGTCTATTATTCGAATCTGGACTAATAAATAACAAAATCAAAAACAGTAGTCCTGCAGATATTTTTATTAAGAGATTATCAAATGAGGGAGGCGATATTTTTGGCAAACTGTACTGACTTGAGTTTTTAGAGTTATTGTTTAAATTTTTTATCTTAGAAAGTAGCGGGAAGTTACTATTGGTAAATTGATTAATTTGTTTTTCTTTTTTTGAAGCACTCACAGCTTCATAACTTACATTACCTGATTGTCTAGCTTTCAAACTGCCCATAAGCAATTGATCAAAGGAGGATTCTATTTTTGCTTTTAAAATTAAATCTTCACCAGCCTCTTTAACTTTGAGATCTCTAGCCTTCTGGATATCCTCAAAAGCAGCACCTTCTTTTACACCTAAAATTTCATAAGGTGATTTTTCGCTATTGTTTTTACTGCTGTTTGAATCCAAAATTTTTTCCCAATAGTAACAGATTAACCAATTTTATAATCCATTAAGGCTTTATAAAACAATTGGTTCGACTCCACTAACAACGGGAGCAACTTTGTTTAATTTTAATTGATTATTATCTTCAACAAATTGATTTAAATTCCACTCATTTTTGAAAAGAACAACTGGCCTATTCCAACAATCTTTAACTATTTTACAATTGAATATTCTGCCTAGTTTTTCAATAGCTGGCCATCCATCAGAAACCCATCTAGCCAATTGATATGGCATTGATTCAAGATTTGCATCTACACCATATTCACTTTTTAACCTGTGAGTTACTACCTCCAACTGCAATTGACCAACAGCGGCGAGTATAGGATCTCTTTTGCTCTCATCAAAGTCATAAAGAATCTGAACAGCACCTTCTTCGCGCAGTTCATTAACACCCTTTCTGAAGTTTTTAAATGCTGAAGGATTTGGATTTCTTAGCCAGCTGAATATTTCAGGACTGAAGGACGGTATGCCCTCATATTCCAAATGAGCTCCAGTATAAAGAGTATCTCCAATAGAAAACATACCTGGATTATTCAAGCCAATAACATCTCCAGGATAGGCATCATCAACTACTTCTCTATCTTGCCCAAATATTTTTTGTGGTCTTGATAATCTGATTGTTTTCCCAGTTCTGGAATGTTTAACTGACATATCCTTTTCAAATTTGCCACTACAAACTCTTATAAAAGCGACCCTATCTCTGTGCTTTGGATCCATATTTGCCTGAAGCTTAAAAACAAAACCACTAAATTCATTACTTGCAGGTTCAATATCCCCTTTATTACTATTTCTAGAAGTTGGTTTTTGTGCCATTTTTAAAAAACTATCTAAAAATGGTCTTACACCAAAATTAGTCATGGCAGATCCAAAAAAAACAGGGGTTAAAGAGCCATCAAAAACTTTTTCTTTTTCAAATTTCGATCCTGCCTCATCAAGAACCTCCAATTCTTCAAGTGAGTTTTCAAGTAAATCTCTCTCTACATATTTTGATAGCTCTTTATCTTCAAGACTTAATCTTTTCTCATTCGATTGTTTTCCTCTCACGGCTTTATCAAATAAAATCACCTCTCTCGAAAATCTATCAATAACCCCTCTAAATTCCTCGCCACTCCCAATTGGCCAGTTAATAGGTAAAGTATTTAATTCAAGTTCTGATTCAATTTCATCAAGTAAAGAAAATGGCTCTCTTCCTGGTCTATCCATTTTATTTATGAAAGTAAATATTGGTATTTTTCGCATCTTGCAGACTTCAAATAATTTTCTAGTTTGAGGTTCTAGTCCTTTGGCAGCATCTTCTAACATAACTGCATTATCAGCAGCAGCTAATGTTCTATAAGTATCTTCGGAGAAATCTTGGTGTCCTGGTGTATCTAATAGATTGATTACTGATCTTTCATATTCAAATTGCAATACAGTTGAAGTAATAGAAATACCTCTTTGTTTCTCAAGATCCATCCAGTCTGAGGTAGCTTTTCTCTGATCACCCCTAGCTTTTACGGCTCCTGCCTGTTGAATAGCACCTCCATACAAAAGAAGCTTCTCGGTAAGAGTCGTTTTCCCAGCATCTGGATGTGAAATAATAGCAAAATTTCTTCTTTTATTTACCGCATCCAGTATGTCTTTATTATTTAGAATGTTAGTACCTAAGCTCATTTATATAATATAAGGGCCTTTTTCTTAGTTCTTAAACATTACCATAGACTATTAAATAATTATCACCGTCTTCAAACACATCTAAAGAGGATAGATCATTCGCTAAAGTAAAATTTTTTAACTCTTTGAAAGTATAGGAAGCTCTTAAAGATGCATAATAATCATTAGTTAAAATCTCATTATATTTAATTGAGCATTGTGCTTTGAGAGCTAAAGCAGATTTTTCATCTAATGGCCTTTTTAAGTCCTTGTGAAAATTTACGGTAATATTACTAGACAAACTTCTTATGGTGTTAAAGAAATCTTCAAGATTGGTAATGTGATGAATCAAACTGTTGCTAACAAGTAAACTAATTCTTTTTTTTTGAAAAAAATTATTTGATTTAATGTCTTTAATATCAGAACAAATGTAGCGTAAATTTTTTAATTTTTTTTGGTTAGTAGAAATACTTTTATTATATTCTGCTCTCAAAATCATCTCTTTAGAACCATCTATTCCCACTACTTCAGTATTAGGCCATTTTATTGCTAACTTCTCAGAAATATTTCCCGGACCGCAACCTAAATCAACTATTAAATCTTTTTCACCTAAAGAAATATTTTTTTTTAAAAGATAATAATTTATTTGATTAATTAAATTAACTTCCCCTTCTGAAAAATCAGCTTTGTCATAAGAAATAACCTGCTCTTTTTCTAACATTAATTCAGGTTCAGGGATTCTTTCCATATCTTTTCTTAAACAAAGATTTCATATTAAACATAATTTTACACAAACCGTTAAATAGTGGTAAGAATGGTTGCAGACGCCATAGGTAGAGTTATTCTTCCAGTACTGGTTATTTACATACTTTTTTTATCGTGACTGTTGCACCAAATAAAGCTTCTTCGGAGAGCAATTCGAATAATCTTAAAAAAGATGATTTTCCAAAGACTGCGCCAGCTGCTTATCCTGTTTTTTTCAGATCTTACAGTAGAAAAACTTCATCTGGTAAAAGGGAGAACTGGAGTGAAGTTGGCGAAAGGAACTTATCAGGATTAAAAGAATTAGGAAAACTTTCTGAGGAAGAATTGATCCTAATGAGAGAGATGCAAAGTAACCAAAAAGCCCAACCTTCAGGTAGATGGTTATGGATAGGCGGAACCCCTTGGATTAATAAGAACCAAAATTTCTCAGGCGCATACAACTGTACCTCAACAAACTTAATTGATTGGGAAGCCTTCGCATTAATGATGGACTTAGCAATGATGGGATGTGGAACCGGTGCAATAATTGAACCTCATTTTATAAACAAACTACCTACGGTTTTAAACAAAATAAATATTAAATCAGTCAGTGAGGTTGGAATAACTCCTAAAGATAAAAGAGAAGAAAAGTCATCATTAGAAATCAAAGGGAAAGAACTTTACATAAAAGTTGGAGATAGCAGAAGAGGCTGGGTAGATAGCTACAAATATCTTCTTGAGGCATCAAGTAATGAAAATTTTGAAAGAGAAATTGATGTTTATATAAATTTGGAAGATATTAGACCTGCTGGAGAATCATTAAAAGGTTTTGGTGGGATGGCAAATCCTATTAAATTGAAAGATCTCTACTCAAGAGTCGCATCACTTCTTGGTAAGGCAATAGGCAGGAAATTAAGTACAGTAGAGTGTTGTTTATTAATTGATGAAGCTGCAGTAACTATAGTTGCTGGGAATATAAGAAGAAGCGCTGGAATGAGACAATTTGCCTCAGATGACAAGGAAGCGGCATCTGCAAAAGAAAATCTATGGAGTCAAGATGCAAGTGGTAATTGGAGAATAGATCCTGAAAAAGATGCCCTCAGGATGGCTAATCATACTAGGGTTTACCATACAAAACCCTCATACCAAACTGTTTTAGATGCCGTAACGAAACAATTCCATTCAGGCGAAGGAGCTATTCAATTTGCTCCAGAAGCAATAGCAAGATCAAATGCAGATATCCTCAAAGACGATCAATTAAGAAAGGAATTTATTGAAATCTACTCAGAACAAGGGAAGGATGAAGCAAGAAATTGGATAAATAGTAATTATGGCCAATTTTCTGAAGAAGAGCTTGATCACAGGATGAGCAGATATGGACTTAACCCATGTGGGGAGATCTTAGGAAATGATTTTCACTGCAATTTAGCTGAAGTTCATTTAAATCAGATTGATCCTGAAAATTTTGAAGAGCAAAAAAAGGCTTTCAAAGCTGCAGCTCTTTCTGTAGCATGCTTACTCAATCATGAATTTGAAGTTGAGCGTTACAGAAAAAGTAGGGAATATGATCCTATTGTAGGGGTAAGTTTCACTGGATTTTTTGATTTCTGCGTCCACGCATTTGGAACACCATGGTTGAAGTGGTGGGAAGCAGGAAGGCCAAATAGCGAAGAAGGGAAGGCATTCAAAGAAAAGGAAGCTGAATTCTTAGATTCTTGGAGAAAAATAGTAAAAGAAACTGTATGGGAATATTGTGATAACCATAATCTAAGGAGACCAAATAGATGCACAACAGTTCAGCCAGCTGGGACTAAAAGTCTTCTGACTGGCGCTGCTCCAGGATGGCATCCGCCAAAAGCTCAAAGATTTATTAGAAGAATAACTTTCAGGAAAAATGATCCAATAGCTTTAGCTTGTATGGATTATGGTTACTCTGTTGTTCCATCTCAATCTGATAAAGATGAAAATGGTTGCTTGCTCGATAATCCATTTGATCCAAGATGTACAGAATGGTTAGTTGAAATCCCCACAGAAGTTAGCTGGGCAAATATAGACGGCGCAGACCAAATAGACATCAATAATTTCTCAGCATTAGCTCAATTTGATTTTTACATGCAAGTGCAAAAATTTTACACAGAGCATAATACCTCTGCAACCGTAGAATTTAGAGAAAATGAAATTGAGGATTTAGCTAAGGCTATTTACAATGCAATACAAAATAATGAAGGATATATATCAGCGGCATTACTAGCTCGATTTAGTGCCAACGCTACTTTCCCGAGATTACCTTTTGAACCAATTAGTAAGGAGGAGTACATATCACTGCAAAATAAAGTAATAGAAAGGAAAGTTAATAACGATTTCTTTGACGCTCTTAATAAATATGATGTTGGAGAGCTATCTGAAGCAGGCCCAGCAGGTTGTGATTCAGATAAGTGTCTTCTTCCTCTAGCCAAACCAAAAAATTAAATTTTAAATTATTTGTAAATAAAATATATAAATTAGTTTTTAAAAATATAATTTATGGCTACCTCTTAAATAGGAACATAAATTATTTATGACATTAAGTTTAAATATTGGGAACTTATTTAATGATTCCGCCAGTCATGCCTTGGTGGATGAGCTAAGAAAAAGAACATCAGAAGAGGATATATTGGACTTTGAGGAAAAATTTAACTCCAAAAACGAAAAAAATCTACACATCTATATATGTAGATTTCTTAAAAATAGATCAATATCCAGAGGACTTGCATCTAAATGGTTATTAACAATAATTAAAAACAAAGAATCAAAACTTGATACTTTGCAAAAAATCAAATAATTAGGTCAGCGCTGAGAGTTTCCAAAGAGCAATTCCAAAAATTGAGAACCCCATAATAAAAGTAAAAGCCAAAGCATTTACTAATTGAACCTTATCATTCATCTTATTAGCGAATGGTAGTAATTGAGCAAATAATGGAGTCTCTTCAACTATTGCAGATTTTTTTACGGTAGGTTTTTTGCTTCTAGAAAACATAAAACAAATTTTATAATCTTAAGAATTTTACATTTAAAAGTTCATTAAATAAAAAATACTTCTCAAAAACGAACAAAATGTAACCTGTAATAAAAGACATAAGAATAAACTTAAATATTTTTAGTATTTGTCTAATCTCATAATTAAGATATTAAGTTTATTTATTAAAGACCTAGACAAATATTTTTCTTGGGTGTTATTATAAATTTGTAGCAATCGCTACCAAAACGTTCAACTTGCATTTAGCAAGCCGCAAATCGACTTAAGCCATGGAACGGGGACTTAAGCGAAACCGGAGCTTAAAAAATGACTCTAACTTACAGAGGACAAAAGTACGTCCAGAATAAAGTAGCAGCTAAGAAGCAGCATAACGAACTAACATATAGAGGGAAATCTTATACAAGCTAGTTCATCTAACAAATAAATAAAAAAGGCCACTTATCGTGGCTTTTTTGTTATCTAATCTTAGGCTAAAAATTAAGCATGAAATATCTTTCAACTTGAGTTTTAAGATCAATTTATAAGGTTTTTACAATATTCAATAAGATTCTTTTGAGAAATTGAAAATTGAGATTCAGCAATTTCCAAAAATCATTTCAACTTGAAGTTGAGAGTTATAAAAAAAGATAATAGTCCAAAAAACTTGTTCTTGACTAACTCATTAAAAATTGATGCAAAAATGAAGTCTTTAATAATCAGTTTATAACTTCAAAATCACTCTACTAGTATGATTAAATATCATTTAAAGAATTGACAACGATGGCAAACCAGAAACCTCTATTTAAAGCTCCTTATGACATAAAAGATGTAAGTGCTCTTTTTGCAATAGTTGCTTTTGTTTTAATAATCGCTGCCATCATCGGTAACAACTTATTTGGTTTATTTCAAGAAAATATCAAATTTGGATAAATAAAAAAAATATTTTAAGAAAATAAAGATTCTAATAATTAATCATACGAAGTTTCAAATAACATTTCAGAAAAGGAAAAACATCAATCAATTAATTTAGAAATTTACATTTCTCACTACTCGAAATCCATTCTTCGCATATCACAACGCTTGTTGGTCCGGTTAAGTAATTAAAACATCTAGTCACTCCATAATCATCATTCGAATAAACTGAAGATTGTGAGTCCTGTCTTTGAGTAATTGCTAAGAATATAAATCTAGTACTATTACTATTTCTCATATTTATTAAATACATCCCTTAAATACTATTCCAAACTCTTGCAGTTGGTTCTGAAACAGCTACATCCCAGGCATAATTTGCTATACCTTTACATTTACTTGTCATGTGATATCTGCACTAAATTAAATTTGTGTATTCTGTATTGACCTACCATGCTCTAAAAAAAATACTTGAACTGATTTAATTTAAGTACTTAGTTGAGCTGAGACTCCTCATTGTCTTGCTTTTTTGTTGTACCTTGAAAGCTAATCCAATTTAAAGCTATTTCAAAAGTTCTGGTTATATTTTTTGACTGTGGACTAATTCTTTGGACAATGTCATAAAAATAAAATAACCAAACTCTTCATTTATTAAATTTTCCTATAAAATCAGCATATTTTTCTCCAATTACTGATGCTCCTAAAGAATTAAAATGACATCCATCATATCGATAAATATTTCCAAGATTATCAGTATTTAATGTTAAAAAGACGCTGTCATTTTTTTGAATAATTGAACGCTGAGATTTAATTAGAGATTTACTTTTCTCGGAATTACAAACGCTTACTAAAGCCATACCAATTTTTGTTTTTTTGGAGATTGTAAGAAACTTTTTGAATATTAATTGCATATCTTTAATGTAATTCTGATAGTAAATTCTATTTGCGTTTTTGATTTCTGATTCTCCTTGATGCCAAAGGAGATAATCAATCTCGATATCGTCTTTTTTTAACTTTTTCAAAAAAAAGTCAAGTTTCTCTGCGAAAGGTCCACTCGCCCAATCTTGAGCTCTTGTTCCTCCTTTAGAGAATCCCAAGACAATAATATTATTAGGTAAAGTATAATTTTTTTTTAGAAAAAAAATAGTATCTGATGAAATATGCCCAAAAGCACCTGCGCGACCATCAACTCCTGCTAAAGGTTCTTTAAACTTTGAACAGACTCCTAACCTCCAATCATAAGTGAAGACTTTCTTGTAAGGTAAATTTAGATTTTTTTCTCTTTTTATAATATTTCCATGATTACTTTGTCCAAAATATGCAATATTAATACTTTCTTTAGGACAAGGCACAATATGTTTAAAAGAAGTTGAAAAATAAGACTCTTTTGGATATTTTTTGTTGTAATTGTACCTATTAATTAGAGAACTAAGACGAAGTCTATTTATTTTGCTTGCAAATAAAGAAGGAGTAATAATCAAAATGACTATGAGAATTAAAGGAGAAAATTTTTTCATTAATTTTTCATAAAATATTAAAAAAAAATTTTTTTCTTAATAATCTAAACAAGTTATTTTTAATTGAATATCGAGAGTTAACTCGGTTTGAATTTATCCTAGCAAATAGTAATTTTTCAGGCTTCTTGTTCTTTTTTTAATAAATCATTAGGCTTTAAGCGTGTCTAAATAAACTTATTACTTGGATAAAAATGAATATAGAGTGGTCTAAATCTAACCAATAAAATACTGTATATGAAGATTTTACTCGTTATTATTACCTGAAAACTTTGCTAAATCCCGGTTTAGAAAAGATTTTTCCATTCCCTAAATAATTAGACTATGACTAGTTTCTTATGTTATAGTTTTAAGGTTAATCAAAATTGAATAACCCTCTGGAGGGGTGGTCGAGTGGTTTAAGGCTCTAGTCTTGAAAACTAGCGTATCTGCAAGGGTACCGTGGGTTCGAATCCCACCCCCTCCGTACTTTCTATAACAGACTTCTATGGAAATGAATCCTCATAGGAGTTTTAATAAAAGCAACTGAAATTCAACAGAAAAATATAAACGCTTTTTTGGTCCATTTTTGTTAGGATATTTTTATTTGATCCATGAGTAAAGGATTTGCCACAGATAATTTAATATCCAAAAAATCTAAAAAAAAAGTTATTTCAAATGAAACTCAAGGAAGATTAATATCTTGGTCTCCATGGCCACCAGCTAATTTTCAGACAAGATATCCGGCTTTTCCTTTTGTCCTTACAATATTAATTATAGTAATCGGGCAATGGTACCTATCTTTACTAAGATAACTTGAACAGTTTGCCTGTAAATTTCAGATAAATTTATTTTGTTTTTTTCAATTTTATTATTAGCCCATTTTCAAGCAGCAATCATACCAATATTATTAGGAATTAGATCGATCAAAAAATTCAAACACGTTCGCAAGAACGAATTTATACCTTTTGGTTTTATTTCTTTAGGATTGGCATCGATTTCAGAAATGATAGATCATACTCAAACATCTTGGATTTATGTAGATCATTCCTCTTTATTTAATTGGTTGTTTTATTCTTTCCTATCTTTAGGTCTAACATGTTTATCAATATCAGTTATAAAAAATAAATTTATTCAAAAAATAAATTTTTGCATTTCTTTATGTTCAATATTCTCTTATTTTTTATTTGATAAAACTATCGCTCTTCTTTTTCAAGTAATAATAAGTATCCTGCTAATTATAAATTGGCAAAGAGTTTTTAAAGATTGGCTTTTTATCCTTTATCCAATATTTGGTATTTTCTTTACGACTTTCTTTGGAACTAGGCTCTCAATTAGTGGCGATCAATTTTGGCATCTTTTAATAGGCCCATCTGGAACAATCAGCGTTCTTACCTTTTATTTAGTATTAAAAAGATCGGGCAAAAAATTTACTTAAGATTCTTATGAAAATATTAGTATTTATAAGTTTTATAGTGTGCTTAGTCACAATTATCTCACCAGTTGAAATTTTTGCTGATACGGCACTTGATGTTTATATGAATGATTTTTATTCTAAATCGAATGAAGCTAGCCGGATTCTTAAAGAAATCGAAAAAAGTCTAAAAGAGGGATCACGAAAAAAAGTATGCTCTAGGCAACGAGAGGCCGCAAAATTAGGCCTATTAGCTAATAAATCATTAATAAAAGCCTTTGAAATAGAGGGAACTAATCCACCAATGCAAGCAATAAAGGCAAGTCAACTAAGATGGGAATCTATTCTGAATGAGTGCTGAAAAAAGTCAGTAAATCTATAAATCATTTTAAATTTGCATTCTTACAGATTTGCTAATTAAGGGTATTTCAGGTTCAACTCCATAAATACATTGATAAATCGAATAAATAAAAATACATAGTATTAATATAAAAATAATTGAGCCTAGTTCAACTATGGGAAATATTCTCAAGAGATATGAAATTATTATCAAAGCGATATCAATTAGTAATGCTTGATATGCGTTATATCTGACGAAATAGGGGACTTTTGGATTTCTTGCTAATCCAGCAAACAATATTATAAATAATAAAAAACTACCAAAAGGCAAAGATTTTTCAATTATTGCTATTGGAAAAGTTATTAATAATAGTATTTTTAAAAAAGAATATTTATAGAACAAATAATATCCAAAAGGTATTGATGCCTTTAACGGCAAAGTATACAAAAATACTGAAGAGAGTCTTTGGAGTATCTGATTCAATATATTTTTAAATTTTAGTACTATTATCTTAACCTAATTTTTCTGAACTTAATTAAAGACTTACCCTCGAAACAATCAATTTTGGCAGAAAGTTATTAAATATTAGATAATTAATTAAGGTTTATAAATGACAATGCGTATCCTACATACAATGTTGAGAGTTGGAGATTTGAATAAATCCATTGATTTTTACGTCAATAAATTAGGAATGAATTTATTAAGAAAAAAGGATTACCCTCATGGAAAATTCACTTTAGCATTTGTAGGCTATGGCTTAGAAAAAGAAAACACAGTAATTGAATTAACTCATAACTGGGACAAAAAGTCAGAAGACTATGAGCTTGGAAATAAATATGGTCATATAGCTATTGGAGTAAAAGATATTCATCTTATTTGCCAAGGATTAGAAAATAATGGCTGTAAAGTGACAACCAAACCTAAAACAATGAAAAACAGTAGTACTGTCTTAGCTTTTATTGAGGATCCTGATGGATATAAAATTGAACTTATTGAAAGAGAATAAAAGCTCTAATGTTTTTAAGTAAATAAACAAATAGCTAAGTTAAAAAAGATTGAATTAACTAATACATTGTTTTCAATTAACGGGGAGGGAGACGCTTATAAGAACATATTAGAAAATTCCGCATTTTTAATTGCTATAAAAGATTATTTTAAGTTGAGGAATTCCTGAAAAATAGAATTAAACTTTATACAATCTATATCAATTCTATATAGAATTCATAGACAATCTATTTAGAATTGTATATTATAGAATTGTCGCATAAAGCTTATGCCTAGTAATTGGTCAAAAATAAGAGATGAATGGCTTGATAAAACAGCTGTTGCGAAAGATGATGCTAAATGGGCATTAGAAGCTTTAATTAATTCTGAAGAAGAGTTATTTAAAATAGAACAAAAAATAAACAATCAAGAGGACGTTATAAGCCAAGTAAAATTTTTTAAAAAAAAGGTTAAAGAAACTATTTCCTCGAAAGAAATTAGTCTCGATGATATTGCGTTAAATACTTCAAATTCGAACAAAGTTCAGATCTCAGTACCATCGAATCTTACTTATCTTTTGAAAGTTTGGGCTGCAGCTGAGGGGCGGGATCTATCTAGTGTTGCTTTTCAATGTTTAGAAACTGGTATAAGGGAAATGAAAAGCAAAGGTTCAATACCTTCAATAGCAATAAATAGATATGATTCGGCCTGTCAAAAAAGGATTGCACTGGCAGAAGTTAACAATTTATTGGAGAAATACGAAATAGCTCAGAATAAAATTAAATAATTATGAATAACAGAAAAATCATAAAAGGATACAAAACATCAATGTCATCAAGTTTTAATGAAGATAATTTTACAGATAAATTTAAAGATGGAATAATTTATACTCTTTATTCTGATGAATTTAATTCACTTAGAGTTGGTTTTGCTGAAAATGATAAGGTTCTCGAAAAAAAAATATCTAGTGAGGCATTAATTTTATTGGATATGAAAAAAGGCAACAAAAAAGATCTATTTTTATTAATAACCACTCTAAAAGAACTTGGTATCAAATATTCAGACAATCTTTTTTTCGAATACTCAAGTCATTTAATGAGACACTTGTCTACTTTAGGTTGGCCTATTGGAAGATCATTTTATAAACAAAGAAAAATTAAAAAAGAACTTTTATGTGCATAAATTTAAATGTAATCACACTCTAAAGTTTCTCTAGTGTCTCTATTTGTGAATGGATTAGTACCAGAGGCACTTTCACAAAATTTCCTAACAATATCATTTGGCAAAAAAACATTTGTGAAGTCTGCGCCTTGGATTTTTACATTTTCAAACTGAGTACTATAAGCAAAAGAATCCTCTAAGTTAGTATTTGATAAATCTGTTCCATCTAAAACAGCTGAGTCTAATGTTACTTCTCTTAAATTGGAATTACTTAAATTAGTATCTTTCAATTTTGCTCCATAAAGAGTCGCGTTTTGGAGCTCACAATCTGATAAATTTGCGTCTTGTAAATCAGTCAAATAAAAAGTTGCTCCTTTTAAATCAGATCCAGAAAAATCTGCTCCTACCAAGGATTGTTTACCATAATCCAATGCAGCGAAGCTTCTAGAAGGGAGAGTTAAAATAATCATTAAAACAGTTAAAATTATAAATCTCATTTTTTGAATAGTATTTCAACAAATTCTAACTTCTTAAGTTGAAATCTAAAAATTAATTATTTACTGAATGCTATATTTATTAAAATAAGAAATCATAAACTAGATTTTGAATATAAGTCCTTATGATGCTATTGTTGTTGGTTCTGGTGCTACAGGAGGAATAGCAGCACTTACATTGGCAGAGCAGGGTATAAAAGTTTTAGTAATAGAAGCAGGACCAAAAATTAACAGGCTTGAGGCTAGTAATTATGAGCCAAAAAATACATTAAAAAGATTATCAGGAGTTTTAACAAAAAAACATACCAATCAATGCCAACATCCAGGTTATTGGAAAAATAATCCTGATTTATATTCAAATGAATTGAAACATCCTTATGACTTCCATAAGAAAAAGCCTTTCCTTTGGACTCAAGGTAAACAATATGGGGGGAGATCATTAACTTGGGGAGGTATAACATTAAGACTTTCTTCAGACGATTTACAACCAGCTAAAAAAGACGGATTCGGACCAAACTGGCCTATTTCATACGATGAACTATCTCCTCACTATGATTTCATTGAAAGTTTCTGTGGAATATATGGACAAAAAGATAATATTAAGGAAGTCCCAAATGGTAAATATATTGGTGAAATACCTCTTACAGAAAACGAAAAAGTTTTTGGCAGCAACGTTAAATCAAAATTAAACTATCCATTTATCCAATCAAGAGGCTTTGACCGTAATTCATCAGTAAAAGATAAAGAATGGCCCAAGTCCTCTAGTGTAGGAAGCACTTTTAAGAAAGCTTTAGATACTGGCAATGTACAAATAATCTCTAATCATTTAGTTGAGTCTTTTGAGATTAACAAGATAACAGAGCTTGCCTCAAAACTGACGATTATAAACCTTGAAAATGGACACAAAGAAATATTGGATTGTGATTTAATTCTTCTTTGCGCATCAACAATTTCAACACTGAGAATACTACTGAATTCAGAATACAAATCGAATTCTGCAGGGTTTAAAGATAATTCTGGGAAATTAGGTAGATACCTCATGGATCACATATCTATCTGTAGATTTTTTTCAGTCCCAAGAACAAAAAACTCAGATAGACAATTAGATAATCCTCCCGATCTTTCTGGAGCTGGTAGCTTCTTTATTCCTTTTGGTTCAAATTTACCTGAAATTGAGAACATAAATTTCCATAGAGGTTATGGAATCTGGGGGGCAATTGATAGATTAGGGATACCTAAATTTTTGCAAAAAGACAAAAACACATCCATTGGCTTTCTTATCGCCCATGGCGAAGTCCTCCCTAGAGAGAAAAACTCAGTCTCTCTCTCAAGAAAAACAGATGAATGGGGAATCCCAATCCCCTACATTGAATTCGAATGGAGCGAGAATGAGTTAAATATGGCAAAACATATGGAAAAAACAATACAAAAATCAGTCAAAGCTGCAAATGGAAAAATAAATAATATTGATGAACTAATAAATATCCCTTTAGGGAGTTTAATTACAAAAAATTTGATAGCACTTTCAAATAGTCCTCCTCCTCCTGGATATTACATTCATGAGGTAGGGGGAGCTCCAATGGGAATAAATGAAGAAAATAGCGTAGTTGATAAATTTAATAGATTATGGAGATGTAAGAATGTATTGGTACTAGATGGAGCATGCTGGCCGACATCATCTTGGCAAAGCCCCACACTTACAATGATGGCTTTGAGCAGAAGAGCCTGTTTAAATATTAAAAAGACTTAGAAGGTGTAAATAATTGATTTAAATAAATTTCTGAGACAGAATTATCTGTACATCCGTTTTGTACGAGAAAAGAAGCTAAAGCCGAATTTATAAGCTTATATTGATCCCAAGTTGGATTACTTAATACGAAATCTTTCATAGTTTTGTAAAGAGTTTCTGAAAGCTCTGTTTCTAACGAAACTTTATTTGAAGAGCACTCTAAACGTTTCTTATCATTTAAATTAGAATTGCTGATTGGATCCATAAATCTATATTTTTATCATATTTATAATGATATTTTTTTCTAAAAAAATCAAAAAATATCTGCTATGAAACTTTTCAAATTATCAAATGAGACTCATGTTATAAATTGTTTTTTAAAAAAATGCCTTTCTAAATAAGGAAATTGAATAGTTCTTAGAGAAAAGTCAACAATAATGTTGAAGTCCTGTTTTTTTTGAAAAATACTGGCAGTTCTAGTCCAATGTGGATTTGGACGTGGAAAACAACCTGTAAATTGTGGAAAATCTAGCTCAAAATACTTTCAAGATTTTATATTAAGAATACTTATATGTAGTGAGTCTATTAAGACTAAGTCAAGAAAGAGACGGATGATTCATTGATTTTCAACGGAATTTCTTAAGATTTAGTCTTTATTAGGCAAGCGAAGCGTGACAGGTCCTAAAGGGTGTTTTGAATTTGGATAAATATTATGGTGATGGTGATGGTGATTATCTTCATGTTGATGAGCCTCTACAAATTCATGTTCTAAGTTATCTCCTCCTGAGTTTGATTTTTCTTGGTTATGAATTAGTATTTGATTTTGTATTTCACAAGCACCATTACATTCAGCATCACATAAATCACAACTGATACCCAAACCCTCCACATGGTCATGATGACTTTCTTGTACCATTCCAACTTCTTTTTCAAAGCCAAATAAATTTGATCTATATTTGCAAGTTGAGCAATTCATAAAATTATTACCTTCGTTATTAAGAATCTCTTCAATCCTTTCTACAAAAGTATCGACCACATAGGACTGTGAAGAAAGATATTTTGCATGTATAAATGAAACATTTGGATTATTAATGGCAACTAAATCGCTTTGCCTTTTTATTCTTGTGACAAGGACTCCTGAGAAAAGGAAATAAGGAAAAATAATTATATTTTTATAACCAAGTCTCACAACATTTTTCAAGCCAGGTTCAACTAGAGGGAAAGTTACCCCAGAAAAAACTGTTTCCCCCCACCCTAAACCAATACCTTCTACTATCATTCTCGTAATTTTTGAAACATTGGAATTCGCATCCGGGTCAGAAGAACCTCTACCAACGACAACTAATAATGATTCTTCAGGTTTGAGAGTATTATTTTTTTTAAATACATCTTTAACTCTTTCACAAGCTGCACTAATCATTAAATTATTAATACCTAATTCTCTTCCATAAATTATTTCAATACCTGTTTTACTTGAATAATTCGTAAGCAAGCTAGGTATATCATTTTTCACATGGCCAGCAGCGAAAAGCATTGCGGGTATTGCAATAACTTTTTTTATAGAAAGATCTCTTAATTTGTCTAGAGCATCAACAAGTGAAGGTTTAGCAAATTCCAAGAAACCATATTCAACCAAAAAGTTTGGATATCTTTTTTGGATAAACGTAGTTAATTCTTGAAATTCAGTAATGGCTAGTTTATTTCTACTACCGTGTCCACAGATAAGTATCGCGACTTGATTATTTAACTTCGAGTCTAAATTATCCAAAATCAAGTTATTACTTATACCATAATAGTAAAGAACAATATCATGTAGTGAAAAATAATAGTTTGCTTGAAGTTCCAAATATCAACTCAAAAGATGCAAAATTAAAGAAATTAATTTATGACGTTGATGAATCCTTGTTTTATAAGGATAATTATTCTAATGAAGAATTCGAGCACCTTTGCGTATGTAGTGGAGGTACAACCTCTAGCTGTGCAAAAAATGGTTTTACAACTCTTGATCTAAGAAAAAATTACAACAAAATTCACCTAGATAGAAAAACCAATTTAGTAACAATTGGAGGTGGAGTAAGAATGGGGAATCTAGTAAATCATTTACAAAAACATAATCGAAGTTTTCCAATCGGACTTTCTAAACTTCCTGGAGCAGGCTATATACTCACTGGTGGAGTAAGCCCACTCAGTAGAGCGTACGGATTAGCCATTGATAACATTGAATCAATAAAAGGTTTCTTGGGAAATGGCACATTTATCTCTTTAAAAAAAAATCAAATAAATCTAGAAGAACAATTGATTTGGGAAGCAATTAAAGGCGCAGCACCCTTCTTTTCAATTATTACCGAAATAGAACTTAAGACTATCCAATCTAAGCAAATAAAGGTTATTGAAGGATTTGTAAATCTAAATGAACTTTCAGAAATAATAAAACTATCAGAAGAATTTCCAGAAAATATTAGTCTGCAATGGATTTATGCCCAAAAAATTTATATATATATTTTTGCTGAACTCAATAATTTAGAGGATAAAAGAACAGAAGAATACTTAATGCCTCTAGGCAAATTTCCCGCTCTAGAAAAACAATTTTATGAAAACTTTAATAAAATTAATTTTTTTCCAAAGGAATTGAATTTATATGAGCTGAATGCAAATAATCATTCTGAGGTAATTAGTCTTCTTGGAGAAGATTTAAAAAATGATATCCCAATTTTTATAAAGTGTTTGAGTGAAATAATGGATAATAAACCTAATAATTCCTGTTATATTGCTTCTCAACAATTAGGTGGAAAAACTAAAAAGTTAAATCATGGAGCAAGCTTTTTTGTTCATAGAAAAAGTACTTGGAAACCATGGATATATGCATCATGGAAAAAAAATGATCTTCAAGAAAAAGAAGTCGCTCTGGAATGGATTTATAAATCATGGAGCAAGCTAAAAAGGTTTTATCCAAATATTCACTTAGCCCAATTGCATAATCATTTAAATTTTCATGAAGAAGAAATTACATTAGCCTTTGGAAATAGGATGAATGAATTAAAAACTTTAAAGAATATTTTTGACCCACAAGGTATTTTGCCTCCTCTATGAGTTAACTTCTTAATTATAAAGAAACTTAAAATGTCAAATTTCTCAAGATATTTATCTAAAAATTGGTTAGATGATCCAAAGTCAAACATTCTCTCTGGCTTGGTTGTTGCTTTTGCAATGATCCCAGAAGCAATTGCTTTTTCAGGTATAGCTGGTGTAGATCCTAAAGTTGGCCTTTTTGGTGCATTTTGCTTATCTATAACAATTGCGATTGTTGGAGGAAGAAGGGGGATGATCACTTCAGCCACAGGTTCAACAGCTCTTTTAATGACTGGACTTGTTGCTTATGGAGAATCACAAGCTCCGGGATTAGGAGTCCCATATCTTATTGCAGCTGGAATATTAACTGGAATATTCCAAATTCTTTGGGGATATTTAAGACTTGCCTACCAAATGCGATTCGTTCCAACAGGAGTATTAAGTGGATTTGTAAATGCATTGGCACTTTTAATATTTCAAGCACAACTACCTCAGTTAGGAATAGGTATTAGAGAATCAAAAGGATTAGTTGAACAAACTATTAGTCAATATCCAATTAACTCTCAGATTCCAGTAGTTTGGATTCTTGTAATCCTAGGATTAGTAATTATCTATGGGCTTCCAAAAATCACAAAAGTAATCCCATCTCAACTTATCGCAATAGTAGTAATTACTTTTATAAGCATATTCTTTAATCTAGATGTCCCAACAGTTAGCGATTTGGGTAAATTACCTGATGGATTACCAAGTATTTCTCTCCCTTTTGGATCAATAGAAAATGGGAAAGTACCTTTTAGTTTTGAAACATTAGGGGTAATTTTGCCGACTTCACTTGCAATATCTCTCGTTGGTTTAATGGAAACCTTTTTAACTCAAGACATTTTAGACGATGTAACTGATACAAGTTCTAATAAAAATAAAGAAGCAAGAGGACAGGGAATCGCGAATATTGTGGCATCCTTATTTGGTGGGATGGCAGGATGTGCCTTAGTTGGGCAATCTGTTATGAATACTGAAAATGGTGGCAAATCTAGATTATCAACCCTCTCCTCAGGTATATCTTTACTAATTATGATTATCCTCTTGAAGTCTTGGATTGGAGCAATACCAATGGCTGCTTTAGTAGCAATCATGATAACAATCGCAATAAGTACAGCAGATTTAAATGGATTAAAAAATATTAGAAAGATACCTAAAAGCGATACTGCAGTAATGCTTATGACTTTTGCAGTTACAATGCTTACAAAACCTCATAACCTTGCGCTTGGAGTTATTGCAGGAGTTGCATTAGCTGCAATTCTTTTCAGCAGAAAAGTCGCAAAAGTTATAACTGTCTCAAGAGCTAAAGAAAATAATTTGATTACCTACAAAGTAAAAGGACAATTATTTTTTGTGAGTAAAATTTATTTTTTACAAGGATTTGATATTCATGAACACCCTGAAAATATTGTAATTGATATGTCTTCAGCTCATATTTGGGATCAAAGTGGCGTTGTTGCTCTTGAGCAAATTATTAGAAAATTCCAGAATGGTGGTTCTAAAGTTGAAATTGTAGGATTAAATAAAGAAAGTCTTAACTTATTTGAAAGACTAGGTGGTATTGAAAGCGCTCATTAAAAAAGTTAATTAAGACTAACTTGTTGATAACAAAACCAAAGCCATTGCTGAAAAAGCAAATTCCTATGAGATCTCCAAGCGGTTTTTGAACTATTTAAATCAAAATTTTCAGGAGGAGGTACATCTCCCTTTTCTTTGTCTCTTTCAATTTCACTAATAATTCTATGCACCGTATATTCAGGATGACCTAAATGCATAAGTTGTTTTTGATCCTTAGATTCAAATATTGTATATCCAACGTTTTCTCCATAAGCCAACAAATTCAATTTCCCTTCTTTTTGGGCCTTCTCCATTTTCAAATCTGGTAATCCCGCAAATCTACTTTGAGGACATATAAATTCATCATCTTGTGTACCCATCAAAGGGTGACCGGGAACAAGACTTTTCAAAGGGAATACCCCAAATAATTTCCTATCAAAAACTTGCTTATCAACCCCTGCCAAATAAGCCAGCGCAAAGCCCGCCCAACATAATCCAAGAGTACTCGCACAAGAATTTCTGGCTTCATTTACAATTTTCACAAATTCATCCCAATACTTAACCTCCTCAAAGGCTAGGTGTTCAATAGGCGCTCCAGTAATAATGATTCCATCTAACGATTCTGGATTATTTGCTTCTTCCCAAGTAATGTATAGATTATTTAGATGATTATGATCCCATGTTTTATAAGAGTGAGTTTCAAGCTTTATCCAAACTGGCTCAATTTGAAGAGGTGATAAACCAAGTGGATGTAGTAAGTTAAATTCATACTGCTTGCCAAGAGGCATGATATTTAAAATACCAATCCTAAGAGGACGTATATCCTGTCTTTTTGCCAATTCTGGTTCGATCCAAGATATGTGGTTTTTCTCAACATCACTAATCTTGTGATAGTTACTAGGAATTATTAAAGCCAATAAATCTCCTTTCCTATGTGATTTGTGAAAGTGCTTGTTCGAAATCTGCTTTTATATCATCAATATGCTCAATTCCTACAGAAACTCTTACCATCGTTGGAGTAACACCTGCAGATAATTGTTCTTCTTCAGATAATTGCTGATGAGTTGTTGAAGCCGGATGAATTACTAATGTTTTTGAATCCCCCACGTTAGCAAGGTGGCTCGCTAATTTTAAGGAATCAATAAATTTTACTGCATTTTCATAACCCCCATTAAGAGAGAACATAAGCATGCAACCCATCCCCCTTCCAGTAGTATATTTTTTGGCACTTGAGTAATATGGATCAGATTCTAGGCCTGGGTAATTAACACTACTTACATTAGAATTAGAATCCAACCATTTTGCTAATTCAAGAGCATTAGAAGTTTGTCTTTCTATTCTTAAACTTAGAGTTTCCAGACCCTGCAATAACAAAAACGAATTAAAAGGACTTTGAGCTGATCCCCAGTCTCTCAGACATTCAAGTCTTGCTCTTAACGCAAAAGCTATATTTCTATTATCAGGCACTCCCAAAGATTTGCAGATATCACTACCGAAACCAAAAGCGTCCCAATGAACGAGTCCATGATAAGCAGCGCTTGGCTCACTCATTAGTGGGAATTTACCATTTCCCCAATCAAAAGTTCCGGCATCAACAATAACCCCTCCGATACTTGTTCCATGTCCACCGATCCATTTCGTTGCACTTTCTACAACAACATCGGCTCCAAAATCAATTGGTCTTATTAAAGCACCACCAGCACCAAGGGTATTATCAACTATTAAAGGAA
The DNA here is from genome assembly GCF_017696205.1 of Prochlorococcus marinus XMU1402. Classification (NCBI taxonomy): domain Bacteria; kingdom Bacillati; phylum Cyanobacteriota; class Cyanophyceae; order Synechococcales; family Prochlorococcaceae; genus Prochlorococcus; species Prochlorococcus marinus. Next base: position 629,286 of record NZ_JAAORD010000001.1, on the reverse strand, counting down.
TTCCATTTTCCTTCGCCAAAGCAGAAAGTCCATCAAAATCTGGAATATTGAACCGAGGATTTCCCATTGATTCGACATATATTGCTTTGGTTTTATCATCAATTTTATTTCTAAAACTATCGATACTATCACCATCTGCAAATTTAACTTCTATTCCTAATCTTGGAAATTGTACTTTAAATTGATTGTAGGTCCCACCATATAAAAAAGATGTAGAGACAAAATTATCCCCTGCTGTCATGCAGTTCACAATTGCCAAGAATTGAGCAGCTTGTCCTGAGGATGTTGCAAGTGCTGCCATTCCTCCCTCCAAAGCTGCCATTCTTTTTTCGAAGACATCTGTCGTGGGGTTCATAAGTCGAGTATAAATATTTCCAAATTCTTTTAATCCAAAAAGGTTCGCTCCATGCTCTGCATTATCAAAGACATAGGAACTAGTTTGATAAATGGGTACTGCTCTAGAATTTGTAGTTGGATCAGGAACTTGGCCTGCATGTAACTGAAGTGTCTCGAACTTTTGGTTGCTCAAAATTTTTTAAATAATCCTATTATCTATTTAACTTAGAAAAGTCCAAAAAAAAAACAAAAAAAAGATAAATATTTATAAATCCTTTTTTAATGAGGGGAAATTATCTTTCATATACAAACTCAAATCCTCTTTTATCAAAGATCTGAGTTTCTCAATATTTGCAGCTTCAATTATTGGAAAAGTTTTATTAGCCTCAGGATCTTTTTCAGTAATTGATTTCCAATTCTTACCAACATCTTTTTCAGATTTGTTTAAAACCTCATCAAAGTTGAAAACTTTATCGTTGTTTTTAGCGTCAAATTCGCTAAACGCTTTATTTATTAGTTTTTTTCTATTCTCGAATAGATTCTTGGCTTTTAAAGTATCCGGAAGACCCATAACTGGTTGTAATTCCTTAAGAAGTTTTATTTCCTCTTCAATTAAGAGTGTCCATACACTATATTTATTTTTGGGGAGATTAGAATTACTAAAAATATTAATTTCATTTAGGTAAAAATTTAACCATAAATAATATGATTTTTCTTCAATAGTTTTTTTAACAGAGATTTTTTTATTTTGAATCTTTGGGAGTAACTTTTCTGCTTTCTTTAAAAACTGTCTGTCTTCTCTTTCAAGATTTATTAATCCCCATCTTTGGCTGTAGTCCCATAAATCTTCGTATCTTGTTAAATCTTCTTGATTCCAACCAAGAGCTTTCAGTTCATGAGAACGATGTGATAATTCCTTTTTCAAAAAAACCTTTTAAAACCTTAATAATTCTAACCCTGCAATCAAGATTAGTAAATAAATGAAAAACTTAGTTTTTTGTAAATTCGGCAAATAATCAATTATTAAAATAATTATTAATAATTTTCAATACATTAATATAACTTGGATTCTTTTTAGAAATTTGATTACTAGAATCATTATTTTTAAGATCATTTTCCTCTTTGTCAATAAAAAATTTCCTGTAAAACATTTCAATATCATTAAAAAGATAATCTCCTTTTAATTTTTCATTTAGTTCTAAAGATGATTCAGATTTAACAGATTCTTGGCAAAAATTGGTGATTTCTTCTGAACTAATTAAAACCTTATAAATTTCTTTTTTTTCTTCTGAATTAGCATTAAAGCATAAATAAATCAGATTAATCATTGAGCAATTATTATTTTTGATTTTGAATTTTTTATAAATGTCTGGCCAAAATTTTAAGGATTTTAGACCTTCTAAACCTCCTTGACTGAGAGAGTATTTATTACACCAATTTACAAATTCTGAGACATCTTTTGGACATCTATTGAGTTGCAAGAGCATATCTGACAAAACTTGTCCTGCCTGGAAATTCCTTGTTGGTTTTCCTTCAGTTGGCAGTGTCATGCTACCTAAAACATCAGCCTTAACCGCATTTAATTGAGAAAAAGTATAATCTCCTTTTTCAAAAAATTTATCATTAATTTTTTCCTTTGCACTAATTATCTCTTCACCATAACCAAGTTCCTTTAATGAAAGATATTTATTGACTAATTTATTTTCTTTTCTAACTTGTAATGATACTGATGCGGCCTGATCCAAACATTGTGTTAACAAAATCGTATTAATGGTAGGTAGCATTCCTGGCTTATCGGAATGAAAGTTATTTACAAAACCTGCGAATATGGATGATATATTTTTTATTGATTTTATGTATTGACATTCAATATTATGAACTCCAGGAGAAACTTGGATTTTCGGTGACAATTGATTTAAAATTCGAGCTCCTATTAAAGCAGTTAGGGCATCAGGATGGCAGAAATTGGCTGTAAAACTATCATTAGGATTTCGTAAAGCTCCATGACGATGAAACCCTGTAAAAAAAGCTAAATTTGGATATTTATTACAGAGAATAAAGGGTTTTTTGTTTTTATTATCAATGCAGAAAGAACCCACGAGACAGCCAAGAACCACATTTTCTCTTTTTAAAGTTTTTCTAAGTTTTAAAGCATGTTTAACATCATCTTGTATATGGTTACTGTTTGAAGCAAGAATAACAATTTCACATTCCAAGAGAAGATCTTTTAGATCCAAAGATTTTCTTGTTCCATCTGAAGAATAATGTCCCATTCTCTTAATCTTTTCAATAGTCTCATTATCCATATCAGAAAGCACATCATTTGAGAAAGCTCCTAACAAATCTCTATCTTGCCTAGGAGCTAAGAGAATATTATTTGATTTTCCATGCATAGCACAGTTATATGCTAATGATGCAGGATATAAACCAACACTGTAGAATCCAACCTTGCTGTTCTCTAAATCTTCAATCAATGAATAAAAATATTTTTCATCATTTATATTTTCTATAAAATTATTTTTCATTTTTGGAAATTCTTGATAATTTTTTTAATTTCTAACCCATACCAACATTTTTCTACATTAAAGCAATTCTTGACCATAGCAAATTATTTATTGTAAATATTGAATTTTTTAATTTATAATTTCACTGAGATAAAGAAATTAAATTTAAAGACAAATAATTATAAATATGGAATATATAGCAAGTAACCTGAAGGCACAAAAACAATTAATTTCTTCTAAAAATATCTTAATTATTCAAGACATTGACGGAGTTTGTATCCCTTTAGTTAAAGATCCAATGACTAGAGAATTAGAATCAAATTATATCTATGCAGTAAAAGAATTTGCAGAGGAATTCTTTGTATTAACTTGTGGGGAACATGAAGGTCCAAGAGGGGTTAACAGAATAATAGAAAGAAGTTTAAGAAGCACTACTGAGCCAAAAAACAAAGAACTTTATTTAAGAGGTTTAGCAGCATGTGGAGTAGAGTATCAAGACAACAATGGTGAAATAAGTTTTGAAGGAGTCTCAGAAAAAGAACTAAATTTTTTATCTAAAGTACCTAGTCTAATAAGACCAAAGTTTAATTTTATAGTTAAGAATATTTTTCCTGAACTTAGCCAAGAAGATATCAATTTTCACGCAGTAAAATCAATATGCGAAACACGATTCTCGCCAACGATTAATTTCAATAGTCTATTTGAATTAGTTAACAATGATTCTGATAAAAGAAAGGTTATTCAAATTAGTTTTGAAAAAATGATGAATGAAATCATCTTTGAAGCTGAATCCGAAGGCCTTAAAAACTCATTTTTCCTGCATATTTCACCAAATTTAGGAAATAAAAATGGCAAAGAAAGAATTAAGCTTTCTTCTAAAAATGATATTGGATCAACAGACATACAATTACTTATCAAAGGTGCAGTTAAAGATTCTGGAGTCTTATTTCTTTTAAATAAATTTATTGAGGATAAAACTGGTAAAGCTCCTTTTGGAAGTAATTTTAATTTTAGAAACTCTCCAAATTCTATTAAAGGAAAAATTGATTTATGCAAAAGTAATATTCAAACAGAAGATATGCCTTTAATTGTAGGAGTTGGTGACACAATAACATCAAAAAAAAATAATGGTGAAAAAAGTTTTTTAAGAGGAGGCAGTGACAGATCTTTTTTAGAATTTATACAAATATTAGGGAATGAATTTGGTATTAATAATAAAATAATTTTTGTAGATAGTAGTTCTGGTGAAGTTGAAAGACCTTCTACAAAAAAAACTGGTTTAACAGGGATCAGTGACCTTTATGACAACTTAAAGTTTGACTTGATTTTTCAAAATGGTCCCAAAGAATATATAAGTTGGTTTATTGAACTTGCTAATAAGAGATCAAACTTTAAAAAAAATTGTTGACTTTTGAATTTTCAAATGACAATTTATAAATAATAGATTTATGAAAGAAAAATTCCCCTCAATATATAAAGAACCTATAGAAACATTGCAAATCAATATAGGTTATAAATGCAATCAGGCTTGTAAGCATTGTCATGTTAATTCAAGTCCTCTAAGGACTGAAAAGATGTCCAATGAAATAATATCTCTCATTCCAAAAATAATTGATAAGTACAAAATCAGGACTTTAGATATAACAGGTGGCGCGCCAGAACTTCATCCAGAATTTAAAAACCTAATAGCTAGTTTGAGCACAAAACAAGTTGATATTATTGATAGATGCAATTTAACAATTTTCTTTGAAGAAGGTTATGAAGATCTTCCTCAATTTCTTGCAAAAAATAAAGTAATAGTTACTGCTTCGCTACCGTGTTATGAAAAAGATAATGTTGAGTTTCAAAGGGGTCTTGGGGTTTTTGAAAAAAGTATTAATGCTATAAAAATTCTTAATGATTTAGGCTATGGAAAGAAAGAAAATGGATTGCAATTAAATCTTGTTTACAATCCTGTAAGCCCAATTCTTCCACCTTCTCAGAAAATATTGGAAAAAGATTATAAAAAAATACTATTCGAAAAATATAATATTGTTTTTAATAACCTATATACAATAACTAATATGCCAATAAATAGATATGAAGAATCTCTAAGAAGAGAAGGGAAACTAAATATTTATTACAAATTACTAAAAGAAAATTTCAATGAAAATAATTTAGAAAATCTTATGTGCAAAAAAACTATTAGTGTAAATTGGCTTGGAGAAATTTATGATTGTGACTTTAATCAACAGATAAATTTCCGAGAGAATAAAGGACCAAAAACACTTTTTGATTTATTGGATGAGTCATTTACTTTTGACTACAGGGTAGCTGTAAAAGAACATTGTTTTGCCTGTACTGCAGGTGCAGGATCAAGTTGCGGTGGAACTTTAAGTTAATAAAATCCGTTAAATGCAATTAGGACATATAGCTCTTACGTTTAAAGAGGATTCAATTAGTTTAAACCCATTAATTTTTGCTGCAACTTTGCCTGCTTCTAAAACTTCTTCATTTTCGAATTCTTCTGTTCTACCACACCTAATACAAATTAAATGATGATGATCAGGAGTGTCATTACTAAGCAACTCATATCTGTGTCCGCCCTCACTGAGTTCTAATTCATGAAGCAAACCCATTTGCACTAAAAGTCTTAAAGTTCTATAAATTGTTGCAAGTGAAACTTTGGAACTTGATTTAACTAATTTTTCATGTACCTCTTCAGCACTAAGATGATTTCCAGAACCAATATTTTCGAATAAATTAAGAACCTTAAGCCTTTGAGGAGTTAACCTCTTCCCATCTTTATGTAAACCGTCTCCAAGAGGAGATGTGATGACATTGTATTGAGAGGATAATGACAACAATTAACCCACAGCTATTCTCAATAATAACTCTAGATGAGAGTAAAACAACTTTTTCCTTTAAAATGTTTACTAAAGTTGTTCAAAATACTATGTTGAATATATCTTTAAATACAAATGATGAAGGGACATGAAAAATCTTCTGACAAACTATCTCCAAAAGTGAATGCTTTACTAATCATAGATGTTCAGGAAAAAATTATAAGATCAATATTTAACAAGGAATCAATAACCAAAAACATCAAAAAGCTAATAGATGCCTACCAAATTTTAGAAGAAAACATTTTTTTATCTGAACAGAACCCATTCAAATTGGGTGCAACGATACCTGATTTATTGCCTAAAAATGGATTTAAAAAAGTTGAAAAAATGGAATTTAGCTTAGCTAACATAAAAGAATTTTCAGAAGAACTTAAAAATAAGAAAATTACAAATTTGATAGTTTGTGGTATCGAAACGCATATTTGCATTCAACAAACAGTCTTAGATTGTTTACAAAAAGGATTTGTAGTTGTTCTCATAGCAGATGCTATGAGCAGTCGAAATAGGGTAGATCATGAAATAGCATTGCAGAGAATGATTCAGAAGGGAGCGATCTTAACAACTACTGAATCAATAATTTTTGAATTATGCCAAACTGCGGATAGAAAAGAATTTAAAGAAATTAGAAATATAATAATTAGATAAAGAAAAATCAAGACTGGTTTGTTACCTAGAGATAATTTAAAATTTTATTAAAGATAAATTTTTAAGTTCTATTTAAATATGAAATTAGTTACTGAAAACTTCCTTCTGGCAATATCTATTTTTTTTATTGGAATTTTATTGTCAATAATAATTTCAAAACTTTCAAAAATATTCTTCAAAAAGATCTCCAAACGTACAAAAACAAATTTTGATGATTTTATTTTTGAGGTCATCTCGGTAATTGTTAAACCAATAGGTTTTCTCCTCTCATTTTATTTTTCAATTGACTATTTTTTTGCTGATGAAATAACTTTTATCACTGTATTATTGAATATTCTGAAATTATTTATATTGATAATAATTATAAAAGCTCTCAATAAAGTTTTAATAAGATCTTTAACAGAATCGACATCGAAAATTAATGATTCCTCAATCAGCTCAATGATATCTTCACTTACTCCTTTAATAAAAGCATTGACATGGACTATTGGTTCAATCTTTTTCTTACAAAATATAGGTGTTCAAATGACTGCTATTTGGGCTCTACTAAGTGCAGGGGGTATTGGAGCAGGATTAGCTTTGAAAGATCCAGTTCAAGAGTTTTTTGAATACATAACAATTTTACTTGATAAACCTTTTCAAAAAGGTGAGTTTATAAAATCTGATGGCGTCCTTGGAATGGTTGAGAGGGTTGGAGTAAGGTCCTCAAGAATAAGAAGTATCAATGGAGAAGTAATAGTAATGAGCAACAGCGCCCTTACAAATGGAATAATTTCAAATTACGCACAAATGGAAAAAAGAAGGTTAGTGCATAAATTAGGAGTTATTTATGAAACCTCTCCAAAAACTATGAAATTGATTCCAATAATAATAAAAAAAATAGTTGAAGAGACAAAAGATGCGTCTTTTGATAGATGTCATTTCACAGATTTTGGAGACTTCAGTCTTAATTTCGAACTTGTTTATTACATACCAACCAATAATTATCTTGCCGCAATGGAAGCTCAACAATCTATAAATTTAAAAATAATTGAGGAATTCGCAGTTAATAATATTGAGTTTGCATTCCCAACACAAACCTTAAATATTGAAAGTAACAAAGCCAAATGATCGGCAAATCTCTTCACTTAAAATCCAGAGTTTTGATGCTAACTCAGCACTATTTGCTTCATCACTAACATTACTTTTAACTAATTTATGTTTTTTAAAAGATATAAGTTTATTACTTAAATGTAGGAAACCAATATTATTATAATTTTTATCAAGAACAATCTTAGAAAGTATTTTTCCAGCATTTTCTATATTTTCAGAAATCCCAAAAATATCTTTTGCAGCTTTAGAAAAAATTAAATATCCAAAGAGATTAAAACGTTTACTATATCTAAAAAAACCGGAATCATCATTTGGTATTACAAGACCAGGGGCCCAAGTAATTACAGAAATTTTACTAGAAGAGATTTTTAATTTTTTTTCAAGTTCTTTAGCAAACAAAATATTACATAACTTACTATTTTTATAAGCTTCATCAGCATTGAAATTTAAAAATTGCCCAGTTACTTTTTTTCTGAAATCAACTAGGTTATTAAGTCCTGCTTTCTTTCCTATATTGCCCCCTGAACTTTTGGGGTCATGAACATCTGATGATGTAATAATGATTCTAGATTCTTCTTTATCTCTAACAAAATCTTTTAGGATATTTACCAAGTAAAAATGTGCAAGATGATTTACCGCAAAAGTTAGTTCTATGCCTTGTTTTGATACCCTAGGGTAAAAAGAGCCTGTATATTGTAATCCTGCATTTAAAACAACTACATCTAAAAAAATCTTTTTACTAATAAAAAAATCTTTAATTTTATTTATATTCTTTAGATCGGAAAGATCACAATTTTCAATAATGTTTAAAAATTTACCAAGGTGATTTTTATCAAAATATTTCTCAATTTTCTTGAGAAATTCATTCTTTCTAAATTCGTTTTTTATTACAACATATAAATTATTTTTCGTTTTCAGTAAATTAATAATGGCAAAAAACCCTATACCTGAATTACCTCCAGTAATTAAAATATTTTTATTTTTAATCATTTCAATTCCTGTATTATTTTTTATGATAAAAAAATTAATTAAGTTTTTTTTATTTTGTAATCTTATAAATTATTGTTAAAACACAGAAAACTTAGTCACTAGTATTTAAGTAATTTGATTATTATTAATCTACTCTCGTTACCATTAATGGATGGAATATAAAAAAACAATAGCAGAAATTATATTTTGTTCAATAAATTTCTTTAATCATAAGATTTATATTTAATGTCAAAAGAAAGCATGACAGATGTTCTTGTTTTGGGAGCAGGGCCTGCGGGAATGGCAATTGCATCAGCTTTGGGAAAGGAAAAATTAGATGTTGAAGTTCTTTCTCCAAATGGACCAGATGAACCTTGGCCAAACACTTATGGTATTTGGGGGGAGGAAGTTGATCAACTTGGGCTTCAGGATTTACTTGAATATAGATGGAAGAATACTGTAAGTTTTTTTGGGCATGGCGCTTTAGAAGAAAAGGACGACGAGAATAAAGCCACGGAACATTCACTAGATTATGGACTATTTGATAAGAAGAAACTTCACAATTATTGGTTTAATGAATGCAATAAGTCTCTTATTAAATGGCATCAAGGCTTTGCAAACAAAATACATTTTGAAAAATACAAAAGTACAGTAACTACAAGAGATGGCAAGACTTACTCTGCAAGATTAGTAGTAGATGCAACAGGATATGATCCTGTTTTTCTTAAATTAAAAACGTGTGGTCCCTTAGCAGTCCAAACTTGTTATGGGATAGTAGGTAATTTTAGTAAACCTCCACTTAAGAAAGGGCAGTTTGTATTAATGGACTATAGAAATGACCATCTTAACGATGAGCAAAAAAAAGAACCGCCCACTTTTCTTTATGCCATGGATATGGGGGATGGGAAATATTTTCTTGAAGAGACATCTCTAGGTTTAGTAAATCCTCTAACAATGGAAAATTTAAAAGAGAGACTAGAGAAGAGGCTTTCTTATCGAAATATATCAATCACAAGCATGCAACATGAAGAGCTTGGCTTATTTCTCCCTATGAATATGCCAATACCAGATTTCAAACAACAAATACTTGGATATGGTGGTGCTGCTTCAATGGTACATCCTGCCTCTGGATATTTAATTGGTAATGTTTTAAGAAGAGCTCCACTTGTAGCAAAAGCAGTTTCAGAAGCAATTAAAAACAAAAATCTAAGTACCTATCATATAGCTAGAAAAGGTTGGGAAACTTTATGGTCAAAAGAATTAATTAGGAAGAAATCACTTTACCAATTTGGGTTAGAAAAACTCATGAGGTTTGACGAGAAGTTATTGAGAGAATTTTTTGGTAGTTTTTTCCAATTACCTAAAAATCAATGGTATGGTTTTCTAACTGATACTCTTTCCTTAAGAGAGATTGTCTATGCGATGTGCGTTATGTTTATAAAGGCTCCATGGAGTGTAAAGAAAGGTCTTATGATTATGCATGGTAGAGAATTTAAAATGTTACTAAGGATAATTTTTCCAAACATATAGTTAAAAAATGAGAACCATCCTAATAAGTGGAGCCAGTAGAGGTATTGGACTAAATATTGCACATAAAGAATTAAAGGAAGGCAATAGAATTAGTGTTGGCATAAGAGATTTAGAATCATTAAAAGGAAGTGCTATTGATCCAAAAAAATGGCCAGAAGGGAAAATTATAATCAACCAATATGATGCATCAAAAAAAATTACAGCCGAAAATTGGATAAAGAATACCGTAGATAAATTTGGTGGATTTGATTCAGTAATAAATTGTTCTGGAGTATTATCGAAGGTTCCTTTCTTATACAAAGATGGAGATGAAGATGATATTTTAAATACACTCAATATCAACTTTTTGGCAATTTGGAATTTATGTAGGCTTTCTTGGGAACACTTATGTGCCTCAGGTAGAGGAAGAATTATTGTTTTAGTTTCAATGAGTGGGAAAAGATCTAAAGGGGATTTAGCTGCTTATTCTTCTTCAAAATTTGCTTTGATGGGGTTATGCCAAACAATGAAAAATAAAGGTTGGGAGAAAAATATAAGGATTTCAGCAATTTGCCCAAGTTGGGTTAATACAGAAATGGCCCAAAATATTTCTTCCCTAGACAAATCAAGCATGACACAGCCTGAAGATATTGCTGAAATATGCTCAACTATTCTGAAGTTACCTACCCAATCAGTTCCATTTGAAATTGCCTTAAATTGTAATTATGAAATTTAACCTAAATTGAAAATTAAGTAAGCCATTGAAAGCATTGCAATTGCAATAAATAAACCTTTTATTCGATTAGTTAACAATGAAAAAAGAGATAAATCTTCAGAAAAGTATCCGCCAAAACTACCTGTAATAAATAATACAACCATTGGTAGAGATGCCATTCCGAAAGAATAAGATATAGATTTTACAAATCCAAAATTTAAATAATTAAAAATAAAGGAACTTAATGAAAACAATAAAAAAGATGCATATAGAGTTATGGAAACTTCAGCATCTAAAGTATGAGGTAAGCTACCCTTTAATTCAAATTGCTTTTTACATTCTCTAATTTGTCTTTTCGAAAGTTTTAAATAACCAGTTTCAGGGATTCTTTGCGACTTGTATTTTCTTAGTAATCTTGCTTCAAGAGTTTCTGGCTCCTTTGTCATAATTGATGTTAATAATTCATCTGGCTTTAATTTCTTAATTTTCTTTTCAAGATCATCCGTTTTCCCAATCCTATAAAGGTCACCAACTCTAATAAGGTAAACATATCCTGACATTTGCGTTGTAAAATTAATACTGTTCCTACTTAAATAATACTAAAAGAATTAGGGAAATTAAAAGTTTTTACAATATGAAAAACGATATTTTATATTCATTTCGAAGATGTCCATATGCAATTCGTGCAAGATGGGCCCTGTTAATTTGTGAAATAAAAGTAGAGATAAGAGAAATTGATTTAAAAAATAAACCTCTAGATTTTTTAAATAATTCAAAGACAAAAACTGTTCCAATACTTATAAAAGAAAATAGTGAAGTTATTGAAGAAAGTCTTGAAATTATCCTGTGGGCTCTCTCAGAGTCAAAAAAGGAAAACATCAAATCAATTTATTTTCCTGAGGACAAAAAAGAAAATATTTTTGAAATCATTAATGAAAACGATAACGAATTCAAATATCATTTAGATCGATTTAAATATGCTACAAGATATAAGAATAGTGATGAAGAATTTAATTTCACAAATGCGATTAAATTTATAAAGAGATTGAACGATCTTCTTGCAGAAAATAAATACCTTTTTGGAGATAGTCCCACAATCGCTGATTGGTCTATTTGGCCTTTTGTAAGACAATTTAGAATCGCTTGTGAAAGTCAAAAAAGAACAAATTATTTTGAATCCTCAATAAAAAACTGGTTAGATTCATTTGAGAAAAATAGAGAATTTAAATCCTTAATGTATAAATACGAATTATGGGAACCATATTCTAAAAAGAATTATTTCCCATCTAATTAACTTTCCAACAACTTCCTTTTCTCAATTATTCTTGCTAACTCCAAAAAATATCCTGCGGTCCTAAATTTGCCTATATTTTTTTCCTTAAAATCAAGATCGCTTCTGATTTCTGCAGTTTCCGCCATAAGCAAATCTAAATCATTTGATCCAAGACTATACAATTCACCAAGTTCGATTTCCCTTCCGAGTAAATGACTCCTAAACCACTTCCCTTTATTTTCTTGAGGTGGAATATCGTAGGGAGTAAATGACATTAAGATAAAATTTATGCTATTACCATTCTAGGGTTCTTATTGAAACTTTTTCATCTCTACTTTATTAAAAATCAATGCAATAAAAAGAATTGCGAATGTAATTAGGGCACAAATTTCTGTCCAATAATTTAACCCAATTGTAGAAATCATTAATGGTGCAAGAACTGTAAATAGTCCCCCAGAAAGAATTAACTGAGCGAAAAGCTGTTTTGACGTAAAAATTGGTAAAGTCTTAGAAATATTTTTAGGATCTGCAAGCCTTAAAAGAAGTAACCCAGAAGCTACTACACCTGTAGAATTTCCAAACTCTATCAAGCTTTTTTCAAACCAATAATCATCAAAAATAAAGTATGCAAAATAAGCAATGCAGATTAAATTCCAAAATAAACCAAAAATAGTAAAAACTAAAATAAGTATCCAATTATCAAAAACAACTGCAATATCCAAACTCGCCATAGCTGTAAAAATCAATAAATCTGTGGATAAAATACCAATCTCCCTTTGCAGAATATTTGAAATAAATTCTGTATTTCTGGTTTTCTCTAAAATATATCTAATAAGGAGCGAGCCTATAAGGATAAAAGGGAATACTGGCAGTGAAAAAATAATTTCCTTCGAAAAATCACCAAAAGAACTTGAAATATACCTTAAAACTTTAAGGAGTAAAACACCAAAAGAAATTGCCAATCCAGCGAATCCAAGATTTATTATAAAAATTCTTAAATCTGCAAAAATCCCTATCTTATTTTTTTCCTTTGGATTATCATTTTGTACAACAATTTCCTCAGTATCTGAAAGACCTAAAGTTCTACCAAGAAAAATAAATATACTACCCAATATCGAAGAGGATAAAAGACCCATAGTTGCCATAGCCAAACCAAGATCTAAACCATTCGGGAAACCTAGTTTATTAAAACTTTCGCCAATTATTGATGCAGCGCCATGACCGCCCTCAAAACCGACCTCTATTAAACATCCCATTAGAGGATTTATATCCATAGATTGAGGTAGAAAATATCTAACAACTAATCCGCCAACAAAAAACTGTCCAAAACCTAGGGAAAGAGCTAATAGAAATTGATTAAAAATTGGTTTAACTAAACCATTTATATTCGGAATGGGTCTTCCCATCATTAAAGTTGCGAAGACTAATGATAAAAGAGGAGTAGGAAAATTACTCCAAACATTGATTGTTTCTTTTGGCAAAAAGTGTATCGCTCCAAATGGGCCTATAGATATACCTAAAATTCCCGATATAACTGCTATCGGTAAGCCAAACCTCTCAAGTTGTACAGCTAATTTAAATTTTCTCCCAAAAATCAACAAAAAAAATATTATTAACAATCCAAAAAAACTTATTAAAAAAGAATTTGAAAAAATATCTTTATTCTGTAAAGAAAAAATATTCAATGATTTCAAAAACATATAGTTCTTAATCTAAATTAATAAACAATTTTTTTCAAATAAAAAAGGCTCCTGTAAGAGGAGCCTTTAGATATAAATAATTAAATTTAAGAATTAATCTTTAAGAGTAACTGTTGCACTATCAATATTACTGATAGCATTTGTAACTCTCTTGAAGTCAAAGCCTAGTGCTCTTAAAGCGTGCCATAGATGGCCTTGAATAAAGAAGAATCCGAAATAGTAATGAACATTAGCTAACCACGCTCTTGAAGTGTACTCACCATCAGGAAGATCAACAGTATCTACCCAATAAGGAGAAATACTAAATTTCAATTCAAGTGGTTCACCAAAGAATTCAGTTGGATAAACTGTTGTGTTAGCTGCACTCCAGAAGGCTGCAATAATAGCCATCCAGCCTATTCCAGCTAATGACCATGAAAGAACAGCTTCTGCAGATAGAAGACCTTTACCTTTGAATTTGGTATATTCACCAACTTGCTTAGTAGCAATATGCCAAGCTCCACCAGTGATCTCAACGAAAGCAAGGAAAGCATGACCTCCCATTACTTCTTCTAAACTATCAATAGTCAAAAAGTCTGTCTGATGATTCCAAATTTTGGCCAAATTTAATTCATACTCAACCTGTCTTACAGAACCAATAGCTGGATCATAAATTCCATGCACTCTTGCCCATTCGACAAAAGCAATAACTGCGAAACCAAGAATAATTAGATGGTGACCAAGAATAAATGTCAATTTGTCTGGATTATCCCATTCAATATTGAATTTTCTGGCTCTTGCCACATCAGAATCTTCAAGATTTCCAGGAAGAAGTAAAGAATGTAAAAGTCCCCCAGCTGCTAAAACCATAGAAGAGACTAAGTGAACTATTGCTATCGCAAGAACAGGTTTAGTATCTCCCATAGCTACACCATTAGCATCGAACCCTATTCCAAGAGTTGCTAAATGAGGAAGAACGATTAGAGGTTGATGCCCCATTGGGACGCTTGGGTCAAATCGTGAAAGTTCAAAAAGGGTGAATGCACCCGCCCAGAAAACAATTAATCCTGCATGAGCTACATGAGCAGCAATGAATTTTCCTGAGCGATTCGCTACACCTGAATTACCAGCCCACCATCCATAGGTAGTATCTGGATTTCCATAGGTTTGCATTTAGGAATTGATTAGCTTAAACGTTTCGAGAATACTTTATATTTCACCAAACAGTTGAATTAATAACAAAATTGTAAAGGTTAGTAATCCTAGTAATTACCAAACAAAAAATCTTCATAAGGAAATCCAAGAGCAAAGAAGGTAGATTTAATGAAGAAAAATTATTCTCAGAGATATAAGTTTCATAAAATAAACCATTATTTTCCAATTCAAATTATTTTAATAAATTTCATTTTGCTGACATTAAACGATGTTTTGTTTCATTAAACCATCCTTTTTATTGCCTCATTCTCAAACATTTATTAAATAGGAGATAAGACATCTATTATTATGACTACTTCTCAAGAGTCTTCTAGAAAATTTTCACTAGAAATGAAATCTGAAGTTCATTACAAAAAGGCTGCAAAATCTTACAGAAAATCAAAACAATATATAAATATGATTAACTTATATCCAACTTTACAAAACACTCTTATTGAGTGTAAGGATGAGAACCTAATAGAATAAAAATTTAAAATTCTTTTCCAAGTTAATCAAAAAATATTAGTTTTTAGGCTGCATTATTATAATTTTCTTCAGAATAAAATTTATTAATTAATTGTCTGCACATTTTTATATTGTATAAAGCTTTGGGTTTCCAAGGTTTTTTCTGACCGAGTGGAGAGCTTTTCCAATGAATCCCTGGCTTGAGTATTCCATTTTCACGTAAAAAAGAAAGTTTAATTTCAGTTATTCCTAGTTTTTCCGCGGTCAACTCAGATGAGCTCCACATATCCCCTAACATTGAATTAAGTAAATATTATTAATCCTTGATAACGTTAATTTAATTTTTTTGAAAGGGGTAAAACTTTTAAATAATTATTAAGTAACAAAAAACCTTTTATTTACAAAGAAAAGAGATTTGAAAGATTTATATCAAGTTAAGAAATATTAAATAAAGAATCTTCATTAATGAATATCTCATCGATACCCTCTCCTTTATTTATGGATTTATAGTTAAGGTATTCTTCTGTTATCGATTGATGCTTTGAAAGATTGATCCAACCCTTGTGCCAATTTCCACTATTTATTAATTCTTCGTATGTAGTTGTTAGGTTAATTTCAGAATCAAGGACAGAAACCATTAAAAAACTAATATTTCCTTTTTCTTTAGTCTCATTTACTAAAACAAAATGTCTCAATCCATTTATGGTTTTATTAGAAGTCCAGTAATTTTCCATAATTATTTTTTCTTAATATTCCGCTCAGAATTTTTTCTAGATATTTTCATATATTCAGTTCTAATTTCGTCTAATAAAAGTTTTCTTCTATCCATATAGTTAACAGAATCTCGTTTAGATAAGTTATACCTCTCTTTTTTAGTTAAATTCATCCAGTTATTAAGATTCTTTTTATTGAAAGTTGTTAATTTTTTAGCATTCAAAACTTTTTGTTTTCTATTTAGTTTAAGAAAATTCCTTAAATAAAAGAAAATAAATATAAAAAGAAAAATTATCGCAAACTTTAAGAGCATCACTTTGCAAGTAAATTGTTATTTATCCATTTTTCCAATTCAATATCATTCTCAAAAGATATAACCTCTTCTTCGTTCCCATCACATGATTGATCAAAGAGCCTAATAATAAATTCACCTTTAACTGCCTCATCATCACCAATTACAATAATACTTTTAGAATTTATTTTATTTGCCTTTTTAAATTGTTTAGAAAATGAGGCTCCACTTAAATCCAACTCAACTATCAAATCATAATTTCTTAATTTCCTGGATAAATCCAAAGCTAATGATTCAGCAATTAAGCCTTGATTAATAATATAAATATCAGTATTTCTTGGAACTTCAAGATCTTTTCCTGCTAGTAGAATTAATCTTTCTAGACCAATAGCAAATCCAATTGCCGGGGTATTTGGCCCTCCCATTTGTTTTATTAAATCATCGTATCTTCCTCCCCCGCAAACTGTAGCTTGGGAACCTAAAGCACCACTAGTGATTTCAAAAGCAGTATGGGTGTAATAATCTAAACCTCTTACTAA
The DNA here is from genome assembly GCF_017696205.1 of Prochlorococcus marinus XMU1402. Lineage (NCBI taxonomy): Bacteria > Bacillati > Cyanobacteriota > Cyanophyceae > Synechococcales > Prochlorococcaceae > Prochlorococcus > Prochlorococcus marinus. The sequence goes on along the minus strand of NZ_JAAORD010000001.1, from coordinate 612,475 downwards.
ATTAAAATTTTCCACGTAAGGTATTTTTAAAACCTCCAATTGTTTTTTTAAGCCTAAATATCTGTGATGACTTTTTTCAGACAAAAAATCAAATAATCTTGGTGCATTTTCAAGAGCTTTTTTTGTTTGAATATTCTTTGAGTCCAAAATCCTTAAGGGATTTTTAGTAATCCTTTTCTGAGAATCTAAATCTAGAGAATTTTTATTTATTTCTAGCCATTTTAAAAAGGATTTTTGAAAATTTAATCTATCATTAAGATCGCCCAAAGTATTTATTTCAAGATTAAGTTCTTTTATTCCTAATTTGCCTAAGATATCCCAAGCTAAAGCAATAATTTCAACATCACTTCTAACTGAATCGTATCCAACAAACTCAACACCTAACTGATGAAACTGTCTTTGCCTTCCTGCTTGAGGTCTTTCATATCGAAACATAGGCCCCATGTACCAGAGTTTTTGAAGAGAATGTTTAGACAACATTCCATTTTGTATTAACGCTCGAGCAACTGAAGCGGTTCCTTCAGGCCTAAGAGTGCAGGATCTCTCCCCTCTATCTATAAATGTATACATTTCCTTACTGACAACATCAGTTCCTTCACCAATTCCTCTTATAAATAATTCAGTCATTTCGAGTATTGGCGTTCTTATTTCATTAATAGATGCTCTTGCAAGCTGCTCTAATACAATTTTCTCAACGTTTTGCCACTTTATTAATTGATCAGGCAGCAAATCTACCGTTCCTCTAAGATTTTTTAAGTTATTCAAAGTTCTAGAAAATAATTCAAATTTTTTAATTCAAGTAGAAATTAAACTTTAATTAGTTGTTTTGTGGGACAATTTTAATTTAACATTTAGTAAAACTATTGGAAATTAATAAAAATAAAGAGAATCTGCATTGCGGTGCAAAACCAAAAAAAATTGCTTTTGGAATAGCACCCCTTGGTATAGTTTCAGTAGGAATAGTGCCAATGGGAGTTATAAGTATTGGAGTTGTTCCAATGGGTGTATTCTCTTTTGGTGCAGTAGCAATGGGAATACTGAATTTATCAGTAGTTGGGATGGGAATTATCTCTGCTGGAGTTACTACTATGGGGATATGGGAGTACTCACCTAATTCTCAAAACAATCACCATGATCATTCCAAACATTTTTCAAATTCAAATAAGGAAAATATGACGTCAGATTTATTTAAAACTAAAGAAGAAGCTGAACAAGCTGCCTCAAAATATGGATGTATTGGAGCTCATAAAATGGGTAATAAATGGATGCCTTGTAAAATGCACTAAATATTTTCTTTGACAAAAATTCATTAAATATTAATTCAAAATCTCTACTCTAAAACCAAGGTTTTTTGCCTCATCAGTAGTTAATTTTCTTGCCCAAGCTCCTTGAACAGGATTATTCCATCTAAACCCAGCATTTTTAGCTAAAGATCTGTCTTCGTAACTAACTAAGGCCTTGTATAAAAACCGTGGTTCAGTAGCTTTAAGTAAAACTTCCTCTAAATTATCACATTTTTTGAAGACCTCCGATATATAAAAACAGTCAGACAAAGCCCTATGTAGATTCCAAACTGGTATTGAAAAAGATAAAGCTAGATCAGTTACTGAAGGTCTATTCTTTAGTGATTTTTGAAAAGACCAATTAATGTCCTCTAAACTGCATATCCATTTTTTATTAAGTTTAGGCAATCTCCCTTTACCAAACCATTTCTTATCGAACTCTACATTGTGAGCGACAATGAAATCCGAACAGTCAACAAGTTTTAAAAAGAAATTCAATCCATCTTCCCATGGTTGAGAAATATTAGTAACTTCTGCAGAAATACCATTCACATGTTCGGCTTCGTTCTTGTTAACTGGAAATAAAAATGAGACCTGTGATAGTACACATTTAAAAGATACATCAAACAAAATACAACCTATCTCTATCACTTCATCTTTATTTTCATCTAAACCTGTTGTTTCAGTATCAAGAATTAAAATTTTTTCAATTTTCTTATTTTGATTAGTATCACTTTTTTTAGATGGTTTACTATTAATATTGCCTTGAAGAAAATCTAACTGATTTAATTCTTTTTTGTTAATTAGTTCCAATTAGCTGAAAACACTTTCATTTATCTTGACGCATTTAATAAAAATTTCTCTTAAATTAATATAAATTAAGAAACATGGTTAGAGAATACTTTTAAAAACATTTAGTTTATGAAAGATGACTTTTACAAAATATCAATTTAATAATTTTTGTTATTGGCCTTCAAATCCTAAAAAAATTGTGGAATTTATTGGTGGAAGTTATCTAGCTTCTAAACCAGATTTGACTTATAGAAGATTCATAGAGAGTTTAATTAATAAAAACTATGCAGTACATGCATATAAATACACTCCACAATTTGATCACCAACAACTTGCTCTTAAAGCATGGAGGGATTTTAAAAATTGCCGAATATCTTTATCCAAGAGAATAGGAGCATCAATTCCTTCAATAAGAATTGGTCATAGCCTAGGCTGTAAACTTCATCTAATTTCCCCTGATGGTGGAAGAAATTGCGAAAAATTCATATCAATCAGTTTTAATAACTTCAGTGCTAACAAATCAATTCCATTATTGAAACAAATTTCTCAAAAATTAGAATTCAATAGTGAATTCAGTCCAAGCCCTGAAAGAACTTTACGATTAATTGAAAAAACATATCATCAAAAAAATAACTTCCTAATTAAATTCAACTCAGACGAATTAGATCAAACAGATAGATTATTTTCTTGTCTGAAAGCAAGAAAAGAAGATAATTCTAAAGGGGTAATTTTAAAAGGTTCACACACCATAATTGCAAGCGCAGGACTAAGAGAAAATTTTTTGGGAGACTGGGCTGATGATGAATTCAAAAGAAATACTATTAAAAAAATTTCCAATTTAATTGATGAATCTGATTAGGATAATTCTTTCAGCTTTTCCAAAACAGAACTATCTTCAAGAGTACTTATATCACCACTAATTTTTTCTCCAGCAGCCAAAGATCTCAAAATTCGTCTCATAATTTTTCCACTACGTGTTTTGGGAAGGGAGTCAGAAATTATAATTTTTTCAGGCTTTGCGATAATTCCAATTTCATTAACAACATGTTTCTTTAAATTCTCTTCTAATTCTGACGAAATGTTTACATCTTTTTCTAGAGATACAAAAGCAACTATAACTTCACCTTTTAAATCATCTTTTCTACCAACGACTGCAGACTCTGCAACTGATTTATGACTTACCAAAGCAGATTCTATTTCCATTGTTCCTAACCGATGTCCTGAAACACTTATGACATCATCAACTCTTCCCATAATCCATATATATCCATCTTTATCAATGCGTGCTCCATCTCCAGCAAAATAAACATTTTTTTCTCCTTTAAAGGAAATATATTCCCAATAACTCTCCAAATATCTCTCTGAGTTTCCATGAATTGTTCTCATCATTCCTGGCCATGGTTTCTTAATAATTAAATAGCCTCCATCGTTCTCCTTAACCTTATCTCCATTCTTATCGACGATTTCGACTTCGATTCCTGGAAGTGGAAAAGTAGCCGATCCCGGCTTTGTCGGAACAACTCCAGGCAGAGGGCTTATCATTACGCCTCCAGTTTCAGTTTGCCACCAAGTATCAACTATGGGACATTTATTTTTACCAATAACATCTCTATACCACATCCAAGCTTCAGGATTAATTGGTTCTCCAACAGTACCCAATAGCCTGAGACTCTCCAAATTAAAATTATCAGGGATTTCGCGCCCAGACTTCATAAATGCTCTTATCGCAGTTGGTGCGGTATAAAAAATGGAAACCTTATATTTCTGAACAATTTCCCAAAAAGCACCTAAATTCGAAGGCCTTGGAACTCCCTCATACATTAAGGTCGTAGCGCCATTAGATAACGGCCCATAAACTATATAACTGTGGCCAGTAATCCAACCAACATCAGCAGTACACCAGTAAATATCTTCATCTTTTAAATCAAAAATCCATTTAAATGTCAAATGGGACCAAAGATTATAACCCCCTGTAGTATGAACTACACCTTTAGGTTTTCCAGTAGAGCCTGAGGTATAAAGAATAAAAAGTCTATCTTCGCTATTCATTATTTCAGGTTCACACTCATCTTTTTGATCTTTAAATAATTCGTGCCACCAAAAATCTCTATCATCAACCATAGAAATATTTTTTTTTGTTCTTTGAACAACAATTACTTTTTCAACAACTTTATGTGCCCCACTTTCAATTGCTGTATCAACTGCTTGCTTGAGCTCAATTACCTTATCTTTTCTAAAACCACCATCCGCAGTAATAACAAATCTTGCATTTCCATCAATTAATCTATCTTTTAAAGCTTCTGAAGAAAAACCCCCAAATACAACTGAATGCGGGGCCCCAATTCTGGCACAAGCTAGCATCGCAAACATTGCCTCAGGTATCATTGGCATATATATACATACCAAATCTCCTTTTTTTACTCCAATCGCTTTTAATCCATTAGCTGCTTTGCATACTTCTTTTAGGAGTTCATTATAAGTATATTTTTTGTTATCTCCAGGTTCACCTTCCCATATCAGTGCAGTTTTCTCTCCAAGACCTCTCTTAATATGTCTATCTAAGCAATTAAATGTAATATTGATTTTTCCTTCTTTAAACCACTTAAAAAAAGGTGCATTATCGCTATCTAATACAGTTTGAAATGGCTCGAACCAATCTAATTCGGATTTTGCAAAAGATTCCCAAAATTGAGTCGGGTTATCTATTGCTTGTTTTTTTAGACTTAGTAATTCTTCTTGAGTACTAATATTTGAGTTTTCTGCAAATTTTTTTGATGGAGGGAAAATTCTCTTTTCTTCAAGTATGTTATTAATTGAATTTTTCTTATCTAATGCCATTAAATAAATCTATGCTTAATAAATTTAGTCGAAAAAATTATTGTTTTCAAAAATTTTAATATTAATTTAGCTGAAAATTTTTTTTTACTAGATCTAATAAATGCGACCTAGAACAAATTCCGGCAGTGCCATTAAAGCTCTTTTATATTCTGAATCAGGAATCCAAGATATAGCTTCTTTAGAGAGCATTGCAAAATTTTCAGCTAGTTTTCTAGAACTTTCAATGGCATTAGAATTCATAATAATACCAAGAGCATGATCTAAATCATCTTTTTCAACAAGTTCTCTATTTATGAGAACAGACAACTTCTTATTCTCTTCCAAGGCATACAAAACTGGTGCAGTTAGGTATCCACTAGCTAGGTCACTAACAGCAGGTTTTCCGAGTTGTTTATCGTTTCCAGTAAAATCAAGTATGTCATCTACAACTTGGAATGCAAGACCAATATTTTTACCAAAATCGTAAAGAGCATTTAATTTTTCATCATTAAGATCACTTAAAACACCTGCAGCTTTACAACTATTAGCAATTAAAGATGCCGTTTTACAATAACTTTTATTTATGTATTTGGAAAAAGATTGAGCCGAATCGAATCTATTTAAATTCTGTTTAATTTCACCTTCTGCTAAATCCATTATTACTCTACTAAGTAATTTAACAACATTAACATTATCAAGATTGGCTAAATGCCAACTTGCTTGAGCGAATAAAAAATCACCAGCCAATACAGCTACTCGAGTATTAAATCTGCTATGTACAGTATCTACGCCTCTTCTTGTAGAAGCCTCATCAACAACATCATCATGGACTAATGATGCCGTATGAATCATTTCAGTTATTTCAGCAAGTCTTTTATGTTTATCTTTTAAATTAAATTCATGGGATATAGCTTTTGAAATCAACAAAACTATTCCAGGTCTCAGTCTTTTTCCGCCCGCACTAAATAAATGCTCTGCTGCGGCTTGAAGAATTGGATGACCAGCTCCAATTAGATTTTTCAGTTCAAGAATGAGATCATCAAGATCATTTTCAACTGGTTGTAGTAGTTCTGTTACTGTGTTCATTGTTGCCCTCTCTTATATATTAAGGAATCAAACAATGCTTCGGAGGTTAACCAACCTAATTTCTTTATTAATTTCAAGCCAAAATTTTACTTTTTTGGAAAATTCATCTTTTTCTGAAGTAACAAAGAATTTTATATATTCATTTGAAAGACTTTCATAGCAGTCTTTTTTTGAATTAGTAAAAGTTTCATTAAATTTTTTTATTAACGCTTCCGCTGGATCAATAATTTTTATATTTGAATCAACTTTTTTTCTTAAAAAGTCATAAATTAATGGATAATGACTACATCCAAGTATTAATTCTTCAATATTTCTAGTTAATAGAGGTCTTAGATACAAATCCGAAAGATAATCTAATTTATCGAAATTGAGCTTTTCTTTTTCTATTTCTGATACAAATTCTGGACATTCTTGTTGAAATATTTTCAAATTATCCTTTTTAGAATTTAAAGCTTTTTTGTAATATGAAGATCTGACTGTTGTTTTTGTAGCCAACACACCAATTATCTGTTTATTTACTGTTTCAGAAACTGAGTTTATAAGGTCAAAACAAGGAACCTTTAGATTATCTTCCAGAATATCAAGGGCACACGCATTTGTAGTGTTACAAGCAACTAAAAGTGCATCCAAATTCTTATCAACAAAAAAAGTACAAATCTCCTTTGCAATTAATCTTATCTCTTTATTATTTTTGTTCCCAAAAGGTATTCTTTTTGTATCCGCCAAATAAAAAACTTCCATATCATTACGTGTTTTTAGTAAAGAATTAAGGACGGTAAAACCACCTATTCCGCTATCAAATATACCTATTTTAAGTTTCACCCTACTTTATCTAGATATTCGAGGATGCCTTTTGCAATTGCATAGGCTAATCTTTTTCGATGGGTTATTTTTTCTAATCTTCTTGCATCTAATCTTCCCGTTAAAAATCCAATTTCTACAAGAACTGCAGGCATCCTAGTATTTTTAATTACATAAAATCGACCTTGTTTAACTCCTCGATCAGGACTCCCAGGAGAAACTCTTAAAATTTGTTTTTGAATTCTTTTCGCAAGTAATCTTCCTCTCCACCCTCTGTAATAAAAGGTTTCCAATCCATTTATGTCTCTTCTTTTACCTCTTGAGGCATTTGCATGAATACTTACAAAGATATCTGCACCCGTATTATTAGCAATGGAAACTCTTGGAGGCAAATCCAAATCAACTTCATTTGTTCTAGTCATTCTTACTTTGATACCTTTCTCAGAAAGTAATTTTTTAACTATTTTTGAAATCTCTAGAACAACATCTGTTTCTCTAATACCACCAATACCTATTGCTCCTGGATCAGGTCCTCCATGCCCTGGATCGATTACAACCTCAAACTTGTTTCGTTTTACCTCTGGTAGTTTCAAGTAACCATAATTGTTTCTCTTCTTATTAATTAAATTTTGATTTGCTTTGATATTTCCTCTTTTCTTTTCAACTAAACCTTCACCAATCTTTTTAAATGAATATTTTGGGTTAAATAGTTTAATTCTCCATCTATTTTGATCTAAGCCAACCATTTGCCAAGTCAAAGGTTTCAAATAAGTCTCTTCCTTAAATTCAATTACTAATCTTGTTTTACCCTTATCTGGTTTACCTAATCTAATTTCTTTTATTGGGCCATTACCTTTTATTGTTCTGGGATTTTTTAACTCTCCTGGAAAATCTACCCAGAATCTATCGCCCGATATTTGATTAGCCTTCTGAAAGTATGCTTTTAAATTTGTATTTGATTTAGTTCTTAATTCTAAAACCCCATTAGTATTTATTGCCCATGCCGCCAGAGCACTTGAAGATTTAACTGGAAGGATCGAAGAATTTAAAAATAAAAAAACGGATAAATAACGAAAAAGTTTATTTTCTAAAAACTTTATCATTAGTTCGAAAACAATTTGTTTTTTCTATGTTTAAGGCTTGGCATCTGCTCCCTAATTTTCTTTACTCTTTCTTTATCAGCAGGTGCTATTGCAGCTCCCTGAGTTTTTCCAGCATCAGATAAAACTGTACCCCAAGGGTCAATTACCATTGCATGGCCATGACTTTGCCTTCTTCCATAATGAATCCCAGTTTGAGCTGGAGCGACTACATATGCTGTATTCTCAATTGCTCTTGCTTGTAATAGGATTTGCCAATGATCTTTTCCAGTAAATGCTGTAAAAGCTGCGGGAATCATAATTAGCTCTGCACCATTTGAAGACAAATATCTATAGAGTTCAGGAAATCTAACGTCGTAACAAATCGACAATCCTATCTTGCATAAACCTGGGACATCTACAACGGGTGGATACTCTCCTCCGGATAAAATAGTAGATGATTCCTTGTATAAATTTCCATCCGGTAAATCAACATCAAACAAATGAATCTTGTCATATTTTGCCAAAATCTGTCCATCTTTCCCAAATAAGGCTGACCTATTAAAAGTATGACTATCATCACCAGCAGGGACAGGATACCCTCCTCCTAAAAGAAATACTTGATATCTTTGGGACATAGTTTTTAGAAAATTTGCACACTTCTCTGACAATTCAGAAGCTAATCTAAGTTTCTCATCATCTCCTCCTAAAAAAGCAAAATTCTCAGGCAATCCTATTAACTCAGCACCTCTTCTAGCAGCTAATTCAATCTGTTCTTCTGCTTCAGTAAAATTTGCTTCAACATTTGAAGTACTTGTAATTTGCAATGCAGCTACCAAAAAATCAGTCAAGACTTTACTCCTAATGAACCAATTCGTAAATCATGAGGCACGAATTACACCTCTTTCAACTTGAGCCGGAACAATATCTAAGCAATCAAGTTCAGAGCAACATTTAAAATCATCCTCATAATCTCCAAGACTTGTCAATCTTTTGCCATGGGTTGCTGTTTTTAAACATTTCAAAATATCATTTTTCCAGACATCCCAAAGTGCCAAAGCAGCTTGTAATTCATCATTCATAATATTAATTTCGAAACTACAATTCTCTATTAGATATGAGGCCAAAGCACCGGCAGCTAAAGAATCCTCAAGTGAATAAGAGCCTTCCCAACCACTACCAAGTATTAAAATATTTTCACTTTTTAATGAAATGATTTTTTCGGCAACTGCTTTCCTATTTGGAAGACCCATAGCAAATAAATGCTTAGCATTTTGAACTTTTTGCAATGATTTAGTCCCATTAGTTGTACTCATAAATAGTCTTTTACCATTAACAATTTTCTTTGTAACTGATAAAGGAGAATTTCCTAAATCAAAGCCCTCAATCTTCTTTCCACCTCTCTCTCCGATCATTAGTCTCTTTTCAGCTTGCCAGTTAATTGCTGATTCTTTTAATAAATCTAAATCTGCGAAAACTTGTATTGAATCAGCCCCGTTTTTTAAAGCCCAAGAGATTGTAGTTGTAGCTCTTAAAACATCAATGACAACTGCAATGTTTGGACTTATTTCTGGAACATCCTTTGCAACGTGATAATAAGTAAGATTAATAATTAAGTCCTTTTTCTACTCTTATTATAGAAAACAGTTACTTAATTTGATTATTTTTTTTTTAAAAACAAACTTATTGATAATATATAACTAATTTGTTTTTACATAAACTTATCAAGTATTTAATTTGAAAATGAATAATATCCGCACAATAAAAGGTGGAGTTAATTTAATAGGAAAAGTAAAAGTACCTGGAGATAAATCTATTTCTCATAGAGCTTTAATAATAGGAAGTATTGCTAAGGGTGAGACGACTATTGAGGGGTTTTTACATTCTGAAGATCCACTTTCAACTGCTGATTGTCTTAGAAAATTAGGTGTAAACATACCAGAGATAAGAGAAAATGAGCCTTTTACGATTTCAGGATTGGGTCTTAATGGATTTAAAGAGCCCAAAGAAATTCTAAATTGTGGAAATTCGGGAACCACCATGAGATTATTAATGGGGTTACTTGCCGGTCAAGAAGGCAAGAATTTTATCTTAACGGGTGATATTTCTCTTAATGAAAGGCCAATGGGGAGAGTGGGCAAACCATTATCGTTGATGGGTGGCAAAATTTTTGGTAGAGAAAAAGGAAACAAAGCTCCAATCTCAATTGATGGGAATAAACTTAAAGGATGTGTTATTGGAACCCCTGTAGCGAGTGCTCAAGTAAAATCTGCAATTTTATTGGCAGGCCTTAAAGCTTCTGGAACAACTTCTGTTATTGAACCAGCATCTTCAAGAGATCATACTGAAAGAATGTTAAAAGCATTTGGAGCAGACATCAGTATCAGAGGAGAATTAGGAAGAAATGTAGTTATCAAGTCAGGAGGTAACTTAATTGGCCAAAGAATACTGATTCCTGGAGACATAAGCTCTGCTTCTTTTTGGATGATTGCTGCATCTATTGTTCCAAATTCCGAGGTTTTAATTCAGAATGTCGGATTAAATCCAACTAGAACAGGAATTTTGAATGTAATGGATTCAATGGGGTGCAATTATGAGATTTTAGATAAATCGACTATTGCAGGTGAACCTATCGGATCTATTAGAGTAAAGACTTCAAATAATTTAAGATCATTCACTATTGAAGGAGATATTCTCCCAAAACTTATAGATGAGATTCCTATACTAACTGTGGCTGCATGTTTTTGTAATGGAGTTTCTGAAATTAAGGATGCACAGGAATTAAGAGTTAAGGAAACTGACCGATTAAAAGTCATGGCAAGACAGTTGAACAAATTCGGCGCTGAAATAATAGAGAAAGATGATGGGCTAATAATTAATGGTCAATCAAAATTTCATTCCGCGGAAGTAGACAGTGAGACTGATCATCGAGTAGCAATGAGTCTCGCTATTGCTTCACTTCTCGCCAAAGGGACCTCAAAAATAATGAGAGCTGATGCCTCTATCGTATCTTATCCCGCATTTTGGGAAGACCTTGCCAAATTAATTAATTAACTTAAAAGTTTTTGTCTGAATTAATCGAAATTTTAACAAAAGATGGGAGTTACTCTTTAAGAAGTGTATTTTTTCAAGAGAATTTCCATAGTTTATTGGGAGCATTAGAGGAAACAAAATTAAAATTTACATCTCCGTCTGATTTGCAAAGATTTAAGGGCAAATCTCTTAATGTTTTAGATATATGTTTTGGTTTAGGATACAATTCTGCATCTTTATTAAATGAATTAATTAACCAAAAATCATTTTTAAATTTGTATGGTTTGGAGATTGATAAAAAGCCTCTTGAATATTCGCTTAGAAATGAATCTTTCTTGAAATTATGGGTTCCAAAAGTTAAAAAAATATTTGAATCATTGTACCGAAAAAATTACTTTGAGGATCAATTTTTTAAATGTAGTCTTTTGTGGGGAGATGCTAGAGAAAAAATCAATATTATTCCTTCAGCTATTAAATTCGATCTGATTTATTTAGATGGTTTTTCTCCCCAAAAATGCCCTCAAGTTTGGACAATTGAATTTTTATCCAAAGTAACAGAAAAGCTCAATCCCCAAGGTTATTTAATCACTTATTCTTCTTCGGCGGCAGTAAGAAAAACTTTAAGAAATCTTGGATTAGAAATTTTTACTATTAAGTCAAGTTTTAAAAACAGAACTTTTTGGAGTCAAGGGACTGTCGCAATATCAAAATTTGATCAGAATAAATTAAAACCTAATTTCAATTTTGAAAAGTTATCTTTAATGGAAGAAGAACATCTCTTAACAAAAGCTAGTATTCCGTATAGAGATCAAGATTTAAACTCAAGTAAAGACGATATTATTAATAAAAGATTAGAGGAACAATTATTATCAAATCTCTTATCTACAAATAAATGGAGAGAGAAGTGGGGAATGACGAAGTTATCCATTAAGAGTTAAATTTAAATAAGGATTTAAAATAAACATGTTAAGTGTTGCGATATTAGCGGCAGGCAAGGGCACTAGAATGGAAAGCTCATTGCCAAAAGTTTTACATAAAGTTTCTGGCAAAAGTCTTTTACAAAGAGTAATTGATTCATGTGTCGAATTAAAACCTGATCAAATTTTCGTAATTACTGGACACAAATCAAAAGAAGTACAAAAGTCAATACCAAACGATAAAAAAATCCATGTTGTTGTTCAAGAACCTCAATCAGGAACAGGTCATGCTATACAAGTACTTTGTGAAGAAGTCAAAAAACATGAAGGAAAACTTTTGGTACTTAACGGCGATGTTCCTCTCATTAGGCCCAGTACTCTAAAAAGACTTTTGTACTTACACGATTCAAAAAATGCTGATGTTTCTTTAATTACTACAAAGAAAACAAATCCTCATGGATATGGCAGAGTTTTTTTGAAGGGGGGGTTTATAGAGAGAATTGTTGAAGAAAAAGATTGCAATGATCTTGAAAGAGAAAATATATTAATAAATGCTGGTGTTTACTGTTTTAACTGGGGTAATTTGTCAGAAATAATTAATACCTTGCAAAGCAATAATAATCAAAAAGAGATTTACTTAACAGATACAATATCTTTGCTAAAAAATTCCTTAAGCCTCGAGGTAGAGGATAATGGAGAGCTTCAAGGAATTAATAACCGAATTCAACTATCAGAATGTGAGGAAAATATTCAGAATTCAATAAAAGAAAAGCATATGCTTAATGGTGTAACTTTTATAAATAAAGCAAGTTGTTCAATTAGTGAAGAAGCTGAAATTGGTAGGGACGTAATCATAGAGGCTAATACACATATAAGAGGAAACACGAAAATAAAAAGTCATTGCATTATCGGACCAAATACTTTTATTGAGAATTCTAATGTGGGACTAAATTGTGAAATTTCAAACTCTACTGTTTATGCTTCTCAGATAATGGATAATATAAAAATTGGCCCTTATAGTCATATAAGGCCTAATTCCAAAATATCTTCCTTTAGCAAAATAGGTAATTTTGTTGAAATCAAAAATAGTCAATTAGAGGAAGAATCTAAAGTAAACCATTTAAGTTATATAGGAGATTCTATTATTGGAAGATCTACAAATATTGGAGCAGGTACTATCACTGCAAATTTTGATGGTAAGAAAAAACATCAAACAAAAATTGGTAAAAATTCCAGTATTGGTGCGAATACAGTTTTTGTAGCACCAATAAATCTAGGGGAATCAGTTACTACAGGAGCTGGTTCAGTTATCACAAAAGATTCCAAAGATAATTCATTAGCAATCTCAAGAACTAAGCAAGTAAATATAGAAAATTGGGAAAGAAAGAAATCCTAATCTAGTTAATTAATTCAATAATTTTTTCAAGTTGCCAACATCTGCTCCCTTTTATGAGAATAGAATCACCTTTTTTTGTAGATTTGTTTATCTCTTGAGGTATATCTTTAATGTTATTTAAAACAAAGAATTTTTTCATATCTTTTAGATAATTGGTGTAAATTTTTTCATTTTTTTTATCGCAAATAAATAAACACTTTTCTATATCTGAATTATTTATTAAGTTAAATATTTCTTTGTGATATTTTTCGGATTCTTTTCCCAATTCTTGCATACTTCCAAATATGAAAAATTTATTTCTCGGTTTATCAAGTAGGTTTTTAATACATGCTTTTACTGACTCTGGCGAAGCATTATATGATTCATCATATATTGTTGTTTTTACTGATTTGAGAATTTTATTCCTTCCACCTAAACTTACAAAATCAAATTTATTGAAACTTGCAAAATCAATGCCTAGCTCTTTCGCAACTGCATAAGCAAATAAGAAATTCGAAGCATTGTGAAATCCCTCAAATGAAATTTCAAAGGTATTTTCTTCAATTAAAATTGTTTTATTCGAAGGATTATAAAATCCTTGCAAATTATCATCTTTCTTAAAATTCTCCTTTTGATTTTCTATATTGAATAGTTTTACTTTTAACACTCTACCTTTCCAAAATTCTTTTAAAGTTTTTTCTAGGAATGAATCATTTGCTGGAATTATTACAACTCCTTCTGGATTTAAGAACTTACTAATTTCACACTTTGCATAAGTAATATTTTTTTTTGAGCCTAACAATCCAATATGAGCTGTGCCAATGTTAGTAATAACTGCAACATCGGGTTCACTATATTTAGATAAATTCTCAATCTGTCCAGGACCTCTCATTCCCATTTCAAGAACTAAAGCTTTATCCTCTACATCTGTAGCAAGAATAGTAAGACCAACTCCAATCTCATTATTAAAATTTGCATGAGATAATTTAATTCTTCCAAGTTTATTTAAAACTCCACCAATCATTTCTTTTGTTGTTGTTTTACCCACAGAACCAGTTATTGCGACAACAGGGATATTTAATTTTTTTCTTTTTAGCAATGCTAATTTTTGAAATGCCTCTAATGTGTCATTTACAACCCAATAAGGAAAATTACTAGGAAGTAATCTCTGCATCCCTTTTTTAATTACTACTGATTTAACTCCTTTATCTAAAACATCTGGAAGAAAATTATGTCCGTCAAAAGTTTTACCCTTTATAGCTATAAAAAGATCATTTTTAGATAAAGTTCTACTATCAATACTTATATTTTTAAAATTAAAAAAATCTCTTTTCCCCTTGCTCAGATTTTTAATATCCCCCAAAACATTGTTTAATTCTGATAAATAGAATTCCATTAAAATATTAAGTCATACTTTTTTTTAAAGATGGATCAGCCGATTGTCCGTAAGAAAATTTTTCGACCTCAGCAACATCAGGTGATGGTTCTTTCATTCCACAAACATCTTTATACATAATTTCGTATTCGAGTGCAGATCTTTGCCAACTAAACTCTTGACTCATTGCTCTTTTTTGCAATAATTGCCAACTATCTTTATGCCTAAAGGCTTCCCAAGACCTTACTAAAGATGTATAGAAATCTATAGGTTCAAAGCGATCAAAGCAAAAACCCGTACCACTATTATTTTCCGGATCATGAGGTAAAACTGTATCAACTAAACCTCCTACTCGCCTTACTATTGGGATAGAACCATATCTCATAGCAAGTAGTTGACTAATGCCACAAGGTTCAAATCTACTTGGCATTAAGAATGCATCTGAGCCCCCATAGATAAGCCTTGATAAAGAATCATCATAGGTAAGAAATACTGAGAATCTTCCTGGGTAATCTAATGCCAGTTGCCATAATCCAGACTCTAAATATCTATCTCCAGTACCTAAAACAGCAATTTGAGAATCTGTATAGGCTAATAGTCTTCTTGAAACTTGTAAAAGTAAGTCAACACCTTTCTGATCAACTAACCTACTGACCATACCTAAAAGATATTTTTTAGAATTAACTTCGAGACCCATTTCTCTCTGCAGAATTTTTTTATTTTCTAGCCTATTTTCTAAATTCTTAATACTGAATTTTGCAGGTAAAACTGGATCTTTGGCTGGATTCCATGCATCAAGATCTATGCCATTAAGAATCCCTCTTAATTTACCTGAAATATAATTAAGTAATCCTTCGAGGCTTTCCCCGTATTCATGGGTTTTAATCTCATCAGCGTAAGTCGGAGAAACAGCATTGACCCTATCTGCGTATAACATTGCCGCAGCCATTGTGTGGTCTCCATGCATATACCAAGGACACCAAGTCATTTTTTCAAGTTTCCACCTCCATGGGCCTTGGTATTTTAAATTATGAATTGTGAAGACAGTACTAATTTCAGGGTCCTGATGCATCCATACAGGAATCATTCCAGTGTGCCAATCATGGCAATGGAGAACTTGAGGTTTCCAACAATTCCAGGCAAATTCTGCAGTGGCACTAGCAAAAAATGTAAAGCGCCAATCCTCATTTTCGCCCCCGTATATTTGGTCAGAGTCAAATGCTGGATGACCCACTAGGTAAATCACATAATTATGAACGGGATGTTTTGCTTCATATATGGCAAAATCAGTTCCCATTGTATTTGCTCTAAAGACTGGTTCATTCGATACCTCCAAAACACTCCACAATTTTCCATATCCTGGAATTATTACCCTTACATCGTGACCAAGTGTTATCAAAGATGGAGGCAACGAACCAACCACATCTCCCATACCTCCAACTTTGATCATTGGAGCACATTCGGCAGCGGCAAGAAGAATTCTCATTGATAATTATTTAAAAAAGTTCTTTTGAAAAATAAACTAGGGTGTCCACTTATAGTCAGAGAAGTCTGGTGGACGCTTTTCAAGAAAGGCATCTCTACCTTCTTGGGCTTCTTCAGTCGAATAGAATAATTGAGTTGCATATCCAGATAATTCCTGAATACCGGCAATCCCATCATTCTCCGCATTGAATGAAGCTTTAAGAATACGAATAGCAGTTGGACTATTTCGTAAAATCTCTCTTGCCCAGATTACACCCTCAGCTTCTAATTCTTCAATCTTTGTAATTGCATTTATCAAGCCCATATCAAGAGCTTCCTTGGAATTATATTTTCTACATAAAAACCAAATTTCTTTTGCTTTTCTTTGACCAACAAGCCTTGCTAAATAACTAGATCCAAAACCAGCATCAAAACTACCAACTCTTGGGCCTGTTTGACCAAATACTGCATTTTCAGAGGCGATACTGAGATCACAAATTAAATGAAGTACCTGTCCTCCTCCAATTGCAAAACCGGGGACTAAGGCAATAACCACTTTAGGCAAACTTCTGATTAATCTTTGAAGTTCAAGTACATTTAATCTCTGCTTCCCTTCATCATTTTTATACCCATTTTTACCCCTTACACTCTGATCACCTCCAGAGCAAAAAGAATAAATGCCTTTCTTGTCAGGTCCCGCACCTGTAAAGAGAACTACGCCAATAGTTTCATCATTTCTTACGATATCAAATGCGTCAATGAGTTCATCTACAGTTTGTGGCCTAAATGCATTTCTTTTTTCAGGCCGATTAATTGCAATTCTCGCAATTCCCTCATCTGATTTGTGAAACAATATATCCTCATAAGATTTGCACTCTGACCAATTTAAAGTTGTTTTACCAGGTAATACTTTCATGAAATCTAATTATTCAAAAATAAAAAATGATAAATTTAACTGCCAATTATTTTTTCAAGCAGAGCATTTTTTTCACAAATTTCATTTTCTGGATCAACATCAACTTTAATTATTACAGATTTCTGGATAGAAATGCTCCAATCGAATGCCTCTCGTAATTTTTTAAAATTTGCCACGCTTTTAAAGTTTACCTGATAGCCCTCTGCGAGTTTTGGCCAGTTTATTTTTTTTGGCATAAGAAACAGTTTTTTTAAATCATCTTCTTTTAAATTTTTTTTATAAATACGATTAAATATATTTCCGCCATTATTATTTATTAGAAGAATTGTTAAATTCATGTCGATTGAATTTTCAATCAGCCAACCGTTTATATCATGAATAAAAGCCAAATCTCCAGTCACAAGAAGTAGAGGATTTTTAATTCTAGAAATACCTAATGCAAGAGATAAAGTACCGTCTATACCAGAAGCGCCCCTAAAGCTGAAACAGTTTCTTGTTAAAGTAGCATTCTCAGAAAATGTGAGCCAATCTCTAATTGGGCTACTTGCGGAGAGCATTATAGGATTTTCAGCTGGCCAAAGTTTTGGGACAAGGTTTGCAAGCATGTACTCAGTAATTTGATTATCTTGAGTAATTTTATCTTTTAAAACTCCTCTAATCTTCTCGCCTTCCTCCATTAGATCTAAAGCCATTGGAGTAAGAGATTTTTTATTTTTTTCGTTAATTGATAATTCTTCTAGCAATAGAGTAGTAAAATTTGAAAGCCCAAAATCATATTCAAATGATTTTTTTATTGGGTCCAATTTTCTATAGTTTTTTTCTTTTATAAGAATTTGTGTACCTTCGAAAGTTGTTAAAAATTTCTCCAAATCAATAGAAGATGACATGGGGCCAAGCCTCAAAAGTTGATGACAATTTATTGAATTTTTATTTTTTCTTAAGACTAATTCCCAATTCACAACTAATCCTCTCAAATCAGAATTAACTCCTGAAACAGGATCAGCAAATACTGGCCAACCAGTAATTTCTTGCAATCTTTCTAAAGATTTATTGAAAGAAATTAAATCATTTATGGAACCTTGATAGGGACCTACCAAAATAATGCCGGATTCATATAAATTTAAATTTTTTGAAATTTCTAAGAATTTGTTTTTATCAGATTTTATTTCAACTTCCTGAAATATATATTTTTTCTTTAAATAAATTCTTTCAAAAATCTCTAAAACATTTTTTTTATTTAAAAGTGAAATACCTAAAGGCTTATCAATAGGAATATTTAAATGAATAGGCCCAGGGAAAGTTGATATTTGTTTCTCAGTAATTCGAACTAAATTCAGGATTTCGTTTTCTTGTGTTTCATGCAGTCCATTTAGATTTGTACTTAAAACCCTTCTGCAGACTGAAGTCAAAAAATCTTCTTGATTTACTGTTTGATTAGCGCCACAATCTTTTAATCTTAAGGGTCTATCAGCAGTAAGAAATATAATACCTTTACAAGATCGGTCCGCCTCAACTGCTGCTGGCAATAAGTTACTTACGGCAGTCCCAGAAGTGGTAATAACTAAAGAAAGATTACCCGATGCAGCAGAAATCCCAAGAGAGTGGAATCCCGCAGATCTCTCATCTATTGAATTAAAAATATTTACCAGTCCTAATTTATTTAATTCTCCAGCAGCTATCGCTAGGGGTGCTGATCTACTACCTGGACATAGTATTAAATTTTGAACTCCTATTTTTATTAAGAGATTCAAAAGTTGTAAACTTCTAAGAAAATTTTTGCATTCAATAGATGATGTCATAATTTATATAAATGCTTTGGGATTTTCCTTATAACTGAATTAAATAAAACATGTCTACAACTCAAGAAAAAAGAAATTCAATAATAAAAGATTTAAAAAATCTTTTAATCTGGATATCTATAGCTTTAATTATACGATGGCAGGTTATAGAGCCAAGATGGATCCCCTCCGGTTCAATGCTTCCAACTCTTCAAATACAAGATAAAATTCTTGTTGAGAAAGTAACCCCCAAAATCACTTCCAAATCAAATCTTTCAAAATTAAAAAATAAAATAGTTGTTTTTAACGTTCCGGAACAATTAATTAATGCTGGTTATGAAGCAGATACTGCACTAATAAAAAGAGTAATTGGAATACCTGGAGACAAAGTAGAAGTGAGAGATGGTAACCTTTACTTAAATGATATCGCTCAAAAAAATTTCGTTTTTGATAAAAATATTAATTATTCTATAGGGCCTTTTATTGTCCCAGAAGAGTCATTATGGGTGATGGGAGATAATAGAAATAACAGTATGGACTCACATATTTGGGGATTTTTACCCTATGAAAAGGTTATTGGTAAAGCTATTTTTAGATATTGGCCGTTTAATAAAATTGGACCTATTCGGTTCCCTGCCCTTAATACTTTAGATTAATGGGTACGTGATGTTGTAGGGTTTTTATATCTTGAAGTTGTAGAAATGTTTAATCCAGAATTTCTTGCTACTGAAAATAATGATCCAAACGATGAGAATGATTTAATCCAATATTTACAAAAACAATCTCCAGAAGTTTTGCAAAGAGTAGCAAAATCAGCTAGTGAAGATATTCAAGAAATTATTAGACATAATGTTCAAGGTCTTCTTGGAATGCTTCCTTCAGATCAATTTGATGTAAAAATAACATCTTCAAAAGACAACATTGCTAATTTATTATCTTCTGCAATGATGACAGGATATTTCTTAAGGCAAATGGAGCAAAGAAAAGAGCTGGAACAAACTCTTAAAAATGATGAGAACATGTCTATTGAAGAATAATTGTTTTTAAAGATTTACTTCTTCAGGAATTATTCCTAGTTCAAACAACTTTTTATATAAACCCATCAAAAATTTATTATCCTCAGGAAGTTTGTCCCACTTTTGGGAATTAATTTCATTAATTAATTTTTGACAATCTTCTATTGTAAATTTTACAGGGGCCGTAAAATGAGCTGGAATTAAATATTCCATATCTTCAAAACACTTGATATTTTCTAACCATTTGAGTAAAACTTCTTTTGAACGCGGAAAAATTAATTTCTGTAAAACTGGTGCAATTTGAATCTTAGGAGTATCTTTACCCATTATTTCAAGAAGAGAAGATTCCCAATCTTCTTCCCATAAAAAGGGGTAAATACCGAAATGAGATCTCCAATTCCTCATATCTTTTTTGAATGAATACTTAAATATTTTTTTTAAAGGTGGAATATTTAATTTACCTGGTTTTAAAAAAGATGAAAACAAGACTAACCTTTTCCATCCTTTTTTTCTATGTTCCATGGAGTCAATCAAAGGTTCATCTCCTCTCTCTCTAGAATGAAAAAGAAGTGGAGTTGGATCAAAATCAAATATCTCAGGGGGAGTGGAATCTATTCCAACTATTGCGTCTGTAACATGAAGTGTTTTCGTAGGATAATGGAAACAGCTTATCTCCTGATATCTTCCAAGTCCCAAATTCAGAGGGCCTAATGAAGACCATTTAAAGTAGTTTGTATGTGGAGTACCATCCTCAAAGAGTATTCTTGATCTTTTTGATGGAATTCCCAAGAAATCTAGTGGTAGATTTATGGGGAAACTCCATTGTCCAGGACAAAGCCAAATTTCTGCATCTTTAAAAGTTCTTGAAAGAGCTGGCAGTCCGATTTTATGTTCTAGTCCAGAGGCACTCGGTAGAATTATTGTTTTTACTTTGCCATGAATCGCAGTTAATTTTTCTAACTCATTTATTAATTCTTTTGTCGGAGGCAGTGGATTTATTAGCATCAATCCACTATCAACCTTTATTACCGTCATTCTTATTGGAACCGCAACATAATAAAGTCCCTGTATTTGTTCCAAGGACCATATTTGATCAGGAATTAATTCTTTTAAAATTGTTTTCTTTTTTCCATAAGGATATAAGGGGAATAATGGCCACCAATTCCACTTTTTATTTAAAGTTTCATCCACCACAATCATTTATAACCAGCAAATAATTTCTTTAACTTAAATATTCCGTATCTTGGAGCAAATAAAAAAGCAAATAAAAATATAAAAGTTTGTGCCAAGACAATTGATCCACCTGTTTCAAGATCAAACCAAAAACTGACATAGATTCCTATAAGACTTGAGATGATTGCACTTAATACTGAAATTACTGTCATAGTATCAAACTTATCAGTAAGTAAATATGCAGTAGCCCCAGGTGTAATCAACATTGCAACTACCAAAATAATTCCAACAGACTGCAACCCCACAACAGCTGCCAAAGATAAGCATGTGAGGAGTAAATAATGAAGAAATAATACATTAATCCCAACTGTTTTTGCATGCCTAGGGTCAAAACAATAAAGCATTAAATCTTTTCTGAAAATTGATAAAAGGATTACTACTAATAAAGAAATGAATATAGTTTGTTTTACATCTGAAAGTGATATTCCTAATGGACTACCAAAAAGAATAGAGTGCAAATCAATATTACTTTTAATCTTAGAAACCAATACTATTCCAAGAGCGAAAAATCCAGTAAATACCAACCCAATAACAGTATCTTCCTTAACTCTAGATTTCTGCTTAATAAACCCTATCAAGGCTACAGAACCAACTCCGAAAATAAATGCTCCTAATGAGAAAGGAAGACCCAATGCATAAGCAACCACAACACCAGGCATTACCGAATGTGACACTGCATCTCCCATTAAAGCCCATCCTTTAAGAGTCAAATAACTTGATAGAAAACCACAAACAGCTGCAACTAATGAACTCATAAGAAGTGCTTTTCTCATAAAGTCATGAGTTAAAGGATCTGTGATGAATGCTTCTAAAGTTAAAAAAGAATAGAGCTCCATATAAATTAAAATTTAGGATTCAGGTCCAAACAAGAAATCAGGTGAGATCCCTCCAAAAGTGGTTGTAATATTTTCTGGGGTAAACACTTCAGAGGTTTCACCATAAGCTACAACAGTTTTATTTATTAAAAGAACCAAATCACAAAATTCACGGACATGAATCATATCGTGCGTTGATAATAATATGGTTTTACCCTCATTTTTAAATTGAATAAATAATTCCGAGATAAGTTTTTCAGTTCTTATATCAACACCTGAAAAAGGCTCATCAAGAAGAAGTATTGATGCTCTTTGCGCAATTGCTCTAGCTAAAAAAGTTCGTTTTCTCTGACCTCCAGATAAGTTTCCAATAGGTGTAGATAAATGATCAGTAAGATCAACTCTCTCAATAGCATCTTTAACCGCCTGAACATCAGACTCTCTAGGAGACCTAAAAATATTCATCGAACCATATCTTCCCATCATCACTACATCCCAAACACTTATTGGAAATTGACTATCAATTCCCTCATTTTGAGGAACATAAGCAATTGTCTGATCTTTTTGAGCAGATCTTACAGACTCTCCATTTATTCTAATTTTTCCCTTTGAAATATTTACAAAGCCAGTTAAAGCATTAAAGAAAGTTGTTTTACCAGCCCCGTTCATCCCTACTAACCCACAAATCTGGCCAGGTTTCAATCTTAAATTGGCATCATACAAAGCCACCTTACCGTTGTAATCTACGCAAATATTCTCTGCCTCAACCCTAAAGTTTTGATAATTGATTGTTTCCATAATTCAAAAAAGTCCCTTTTTAATTAAATCCAAATTATGCTCAAGCATTTTTATATAAGAACTAGCAGGCCCACTATCATCAGATAATGAATCAACAAAAAGATTTCCTCCAAAATTAGCCCCAGTTTCGTTTGCAACAACCATTTGAGATTCGTTACTTACAGTACTTTCGCAAAATACAGATGGAACATTTTTTTCTTTAACTAGTGAGATTGTTCTTGCCATTCTTTTGGGCGTAATTTGACTCTCAGCATTAACTGGCCACAAATAAACTTCCTCTAATCCATAATCATTTGTTAGATACGAAAAAGCACCTTCACAACTTACTAGATACCTCCTATCTTTATTTAAGTTATTAATAAAAAGTGAGAATTCTTTATCTATTTTAGATAGTTTATCTTTATAAATTTTTCCATTTTCTTCAAATAATGTCCTTTTGGATGGCCTCAATTCTGATAAAGAATCC
Organism: Prochlorococcus marinus XMU1402; assembly: GCF_017696205.1. NCBI lineage: Bacteria > Bacillati > Cyanobacteriota > Cyanophyceae > Synechococcales > Prochlorococcaceae > Prochlorococcus > Prochlorococcus marinus. Next base: position 589,431 of record NZ_JAAORD010000001.1, on the reverse strand, counting down.
ACGAGAATATCTACGTATAGGATCCCTCTTTTTGGAGAAATCCAGGCATGAGGATTGGGTTTCCCTTTATAAAAATCTTCACTGATAAAAATAGGATCTAAATCTTCCGCGACAGTAATTCTTTTAACTTTTAAATTAGAAACAAATTTTTCAGCCCATAATTCAAATCCAAATCCATTATCAATAAAAACAAAAGCATTAGTGGCATTTACCAAATCGCTTGGAGTTGGTTGGTAGCCATGAACTTCAACTCCAGGTTTCGTTATTGATCTAACAATAAAATCATCTTTAGCGACATTGCTAATTATATCCGCCAAAACAGTAAAACTTGCCAGTATTACTTCTTTAGTTTCATTTTTATTTGATATTCTCTTACATGAGCCTGAAGCAATAGAAAGAAGCAGTATCAAACTTAAAAAAATAATATTTTTTTTCATATTTAACTTCCATCCCAATATTATGAATTAAAAGATAGTTTTATAAGTGGTTTTCTAAGATCAGAAATAAATCCTTTCCAATTTATTTTTTCTTTTTCAAAAGCTTCTTCAACAATTTTCTCAGAATTTTTCTTTATAAAATCCAAATCAGGTTCTTCTACTCCTTTTGTTATTGCCATAAAATCAGCCAAAGAACTTGATACTACTCTTGTTAAATAAGCAGCACTGACAGCCTGAAATGTTCCAGAGACAAGCCAATTTGGGCCATGTAATTTTGTTATGCCAATTAGAGTATGTCCACTCCATTCAAGAACTCCCTGAGCAATTGCAGTCTTTAAAATCTCTTTGGATACTTTATCTAAAATTTCAGGAGACCAATTACATCCCCATATAGACTTAATTTCTTTAATCATTAAAGAATTTAATACTGTCATTGCCATAACATCAATTGATGGGATAGGAGATAAGAAAACAGTTGTTGCGACAAGAATTTGATTTTTTCTTTGTATACCTTTTAACTGCATTCTTCTTATACCTTCAATTTCAGATTGCCAGGCAGCATGAAGTTCTTTCAAGAGCCTTTTTTTTGTATTTTCAATATTTTTAGATGAACCTATGAAAAACTTCCTTAAAGAAAAAGGTATATTTGTTATTTCACTCTTATTCACATCAAAAGTAATAATTTTATTTATAAAGTCACTTGAAATTTGAGACTTTAAGTCTTCTACCTGATTTTTGGCTTCTATTTGGTTGGAAGTTAAAGCCACCAACCAGATTGGCATATTTTTAGGAAACTTTTCCAGCCACAAAAAATCATTTGCCGATAAAGGCAAGTTTATACAATACAAGATTGCATCACTCTTCAAAGCTTCTTCTGGAATAACTTGAGAAGAATTGTATTTAGGCAGTTTTTCGTATAAATCAAAGTCAAACTTATCTGCATTGAAATTACCTTTCAAAACAGATTGAAAACTTTGATAATCTTTTTGTCCAATGCAACTTATTTTTTCTTTTTCACATCTATTAAGAATAGATTCAAGTGTTTTTTGTCTTTTTGAATTCTTTTTTTCTAATTCATTTGTTGCTTCAAGTTCTTCAAAAAAATTTAAATCTTCATTACATAGGTTTATCCAACCATCTAAATTATTTGGCTCATTAAATTTAGGCTTATCATTCTTCAAGTAAAAATATCCCCCAAGACACAAAGCAAAAAATCCTATTGAGCCTCCTGCAAAATGAATTAAGTCACTGACAAACCATTCGCCAAAACCTAACAATAATAAAATAATAAGAAGATTTTTTTTGGGAAACTTTATGAAATCCTTTAAAAGGTTGTCTTTACTAATATCAAACACAATACTTTATTTTTCTAATTTTATTTTAATGCAAGTTGTGAATGAGAAAAGCAAAATTTCATAAGTCGTTAATCAAAAGATAAAAATTTAAGCCTTTTAAAAAGACTTATTGCATAACAAGATGCTAAGTTAATAGACTATTTAATAACTTAAGAAACATTAAGATGTCTAATTCAAATTTCAGCAATAATCCTGGACAAGAAAATTACAGAGGTCGTTCTAACAATGAAAGATCTAATTTCAGAGATAGATCGGGCGGCAGAAGAGATGGAGGAGGATTCCGCATAAGATTGAGTGATAACGAAATGAAAGCTGTTAAATCAATACAAGAGACCTTTCAATTAAGATCTACTGTTGCAGTTCTGGGTTTTTCTGTTAGAACACTTAGCGAAATGATCAAAGACGAAAAATTTATTGAATCAATCAAAGAATATGCAAAAAATAATAAAAACTCTTCTCCGATTAGACAATCACAAAATTCTTATGAAGAAAAGACAAAAACAGCACCTGACCCTTTTGCAAGACCAGTAAAAAGTACATCATCTGAAGAGATCCAATCTAGAGAAGTAGAAGAGGATGGCAAATAAAAAAAGAATTCTTTCGGGAGTTCAACCAACTGGTGATTTACATATTGGGAATTGGCTTGGGGCCATAAATAATTGGGTTACGCTTCAAGAGCAATATGAAACATTTCTATGTGTAGTTGATTTGCACGCAATAACAGCCTTATATAATCCCAAAGAATTATCTAAAAACACTATCTCTACAGCGGCTTTGTACGTCGCTTGCGGGATAGATCCAAATATATGTTCAATTTTTGTCCAAAGTCAGATTTCAGCGCATTCAGAACTTTGTTGGATATTAAATTGCATGACCCCAATAAATTGGATGGAAAGAATGATTCAATTTAAAGAAAAATCCATACAACAAGGTAATAATGTATCTATTGGATTATTTGACTATCCAATACTTATGGCTGCAGACATCCTTCTTTATGATGCTGACTTCGTACCAGTAGGTGAGGATCAAAAACAACATCTTGAACTTGCGAGAGATATTGCACAACAGAGAATTAATGCCAGATTTAGTAAGGATAAAAATATTTTAAAGATCCCTCAACCAATCATCATGAAGAATGGTTCAAAAATAATGAGTTTAATTGATGGTTCAAAAAAGATGAGCAAAAGTGATCCTAATGAGGGTAGTCGCATTAACTTATTAGATCCTCCTGAAATAATCACAAAAAAAATTAAAAGAGCAAAGAGTGACAGTTCTATTGGAATTGAATTTAACAATCCCGAGAGACCAGAATCTAAAAATCTTTTGATGATTTATTCAATATTATCTGGCAAAGAAATTTCTCAATGTGAAAATGAATTCTCGGAGACTGGATGGGGGACATTTAAAAAATTAATTACCGAACAACTTATTGAATCACTAGAACCTATTCAGAAAAAATATAAATTATTAATTAATGATCCCTATCAACTAAATAAAATCCTTAATGAAGGGAAGGAAAAAGCTGAAGATTTAGCGAATCAGACTTTAAAAAGAGTTAAATCAAAATTGGGATTTTTTGAAATGGAGAAATAAATTATGCCAATAATTACCTTGCCTGATGGTTCAAAAAAGGTTTTCGAAAAATCTGTAACTATCCTAGAGATTGCCCAGAGTATAGGAGCTGGATTAGCTAAAGCAACAATTGCTGGGAAAGTAAATGATGTTCTTCTTGATGCAACAATTCCTATAAATAAAGACTCTAAAGTTGTAATCATCACATCAAAAGATAAAGAAGGAATTGAAATAATAAGACATTCTTTCGCTCACCTTATTGGTCATGCAGTTAAACAAATTTACTCTGATATTAAAATGGCGATTGGACCTGTAATTGAAGATGGTTTTTATTACGATATTTTTTCTGAATACAGATTTACTCCTGAAGATTTAATAAAAATCGAAAATAGAATTAATAAATTAATAAAAACAAATTATGACGTTGAAATTTTACAAGTTTCTAAAGAGGAGGCAATTCAAACTTTTAAAGAAAGAGATGAGACTTTTAAATTACGAATAATTGAAGAAATTCCTGAAGATGGTCTCATCAATTTATACAAACACGAAGAATATATCGACATGTGTAGAGGGCCCCACGTACCCAATACTAGACATTTGAGACACTTTAAATTACTTAAATTATCAGGTTCATACTGGAGAGGGAATAGTGAGAATGAATCATTACAGAGAATATATGGGACTGCATGGGCAAAAGAAAAAGAGCTCAACGACTACTTAATAAGAATTGAAGAAGCAGAAAAAAGGGATCATAGAAAACTTGGTAAAAAACATTCACTATTTCATATACAAGAAGAGTCTCCAGGAATGATTTTTTGGCATCCAAATGGATGGACAATCTACCAAGTATTGGAAAAGTACATAAGAGAAATACTCAAAAAAAATGATTATTTAGAAATCAAAACACCACAAGCTGTTGATAAATCTCTTTGGGAAAAATCCGGTCATTGGGATAAATTTAGAGACGATATGTTCACTACTGCTTCAGAAAATCGAACTTATGCAATTAAACCAATGAATTGTCCATGCCATATTCAAGTATTTAATCAAGGTTTAAAAAGTTATAAGGATTTACCTATTCGTCTTGCTGAATTTGGTTCTTGTCACAGAAATGAGCCCTCAGGTGCACTACACGGCTTAATGAGAGTAAGAAACTTTACTCAAGATGATGCACACATATTCTGCACAGAAGAGCAAATTCAAGAAGAGGTATCAACTTTTATAGATCTTGTTTTCGAGGTTTATAAAACTTTTGGTTTTGATGAAATTATTATCAAATTATCAACCCGTCCTGAAAAAAGGGTAGGTACTCAAGAGATTTGGGATAAATCAGAGGAGGCTCTTACCAAAGCTCTCGATAATAAGAACCTAAAATGGGAACTCCAGCCAGGAGAGGGGGCTTTTTATGGTCCAAAAATAGAATTCTCCTTAAAAGATTGTCTCAATAGAATCTGGCAATGCGGTACTATTCAGGTTGATTTCTCAATGCCTATTAGATTGGATGCAACTTATGTAGATATTGGTAATGAAAAAAGAAATCCAGTTATGCTTCATAGAGCAATTTTAGGATCCTTTGAAAGATTTATCGGAATCTTAATTGAACAATATGAGGCGAAATTTCCAATTTGGCTTGCGCCTAATCAAATAATTTTATTAAGCATTACTGATAGAAATATTGATAAATGTTTAAAGTTTAATGAATTAATAAATAATAATGGTTACCGATCAAAAGTTGATGTTAGGAATGAAAAAATAGGATATAAAATAAGAGAGGCAACTTTAGGGAGAGTTCCTTTAATTGCAGTTATTGGAGATAAAGAAGAGGAAATTGATTCAGTCGCTTTAAGAGCTTTAAATGGAACAAATTTAGGAATTTTCGATCTGCCTAATCTATACAAATTAATGGATAAATTAATAGAAAAAAAAGGGAGAACAAAATAATTTAGAATAGATGAATTTTCTAGCTTGTGATTTAGGAGGTACCAAGGTTCTATTAGGAATATTCGAAAGAGTAATAAATGATGATTCGCCTAAATTGTTATTCAAAAAAAAATATACATCTTCTGATTGGGATTCTTTTGAAATAATCCTAGAAGATTTTCTCAAAAATGAATGCAAAAATATTACTCATCCTTCTTCCGCATGTTTTGCTGTAGCTGGTCCTTTATCTAACAACAACGCAAAAATCATGAACTTGTCATGGAATATTTCAGGAAATAAATTAAAAAATAAATTTAAATTTGAACAATGCGAGCTAATAAATGATTTTGCAGTGCAAATTTATGGAATACCTTATTTAAAAAAAAATCAATATTTTACTATCCAAAATGGGGGGCACTCTGAAAGTGCTAATAATGATTTACATGCCATTGTTGGAGCGGGAACTGGTTTGGGCATTGCCAGAGGCATAATATCGGGGAAAAAGGTAAAAGTTTTAGCTAGTGAAGGAGGTCATGCTGAGTACTCGCCAAAGTCTAAATTAGAATGGGAATTAAAAATTTGGCTTAAGAATTATCTTAAAATTGAGAGGATATCTTGTGAAAGAATCGTTAGCGGCTCTGGTTTATCAAGAATTGCTGAATGGAGACTTAGCAAACCTGATGCCAAAAACCATCCTCTACAAAAATTTTTTAAAGAAATTAAAATTTCTGATAGTTTGAGAAAAGAGCTGCCCGAAAAAATTTGCAATCTTTCAAATCAAGGAGATCAGCTAATGAATGAAGTTGAGAGGATATGGTTAGATGCTTACGCCTCTTTATTGGGGGATATCGCTCTTCAAGAATTATGTTTTGGTGGGTTATGGATTTCTGGAGGGACCGCACCCAAACATTTCAAAAACTTTAAATCAGATTTATTTATGAAACAATTTTTCGACAAGGGAAGATTAAAAGATATTCTTAAAACAATACCCCTAAATGTGATTTTAGATGAAGAGTTTGGCCTTTTTAGTGCAGCCTGCAGAGCAAAAATGCTTTAAAAAAACTACCTAAAAAAAATGTATATCCCTGAAGTTGGTAAAAAAATAATAGTAAGAGTACCTTCCACAACAGCTAATTTGGGGCCAGGTTTTGACTGCCTTGGTGCAGCATTAGATTTATATAATGAATTTATTTTTTCAAGAATTGAAGGTGGTGGAGATAGATTTGATTTAATAATGGAAAGTACAGATGGTAATCATTTAAGGGGAGGACCTGAAAACTTAGTATTTAGGGCAGCTCAAAAGGTATGGGAAAGTTCAAATATGGATCCTTTTGCACTAGAAGCAAGAGTTAAGTTAGCAGTTCCGCCTGCACGCGGACTTGGAAGCAGTGCTACAGCAATAGTTGCTGGACTAATAGGAGCAAATGCAATAATGAACTCTCCATTGTCCAAAGAAAAACTCCTTGAACTTGCCATTGATATAGAAGGTCATCCTGATAATGTAGTCCCCTCTCTCTTGGGGGGGCTTTGTTTGACAGCAAGGTCTGCCTCTCAGAGGTGGAGAATCATTAGATGTGATTGGCACGATTCAATTAAAGCTGTTGTAGCTATACCTGCTATGCGTCTAAGCACAAGTGAAGCAAGAAAGGTTATGCCTAGGAATGTACCTATATCTGATGCAGTGACAAATATGGGGGCACTTACTTTGTTACTAAATGGACTGAAAGCAGGAAATGGGGAACTTATAAAAGAGGGAATGTTTGATAAGCTACATGAACCCTACAGATGGAAACTTATTAAAGGAGGATTAGAAGTCAAAGATGCCGCACTAAATGCTGGCGCTCTAGGCTGCGCAATTAGTGGGGCTGGACCAAGTATCTTAGCTTTATGTAAAAAAGAAAATGGTAAAAATGTTAGTCAAGCGATGGTAAAAGCATGGGAAAAGTCAGGTGTAGCTAGCAGAGCACCATTCTTAAACGTTCAAACAGCAGGAAGCCAATTTAGTACTATCTCTGGTAAGTAGTTTTACTTAGGCAGTTTTAATGTTATAGTCTCAAGCTAGTACAACTTCAACTAGAATAATAGAATTATTCATTCCATAAATGAATTTAGAATCTTTTCCTTGGCTATCATCTATTGTTTTATTGCCTTTAATTGGGGCATTAATAATGCCTTTCTTGAATTCAAAAGAAGGAGAAGAAAATACACTCCCTAGAAATATCTCATTAAGTTTTTTATTCATAGATTTTTTACTAATAATCGGGGTCCTTTTTCAAAAATTCAATACTTCAGATAGCTCTTTGCAACTGGTAGAAAGAGCTTCCTGGTTACCCTCAATAGGCTTAGAATGGTCTCTTGGCGTAGATGGATTATCTGCTCCCTTAGTAGCTTTAAGTGGGTTAATCACTTTTTTATCAGCTGCCGCAAGTTGGAAAATTAAGAAGAAATCTAATCTATATTTTGCTCTCTTATTAATCCAAGCATCAGCACAAGCATTAGTTTTCCTTTCTCAAGATTTTCTATTATTTTTCTTGGCATGGGAACTTGAATTGGTTCCGGTATATCTTCTTATTGCAATTTGGGGAGGGAAAAAGAAATTATATGCTGCTACAAAATTTATTCTTTATACAGCTTTAGCCTCTTTATTAATACTCATAAGTGGATTAGCTCTTGCTTTGAGTGGTGATACTTTCACTTTAAATATTACCGATTTAACCAATAAACATGTAACAGGAAGCCTTGCGTTATTGTCTTATTTAGGATTTTTAATTGGTTTTGGAGTAAAACTTCCTATCTTTCCATTACATACTTGGTTACCCGATGCACATGGAGAGGCTAATGCACCAGTATCTATGTTACTCGCTGGAATACTTTTAAAAATGGGAGGCTACGCTCTCCTAAGATTCAATGTTCAAATATTACCTGAAGTACATCTTCAAATTGCACCTGCATTAATTATTCTAGGAATCATTAATATAATTTACGGAGCACTAAATGCATTTGCACAAGATAATGTCAAAAGGAGAATTGCATGTAGTTCAGTCAGTCATATGGGTTTTGTTTTATTAGGGATTGGAGCAGTAGATGCTCTTGGGATAAGCGGAGCAATGCTACAAATGATCAGCCACGGACTTATCGCTGCAGCTATGTTTTTTGTTACGGGCTCATTTTATGAAAGAACAAATACCCTTTCGATACCCAATATGGGCGGTTTAGCTAAGGTCTTGCCAATAACTTTTGCTTTTTTCTTAGCAAGCTCTTTAGCCTCTCTAGCACTACCTGGGATGAGCGGTTTTATCAGTGAAATAACTGTATTTTTAGGAATCACTAGTCAAGAAGGCTTCAGCTCTATCTTTAGATCGATAACGATTCTTATTGCAGCTATTGGTTTAGTTCTAACCCCAATATATCTATTATCAATGTGTAGAAGAGTATTCTTTGGCCCTAGAATTCCGGCACTAGCAACAGTTAAAGAGATGAATGGCAGGGAATTGACGATTGGTTTCAGTTTATTGTTGCCTACTTTGGTAATAGGTTTTTGGCCGAAAATAGCCATAAATTTATACGAATCTTCAACCAATGCTCTCAGTCAGCAACTAACTTTAGCTAAATTAGTAAGTATGATTCCACTTTTAGTTAATTAAATTTTTTTATAAATGGATACCTCAATTTTTAAATATGGAGAATTACCAGAATTTAAAAAATTTACTTCAGAAAATATCAATAATCAATTTCCAGTTGTATTAGAAAAAATTCGTAAAGATTTCAATACCATAGAGAATAATTTATCTAGTTTTTTAACTCAAAATGATTTAAATTGGGATAAAGTTATAAATCCATTAATAGAAGTAAATGAAGTTCTTAGATGGAGTTGGGGAGTTATAGGTCATCTAAATTCAGTAAATGATTCTGAAAGTCTTAGAAAAATTTATTCAAAATTTTTACCTGAGATAATAAGTTTGGGAGATATGTTTGGACAAAGTAAAATAATTTATGATTCCCTAGTAAAACTAAAAAACACAAACAAATTTGATAATGTCAGAAACAGAATTTTAGATAAAGAAATTCTTGAAATGGAACACCGAGGAATTTCTTTAAAAAAGAATGATCAGAAAGAATTTAATATTATTTCAAAAAAGCTAGGAAAATTAACAACTGATTTCAGCAATAATGTTAATGATTCAACGAAATCTTGGTCTTTAATTTTAAAAGATAAATCTCAAGTAGATGGTCTTCCAGAAAGGGTGCTTGAGTCAATGGCGGAATCCGCTCATAAGTTCCTCAACAAAGATGGGCAATTTGATTCTAAAAACGGTCCTTGGAAATTGGCTTTAGATTCTCCAACTTACATAGCTTTTATGACATACGCCACTAACCGTAATCTTAGAGAAAAACTTTACAAGGCCTCCGTTGGAAGAGCTTCTAAAGGAGAAAAAGATAACTCTCAAATCATTGAAGAGATTTTGTCTCTTAGGACTAAACAAGCTAATATCCTTGGCTATGAAAGTTGGGCAGAAAAGAGTCTTTCAACAAAAATGGCTAAGGAAATAAAAAATGTAGAAAAATTACTAGAGGAGTTGAGAATACCAGCTTTAAAAAAGGCCAAATTAGAACTAGATATTCTTGAAAAGTTTGCAAAATCTAATGGTTTACCAGAATCCGAGCAAATTGAGCCATGGGATGTAAGCTACTGGTCTGAACTACTAAGAAAGGAAAAGTTTAATTTGGATCAAGAGTCATTGAGGCCTTGGTTCCCATTAAATGATGTTCTGAAAGGTTTATTTAAACTGAGCGAAAAGTTATTTGAAATCAAAGTCGTCGAAGCAACTAATCAAGCTCCAAAATGGAATGATGACGTCTTGTTTTTTAATATCCTTGATAAAGAAGAAAAAAAAATAGCATCTTTTTACCTTGACCCATATTCACGGCCAGAGTCTAAAAAGCCTGGAGCATGGATGAACGAATGCCTGAATAAAAATAATGTAGGCAAGCATACCCTCCCTGTAGCTTATCTTGTTTGCAATCAAACTCCACCATCAAAAAATAAACCAAGTTTAATGAGTTTTGAGGAAGTTCAAACACTTTTCCATGAATTTGGTCACGGTCTTCAGCACATGCTTACTACTGTAAATCTTCCTCAAGCAGCTGGTATCAACAATGTTGAATGGGATGCAGTCGAACTACCAAGTCAATTTATGGAAAACTGGTGTTTCCATAAAAATACACTTTTAAATATTGCTAAACATTACCAAACAGGAGAGAAATTATCCAACGAAAACTTTGAGAAACTCCTTAAGAATAGAACTTTTAATTGTGGTATGGCCACACTTAGACAACTTCATTTTGCGATTACAGACCTAAGATTACACAGTAATATTGATAAAAATAAAGGTAAAACTGCAGATGAAATAAGAAGAGAAATTGCAAAGCAAACTACTGTTATTGAACCAATTCAAGAAGATCAATTTCTTTGTTGTTTCAGTCATATATTTGCCGGCGGATATTCTGCAGGATATTACTCATATAAATGGGCTGAGGTTCTAAGTGCTGATGCATTTTCAATGTTCGAAGAAGCTGATCTAGAAAACTCTGAAGATTTAAAGTTAATAGGAAAGAAATTCAAAGATACAATACTTAGCCTGGGTGGAAGCTTACCTCCATTAGATATATTTAAACTATTCAGGGGAAGAGAGCCGCAAACAGATTCCTTAATAAGACACTTGGGTCTATCTGGAACTACATAATTATTTCATCGATTATTTTATCAACCACAGATTTATTTCTTACAAGATTTCTATGTTTATATACTTTTACTGATATTTTTTTTCCAAAATTTAAGTTTGTCCACCATCCTGGGAAAACCATTAGATCCCAATAAGTAAAAAAATTTATACACTCGATTTCATCAAGAAAAAAATCATTATCTGCAAGTTCTCTCAAAAATTTACTATTAATTTTCATTTCTGATATTCCTTTAAAAGGGTATTTAGGTATTAATTGAGCCATCAAAGTTCCTTTGTGAGGAGAACCTATAGTAATTAATCTTCTTGTTCTCTTATATCCATTAAATTTTTGAAGCCAGTACCTACCAATTATTCCTCCCATAGAAAATCCCAAAATATCTATTTCTTTTTCTAAACCATATTTCTCTAAAATTAATTCGTTTAATTTATTAGTCAAATCCAGAATTGAAGTCATTCCATATGAATGCTTAAGAGTTGGGGCGAAATATTCAATGCCAATATCATCAAGTTTTTTGATAATAGAAGAAAAAATACTTGAAGTATTCCAAAGACCATGAATCAATATAATAGGATTTCTTTTTTCCAAAACTTTTACTTTTTTTCAAGAATTCTTACGATTGAAACCTTCCCATCAAAACCAGTAATTGGAGGATTACATTTTGTCAAAATGATTTTGATTTTGGACAACTTAAATTCCTCATCAATAATTTCTAAAATTTCATTTGAGTATTTTTCGATTGTGAAACAATATATTTTCTTTGATTGACTTTTTAAAATTTCAACTAATTTTGAATAGTCAACTGTTTTTGTAACATCATCATTTGAAGTACATTTTTCAAAATCAGTCCATAACAATATATCCAAACTAAAAAGTTGTCCTAATCTTCTTTCTTCTTCAAGAACACCAACTCTAGCCCAAAGTTTGATATTCTCTATGTGTAAAAATGTTTCCATCTTCAAAAAATCTAAAGATCCTTATGAGTAAAGACAGCCTTTCCAGATGAAAAATCATCAACTATATTTCCATCCCCTTTAAGGAAATACTTATATGTAACCAAACCCTCTAGGCCTACAGGTCCTCTTGGGGGCAGAGTTTGAGTAGATATCCCAACTTCAGCTCCGAATCCATATCTAAATCCATCTGCAAATCTTGTTGAGCAATTATGAAAAACACCCGCACTATCAACTACATTCATAAATTTATTAGCCGTACTTAAATTTTCAGTAATTATTCCATCTGTATGTTTTGAACTATATTTCTGAATATGTGTAATGGCTTCATCAAGATTGTCAACAATTTTTATTGATAAAATTAAATCTAAATATTCAGTTTTCCAATCTTCTAAACTAGCCTCATACTGTATACCTAATTCTACAGATTTTTTATCTCCGACTAATTTAACGTTATTTGAATCAAATAAAGGTATAGCCTTTTCAAGAAATGCTGGTGCAATATCTTTATGCAATAATAAAGTTTCTATAGCATTACACGCCGCAGGATATTGAATTTTACTGTCCAGTGCCACAGACAAAGCCATCTCAAGATTTACCTCATTATCTACAAACAAATGACAAATTCCATCAGCATGGCCTAGCACTGGAATTCTTGTATTGTCTTGAATAAATTTAACTAATTCATTACTTCCTCTAGGAATTATTAAATTAATATACTTATCAAGATTTAACATGGACATACTATCTTTCCTACTTGTAAGTAAACATATTGCATTTTCATCAAGGCCTGATTCGTGTAATCCATCTTTTAATGCTTTGACTATTGCAGTATTTGTTGAACTAGCTTCACTTCCACCCTTTAAAATAACTCCATTGCCAGATCTTATTGCTAGAGAACTAATCTGCATAACAGCATCAGGTCTTGATTCAAAAATAATCCCGAGGACACCTATAGGTACAGTCTTTCTCTCTATGATCAGTCCTTTGGAAAGTTCTCTTTTAATTTGAACTTGATCCACAGGATCAGCCAAATCCCCAACTTTTCTTACTCCTTCAATTCCTGAATTTAATTTTTCTTTTGATAACTTCAATCTAGAGAGCAAAGCGTTAGAAATACCTTTCTTTTCTGCTTTTATATAGTCTTCATTATTAGCATCTAAAATTTGTTTAGTATTTTTTTCTAGATAATCAGCCATAAAATTTAAGGCTTTAATTCTATTATTATTTTCAGCTTGACTAATTTTTATTGAAGCCAGACGAACTTGATGAGCTTTTTCTAAAAGATCTTTTCCTGGTTGAGGAACTTCAAAAATATCTTCCATATTTATTTATTTATTTTATTAATAAATAATAGGTCAGAAAAACTATTTTAAAAGCGATTATGTTTGTGAATTAATATCTATAGAATAATTGTAATTGACTCTTCCAATCTCCATTAGAATCAGAAGAACCTAATAATTCTAAATCTAAGTTTTTGTCAATTATTTTATTGTTTGGATCGACTTGTAAGGTAATTATGCCCGTAGGAGGCAAATCATCTCTACCGGGAATAGATTGTACAGAGAAATTTATAGAATCAGTAATATCAAAACCTATTTCTGCAACCCATTCTTGAGAGGATATGCCTTTATTAGAAGTTGACTCATTAACATTATTTAAATCTACATTTTCATCAGAAAAAATATTATTTAAAGAATTATTTTTTTCTATTAAGGCTGGATACAAAGAAAACTGAAATTTTTCACTAAAAGCATCCGCATTATTAATCTGAGAAATAAATGCTCTATTAATCAAATTTGCTGAATTACCTCCAATCAAACCAATAATTTGTGATCTAGTGTAATTAGGGGTACTTCTTAATTGGATTTTTTTATTTTCATCCTCGAAAGACAACTGATCTAAAAATCCTTCATAAGAGGCCTCAATTCTAATTAACCTCGTATTGCCAATCCCAAATGAACCAATTCCACCTGTATTATCTACACCTAAATCACCAGAAATATTTGTATCTTGATTATTTTGATTTATAGGTATTATTGAATCTGGGACTCTACTTACAAGAGAAAGATTTATTAATGGAACTACCCCACTTCTTGATGCGAACAAAATAAAATTTTCCTTGTTTTTATCGAGTTTAAAGGGGGTGGTATATAAATTAGCTGTACCTTTCTTTAAATAAATCCATCCTCTTGCATTTAGATCATCTCCAACACCTCCCTTGATTTCTAAATCTAATTTTGTCTCTAGATGAGCTTTAAAAATATTTGAGTATTGAACTATAAATTCTGGACCTAGTTTTAATTTAAGATTTTTAAAACTCAAGTTATCTAAATAATTTGGCAAAGTTTCCCCTAGAAGAACTGAATTCAGAATTGATTCATTTGAAATTATTTCAATATTTTTATTCTTATTCCAATAGAGTTCTGGCCAATCCTTTTTATCATTTTTTTGTTTAATATTATCTACCTTATTATTTTGATTGGCAATATTAAAATTGATGAATCCATTATTAAGAGATAGATTACCTCCCAAAACAGGTTTTTCAAATGATCCATTTAAGTCTATTTCTGAGTCTATTAAAAAATCCAAATTATCCGTCTTTAAATTAAATTTATTTGTTATCAAATTAATCCCTAACTTCCCTAAATCATTTTTACTATAAAAGGGTAAAGAACCTTTTATAAAAATATTTCCTGAATTTTCGGTTTTTGCTTTTAAAGTTTTAATCTCTAAATTATCAAAATCAAAAATTATCGAACTATTAATATCTTTTATTTTATTTTTATAAAGATCAATTTCAGAATCTTTTATTACTACAAAACCATTTAATATAGGTTTATTTCTAGTACCTTTTATTATCATTCTAAGATTTACATCACCTTTCTCAAAAGTAAAGTAGTCTTCTGCCAAAATATCTATTAATTCAATAATTTTTCCATTTCCTATTAATCTAAGGCCTAATTTATCAGTTTTATTTATTGGTATTAAGCCATTTATAATAGTAGGTATTTCAGATTCATTTAATAACAAGGCAAAATCAACAACAAAATTAGAACTGCTGTATTGAATTTTTCCTTTATCAAAAACTAATTTATTATTTTTTATTGATGTATTATTGGAAGAAATTTCACTAGAAAAAGATTTTGTATCAAGATTATAAGATAAATCCAAATCCATATTTCCCTGAAAGTCTTTTGGCTGATTTAAAAAGATATTTGCAACACTTAAAGGCATTTTTTTAATCCTTAAAGAACCTTCACCTTTTAGTATTCCTCCTTCCAAATCTACAGAGAATTCGTCTTTATTTTTTTTGTAATCATCTCTAGAGGTATTAAGGTAGCCATTTAATTTTGCATTTATTTTGTAGTTTTGTGGTCTATCTCCTTTAATATTTATTTTCCCATTATATCTACTTCTAAATTTACTAAAGTATTTTTTCAAGTTAAATTTGTCTCCTAACGCATTATTCTCGGCGATAAAATTATTTATAAAATCGATCCTCTCTTTAAATGAAATATCATCTTTATTTATTTCCAAATCATCCAAGATATTAGATTTTTTTGTTGGAATAACTTGTTTATTTTCAAAATTAAAAATATCAATGGCAGTTAGGATCGTCCAACTAGTACTTATATTATAAAAGTCTAAATTAATTAAATTATTATTTTTTGAGTCATATTCAACCTCAATAATTCCCCCGTCGACTGGATATAATGAGGAGTTAACATAAAAAGAATTATCTTTAAAGCTAAAATCAAATAATGAATTTGCCAACTTTATATTTCTATATTTACCCGAACTCCAAGCCAACCGCCCATCAAGGATAGATTGGTCTAAAGATATTGATCCCTGTCCATTAATAATTCCTTTAATTCTATCGAATTGATTATTAGTTAAAGATAATTCAAGCTCATCAAGAGGAAAATTATCAGCTCTCCAAATATAATTACTATTCTCTTTAACTATTTCTATACTCCCTTTATTAGAGTTAAAAACTCTACTGAAAGCTACATTATCTAATTTTAGATTAGAATCAAATTTAATAGAAAGAAATGAAGGTATTGGAGAATATCTATTCTTCATATTTAATTGGTATTTATTATTATTATTTTTAATATTCCCTTCCCATATTTCTCTAATACGAATACCTTTATAATTAGGATAATCAACATTAAAGTTTATAGAAATATTGGGATCATTAATTTTTCCTTTTAATTCTCCATTAGCAGTAACAAAACCACTTATATTATTTTTTCTGAAAATATTTAAGTTAGATAGTTGAGTTCTATTTATATCAAAGGTTGAATCTATATTTCCAAAATTAATTCCTCTCTTATCAAACCAGTAAGGAATATTACCTGATAATTTAATATCTGGATTAAGACTATTAATATATCCAATGCTGCCTTGAAGCTCAATTTTATTAGAGGTTTCGTTTAATGGAATATTAATATTAAAATTGGATAATAAAGTTCCATAATTTAAGTTTCCTGAGCTTCCTATTAAATTATTATCTTTACAAAAAAACCTAGTTGAATTTGAATTTATATTCTCCGATAAAGCTTCCGAATTTATTTCTAATTGATTTAAAGAAAATCTTCCTTCGCAAAATGTTCTCTTTGGTGATTTGATAAATTTAAAGTTAGATTTAAATTTTCCACTCTTAAGACTAATTTTTCTGCTACCAATATTATATTGTGTGTTCTTAAGATCTAATCCCCTTGAAAATAACTCAAGCCTTAAAAAGTCATTATTTAATTTCGTATTAAATTTAAATTTTAAAAAACCTTTTCCGTCAAATTTAGAACTTATATTTGCAATGATTTTTCTATCAATGGAATTGAATATAAAATTACCTTTTACCTTTGTTTTTAATCCTAAATTTTTAAGCCTTAAATTAGAATAATTATTTAAGTTTAAATTCAATTCATAATTTGATTTTAATTTTTTTGTGCTTCGAGATTTTTTATATGATTCATCACTTTTAAAAAAATCTCTATCTATATTTATTTCAGTTTTGGAAGGTGTTATTTTTACAACCCATTTTTGCTTTAAAAAAGATCTTAAAGGCATAATCCCTACATACACATTTTTAGCTTTAATTAAAGAATCTCGATTTTTTTCATCAGTAATTTTTGAATTCCCCAAAGAAAAACCTAGAAATCTTATCCCGGAATAGTCACCTAAAGAAACCTTTTTATTTAAAAAATTCTCAACTCTATCTTCGAGTTCCGATTTCCTAGAATTATAGTTATCTCTTAAAAGATTATTTAATAAAAAGGTGCCTAAAAATCCTGAGGACACAATAATACCTACTAATAGAATTTTTGCATTTAGATTTAGAGATCTAATTTTTTTCAAGTTAGAACCCAAAAATAGAGTAGGCTTACAAAATATAAGAAATTAATTAGGTCAAAGCCAGTAAATGTCTTTTTTTGAACTATTAGAGAACACTCCCAAAATTTTTGGATTCTTGGGCATATTCCTATTTATTTGCGCTATAGCAGCTTTTATATTAAATTTTGGTTTTAAATTTCGAATAATAGGAGCAACAATCTTCTCATTATTACTTTCTTTAAGCAGTTGGGCATTTATACAAAGTTACACTGAAAATGTAGTAATAGAAGGTGCAAAATATGTTCCAATTGTTTATGACAACGGTTTCGATTTGATTATTGCTAAAGCAGATGATGACTTCCAGGAGGAGTATATTGAACCAACTCTAAAGCAACTTTCAGAAAATCTTAAGAAAGGTAGCAGGTCGGGTGCAAACGTAAAAATAAAGATAAGAAAACTTGAAAAAATTTCAGATGGGATAAGTAAGCCTGTGGTAATAGGAGAAATTCAGAAAAATGTCACAATGAATTAGTCTCCGAAAAAATGGGAAGCAAAACCTTTTTAGATTATTTTCCTACTAACTTTAGACATGAAAAATCCTTTTTTCTTAAAAACAATCTAGTTGACCTTGAAAAATTAAGTAATCTATCAGAATTTGACCTAAATGAGATTCAAAAGAAATCTCCACTATGTACATTAAATAATTTAAAGAAAATAAGAGCTATTGCCATTTTTAAAAAAGAAGTTGAAATTTCACCACCAGAAGCAAATCTTCTTTTACATTGCGGTATTGGATCTATTAAATCATTATCACTATCTACGCCGTACGAGTTAGAAGCCAAAATAGGTAGATTAGAAAGAAGTCTTAGAGTAAAAACTGAGTCGGAGATAACTTTTGCTCTCTTAAAACAATGGATTAAAAGAGCTAAGCAAGTCTATAAATCTTATTGAAATCTTGGTTAAAAAAAATTTTTATTGTAGAATTAAAAAAAATTAATTAATAATGAAATTTTTCTTATTCTTTTTATTTTTATTTCCCTTCTCTTCATATCCTGTTTTTAGTCAATCAAACTTATTAGAAAGTGTAAAAAAGAATCCCGGCGAAGCTAAAAATATATGTAATAAGTTTAGAGAGCTGAATTCAAAAGGTGTTTCCGCGAGTGAAAACGAAGCTATAGACTATGTATCAAAACGAAATAAGCTAACTCCTGTTAACGCAGAAATCTTTTCTATTTACGTCATTGGACTGCACTGTCCAGATATTATTTGAAGCTTAAATGTTTGGTTCAAGGTGGTTTGATAAGTCTCTAATACTTAGAGATGGAGTCAAACTTAGCTCACGTATTTGGCTGCCTAATGGTAATGGGCCATGGCCTACATTATTAATGAGACAACCTTATGGTAAGGAAATAGCTTCAACAATTACATATTCTCACCCCGAATGGTGGGCTTCCAAAGGTTATATGGTAATAATTCAAGATGTTAGAGGAATGGGGGCTTCTGAAGGAGTTTTTAATGGTTTCAAACAAGAAGCCAGTGATACTTCAGAAACACATGAATGGGTAAGGTCTCTAAAAGAATGCAATGGAAAACTTGGCTTATATGGTTTTTCATATCAAGGATTTACTCAACTAACTGGTGAATTAAATTCAAAGCCGCCCGATTGTTTATCTCCAGCAATGACTGGGATGAATATTAAGGATCATTGGTGCTCAGATGGAGGAGCATATTGGTGGCATAACAATATTGCATGGGGACTTCAACTCGCAGCACTAAAAATGAAAAGAGAAAATAAATTGTTTGAGTGGGAAAAGATAAGATTATCTTTAGAAAATAAAAGTTATTTAAGGGAAGGAATTGATATTTTAAAAAAATATGATCCTAATAATTTTGTTTTGCTATGGCTTAAAAATTTTAGGAATGATTGCTCCTTTGAAGAATATGAGCCAATTTCAAAATGGATTAAACAACCTATGTTAATTATTGGAGGTCTTTGGGATCCACATCTAAAAGGTGCTTTTGATCTTTATAAAAAATCTAAAAAAGCTGGTGGAAGTCCTGATATTATCATTGGGAATGCGACACATCTAAATTGGTGGGAAGGATCACAAGACTCTTTATTAAAATTTTTTGATAAACATTTAAAAACAGATAAAATTTTTTATTCTCAGGACACTAAAAATGAAAAGAAAATATGGAATATTTCACTAAAAAAGTGGGACGAATTAGATAATAAATTTCACCCTGAATTTATTTTTGGACTCAAGAGTGATGGCATAGCAAATGTAGATGTTGAAGATGGAAGTCTAATCATAAATTCAAAGGGATCAGGATGGTTCACAATTGTTAATGACCCATGGAGACCTACGCCATCTGACGGTGGTCATTTGGGTCCAAATCCTGGAAAGTTTAATAGAAATATTATTGATAAACGACTTGATGTAGGTGTTTTTCAAACCAATTCTTTTGAAGAGGAGCAATATTTTAAAGGAGTTCCCACATTAGAAATTACTGTAAAAAGTGATCAGCCCAATTTCGATATTTGCCTTGCTTTGTCTCTAGTTGAAAAACGAGATGAGAAAGTGAATCAATTTTCAACAGGATTCTTAAGGGTTAAAAACTCCAAAATAAATTGTGAATGCACTTATCAAATAACAATGCAGCCAACAAATATTTGTTTGGTTAAGGGCAGCAAGCTTCGCTTATCTATTTCTGCAGCAGCTTATCCAGCAATTGGAGTAAATCCTGGATTTGGGGAGGACAATTTTGGAGCTCCTTCGGCAAATCATAGAATTATTACTCTAAGTTTTAGCCTTAATAAAACATTTATGAAAATGAACTCTTTTTTTTAATAAATAATTATTTTTTTGGTTAATCATTTGATATCATTAATCCTTAATATCTACCAGTCATGATCGAGACAATTCAAGCAGACTGGATTAAATCAGAAGCTATCAACCTAGAAAATTGTTGCAATGATAATCCATTAAAAATATTAGGTCCTCATTTTTATGAAGATCAATGGGTAATAAGGGTATGGATGCCTGAAGCGGACGAAGTTAAAATAAATTTTAAAAATAAAACCTATAAGGCGGAAAGAATAAACCATAAATGGCTTTTTGAAGCAATCCTGCCTGAAAATCCAAACTTTAATTATGAAATAAATATTTCGCGAGGAGGGATCAAGCATACACAACATGACCCCTGGTCATACAAAGAAGAGTGGATGGGAGAAGTTGATAGGCATCTTTTTGCAGAAGGTAACCATCATCATATTTGGGAAAAAATGGGAGCACATCTCATTGAAAAAAAGAATCAAAAAGGAGTGATGTTATGCATATGGGCTCCAAATGCAAAATCAATCTCAATAATTGGAGATATAAATTCTTGGGATGGAAGACATCATCCAATGCAAAAAAGATTAGGGGGAATTTGGGAACTATTCATGCCCACAATGAAAGAGGGAGACACATATAAATATGAAATAAGAACACAACAAGGTCATATTTATGAGAAAGCTGATCCATACGGTTTTCTTCATGAAATTAGACCTCAAAATGGATCAATAGTTTCAAAATTGAAAAACTTTAATTGGAATGATAGTTCTTGGATTACGAATAGAGACTCCTCTAGTCAAATTAACAAGCCAATTTCAGTTTATGAGATGCATTTAGGAAGTTGGCTCCATGAATCAACAGATAATAAATATCTTGAAGACAATGGGAATCCTAGAGAGCCTGTTCCTGCTGCAGATTTAAAACCTGGAACAAGATTATTAACTTATCCTGAATTAACCGAAAAACTCATTCCTTATGTAAAGCAGAGAGGATTTACTCATATTGAATTAATGCCAATATCTGAACATCCTTTCGATGGTTCTTGGGGATACCAGGTTACAGGCTGGTATGCACCAACAAGTAGATTTGGTACTCCAAATGAATTTAGAGCGTTTGTCAATAAGTGTCATGAAGAGGGCATAGGCGTAATTCTTGATTGGGTACCTGGTCATTTCCCAAAAGATAAGCATGGTTTAGCATTTTTTGATGGTTGTCATCTTTATGAGCATGGAGATTCACGCATAGGCGAACACAAAGAATGGGGAACCCTAATATTTAATTACAGCAGAAACGAAGTAAGAAATTTTTTAGTTGCCAACCTCGTTTATTGGTGTGAAGAATTTCATATTGATGGCATAAGAGTAGATGCTGTAGCTTCAATGCTTTATAGAGATTATCTACGCCCAGATGGAGAATGGATACCAAATGAAAATGGTGGGAATGAAAATATAGAAGCCGTTAAATTTCTTCAACAGGCTAATCATGTACTTTTCCAACATTTCCCAGGTGTACTTTCTATCGCTGAAGAATCAACAACTTGGCCAATGGTAACCAAACCAACTGACATGGGAGGGTTAGGATTTAATTTGAAATGGAATATGGGATGGATGCACGATATGCTCGATTATTTTGAGATAGATCCTTGGTTTAGGCAATTCCATCAAAATAGCGTAACTTTCTCCATAACATATAACTACACAGAGAACTTTATGCTTGCTCTTAGTCATGATGAGGTTGTCCATGGGAAAAGTCATCTTTTGCATAAAATGCCTGGCGATGACTGGAAGAAATATGCAAATACTCGAGCTTTACTAACTTATATGTGGACCCACCCTGGTAAAAAAACGATATTTATGGGAATGGAATTTGGACAAAGGCAAGAATGGAATGTTTGGGATGATCTTCAATGGGAGTTACTAGAATTTGAACCTCATAAAGGTATCAGAAACTTGATTGATGACCTAAACGTACTTTATAAAAATGAACCAGCGTTATGGAAAAACGACTTTGATCCTTACGGATTCCAATGGATTGATTGTAATGACAAATCTAATTCAGTAATAAGTTTTATGAGAAGAGAAAACGATACCAATGAGTGGCTTGTTATAGTTGCCAACTTCACACCTAATACTCATGGGTCATATAAAGTAGGCGTTCCTGTAGAAGGATTTTATAAGGAGATATTTAATTCAGACGGATCGAGATATGGAGGCAGTAATAAAGGAAATATGGGAGGTAAAGAAACTATAAATTACAATATTCATGATTATCAAAATGCTCTAGAACTTGCTTTGCCCCCATTAAGCGTGAGTATCTTCAAACATCAATCAAAAAAATAAGAAGGCTCATTTAACTTAGTGCTTCATATAAATGTTCATATAACGCTTTTGCTCTGCTTTGCATTGTAGGATTTTTAAGTTGGAATTTTAAAATTTTTTTTTTAAAAAACATATTGAATTGAAAAATGGGTGAAAATTTACCACTACTACTTTCTGCCGCACTAGGTAAAAAAGTGAATAGGCCTCCAGTTTGGATGATGAGGCAAGCAGGAAGATATATGAAAATCTATAGAGATTTAAGGGAGCGTTATCCAAGTTTCAGAGAGAGGTCTGAAAATCCAGAACTATCATATGAGATTTCAATGCAGCCCTTTCATGCTTTCAAACCCGATGGTGTGATCCTTTTTTCAGATATTCTCACACCACTTCCAGGGATGGGTATAAATTTTGAAATAATAGAAAGTAAAGGTCCAATAATTGAGGACCCAATAAGAACTTTTAACCAGATAGAAAATTTAAAAGAATTAAATCCAAGTGAGAGTTTAAGTTTTGTTGGACAAGTTCTTTCTTCACTAAAAAAAGATGTAAATAATGAGGCAACAGTTTTAGGTTTTGTTGGTGCACCTTGGACTCTCGCTGCATATGTAGTTGAAGGTAAAAGCAGTAAAAATTATTCTTTAATAAAATCAATGGCTTTTAAAGAACCAGATTTACTACATAAACTTCTTGATCATTTTGCAAAATCTATTGGTGAATATCTTAAATATCAAATAAAATCTGGAGCGCAAGTAGTACAAATTTTTGATTCATGGGCAGGCCAACTAAGTCCGCAAGATTACGATATCTTTGCTGGGCCGTATCAAAAAAAAGTTGTTGACATTGTAAAAGCGGAATACCCTGAAACACCAGTTATTCTTTATATTTCAGGAAGTGCTGGTGTCATAGAAAGAATGGCAAAAACTGGAGTAGATATAATCTCATTAGACTGGACAGTAGATATTGAAGAGGCTTGTAGAAGAATCCCTAGTGGAATAGGAATTCAAGGTAATGTTGATCCTGGCATTTTATTCGGAAACAAAGAATCAATAAAAGAAAGGATAGATAATACTTTCAATAAAATTAAAGACAGGAAATATATTCTTAATTTGGGTCATGGGATTTTACCTGGGACTCCAGAAGAAAATGCTCAAACATTTTTTGAACATGGGAAAAAACTCGCTTACTAGTCAAAGTCTTGGCATATAAAAACTTATTAATAACAGGTGCGAATGGATGTGTTGGCCAATATTTAGTTGATTGGTTTTTAAAAAACACAAAATTCAGGCTTTATCTCATGGTAAGAGACAAAAGTAAGTTGCCAATTTCTGTTCAAAAAAATAAAAAAGTCAAGCTAATGGTGTGTGATATCAGGGAATCAAGTAAGTATAAAAAAGAAATTAGTCAAATTAATTACCTAATACATACTGCTACAGCTTGGGGAGATCCAAGAAGAGCCTATGAAGTAAACATTAAAGCTTTTGAAGGATTACTTGAAATGGTTGATATTGACAAGTTAGAAAAAATTATTTATTTTTCAACAGCTAGCATTCTTGATACCCAAACAGAATTAATGAGGGAATCATTGATTTATGGAACAGAATACATTCAAACAAAATATGAATGTTTCAAGAGACTTAGAGAAAGCACATTTGCAGAAAAAACTTTCGCTGTTTTCCCTACCTTGGTTTTCGGAGGAAATCTTGGAATAAAAAGTAAATATCCTGTGAGTTATTTAACTAGTGGATTGAAAGAGATTGAAAAATGGCTTTGGATAGCAAGATTTTTAAAACTGGATTCTAAATTTCACTTTATACACGCAAATGATATCGCTCAAATTTGTGGGTTTCTAATCAAAAATTATAAAGAAGAGCAATACAAAGGCTTTAGAAAATTTGTCCTAGGTCAAAAATTTATTTCAATTGACCATGCCATAATTACACTTTTAAAAAGAAATAATATGAGAAGATATTTTGCTATACCTCTTACAAAAAAAATTCTAAAAATATTATTAAGAATTCTTCCCATCCAAACTACCGCTTGGGATAGCTTCAGTATCAAGAAATATGACTTTAATCATGTCCCCATCACTAATCCAGAGACTTTCAAACTTAAAAGTTATGCAAAGTCACTGAATGATATTTTAAGGTTATCAAAGTTACCAAGCTGTAATAACAATTAAAATTCTCACAGTTAGGCTCCCAAAGCCTTGTAATATATATAAATAAGTAAATTTAAATTATGTTACGTTCAATCTTTGCAGGGTTATTCGCAATAGTTTTAACTCTAGGTCTAGGAATTTCATCAGTTTCAGCTAAGACTGTTGAAGTGAAACTTGGAACGGATGCTGGAATGCTTGCATTTGAACCAAGTACAGTAACCATTAGTACTGGTGATACAGTTAAATTCGTCAATAACAAATTAGCTCCTCATAATGCTGTTTTTGATGGACATGAGGAATTAAGTCATGCAGATTTGGCTTTTGCTCCAGGAGAGTCTTGGGAAGAAACATTTGATACTGCAGGAACTTATGATTACTATTGCGAGCCTCATAGAGGAGCTGGAATGGTAGGTAAAGTTATTGTTGAATAAACCTTTTAATATTTAAGTACATTTTCACTTAATATTAACTACAGTCATAATTATATTTTGATTGATGAAAATAGTCCCAAGCGAATTTTCAAATTCTGCTTGGGGCTATTTTATTTTGGCCAAAGAAATTGCCTATAAAAATCATCAACAAAACGTAGACTCTGACAATTTATTTTTAGCTCTTATAAAACAAGATAACCTTACAAAAAAAATCTTAAAAAATAATAATGTAAATATCAAAGAAATTGAGAAAGAAATAATGTCTTCATTAAATTTGAAGGCAAAAATGAAAAACAAACAAGATAATTTATATATCGGTGATACTCTTCACAAAGTATTTTTGAAAGCGAATGATATTAAAAATACTTTAAATGATGTAGTGATATCAACAGAACACTTAGTTTACGGTTTGACTTATGATAATAACTATGGATTTCAAATTTTAAATCAAAAAGGCATTCCAGAATTTCTTGAAACTATAAAGAAAATGAAGTCAGATCCAGCATTAAAAAACGAATTTGATACTTCTACTGAGTCTTTGGAAAAATATGGTACTGATCTAACTCAATCTGCACGAGATGGAATTTTAGACCCAGTTATAGGAAGGGATGAAGAGATTAGAAGAACAATTCAAATACTGAGTAGAAGAACAAAAAATAATCCGGTTCTTATTGGAGAACCTGGGGTTGGTAAAACGGCCATTGTTGAAGGGTTGGCTCAAAGAATTATTAATGGCGATGTGCCTTCTGCCTTACAAGATAGGCAACTAATTTCATTAGATATGGGTTCACTTATAGCTGGGGCGAAATATCGTGGAGAATTTGAAGAAAGAATAAAAAATGTCCTGAAGAGAGTTAAGGAATCAGACGGGAAAATCATTCTTTTTATTGATGAAATTCATACAGTTGTTGGAGCTGGTGCTAGCGGAGGTTCTTTAGATGCGAGCAACCTATTAAAACCAATGCTTGCAAGAGGAGAACTTAGATGTATTGGTGCTACAACTATTATTGAACATAAACAAAATATAGAAAAAGATCCTGCTCTAGAACGAAGATTTCAGAAAATAAAAATTGATGCTCCTTCAATAGATGATACTGTATCAATATTAAGAGGATTGAGAGAAAGGTACGAAGTACATCATAGTGTGAGAATTTCTGATAATGCTTTAGTTGCAGCTGCAAACCTTAGCGAAAGATATATTAACGATAGATTTCTTCCTGACAAAGCAATAGATCTAATCGATGAAGCAGCCTCAAGATTAAATATGGTCATAACTTCCAAACCTGAAGAAATTGATGAAATTGATCGAAAAGTTCTGCAGTTTGAGATGGAAAAATTATCTTTAAAAAGAGAAACAGATGATTTTTCTGTAGAAAGATTAAAAAAAATCAACAATGAACTTTTATCCCTCAAAGATAAACAGGCAGAATTAAGCGCTAAATGGAAAAAAGAAAAAGATGAAATTGATGAGATTAGCACCATAAAAGAAGAAATTGAATTTGTTCAATTGCAAATAGATCAAGCCAAAAGGAGTTTTGACCTCAACAAGGCAGCAGAATTAGAATTTGGAACTTTAAATTCTTTACAAAAAAAATTAAAAGAAAAAAGTGAGTGTCTAGTTAATTCTCAGAAAAACGGAGAGACAAGTCTTTTAAGGCAAGAGGTTACTTTTGATGATATTGCAGAAGTGGTCTCAAAGTGGACCTCTATTCCAGTACAGAACTTAAACCAGTCAGAAAAAGATAAACTTTTGAGCCTCGAGTCAATCCTTAAAGAAAAAATTATTGGTCAAGATAATGCAATTAGGGCTGTTTCAGATTCCATTAAGAGATCGAGGACTGGTCTAAATGATCCAAGCAAGCCATTAGCCAGTTTCCTATTTTTAGGTCCAACTGGTGTTGGGAAAACAGAGCTGAGTAAAGTAACAGCCAAAATTATATTCGATTCAACTTCTTCAATTACAAGATTAGATATGTCTGAATATATGGAAAAGCATTCAGTAAGCAAAATTATAGGTGCGCCCCCTGGATATTTAGGTTTCGAATCTGGAGGACAATTAACTGAAGCAGTGCGGAAAAATCCTTATTCGTTGATACTTTTAGATGAAATAGAAAAAGCACACAAAGATATTTTAGATATTCTTTTACAAGTTCTAGATGATGGAATTATTACTGATGGGCAAGGTCGTACAATCAATTTCAAAAATTCAATCATCGTTATCACAAGTAATTTAGGTAGTCAATCAATTAATGATTTATCAGTTAGAAAAGAAGATACAGATGAAATTAAAAAAATTGTAGATAATGAACTTAAAAAATTTTTCAAGCCTGAGTTTTTAAATCGACTTGATGAAATAGTTATTTTTAATAATTTAGAATTAAAAAACATAAAAGAAATTGCAAAAATCCAGCTTCAAAATTTAGAAAAAAGACTTAACAAAAAAAACTTAAAATTAAAAATTACGGATGAGGCGATTAGCCACCTTGTCGAAAATAGTTTCGATTATGCCTATGGGGCGAGGCCTTTAAAAAGAATTATTAAAAAACAAATTGAGACAAAAATTTCAAATAATATATTGAATAATCATTACCTTAATAAAGACGAAATTAATATTTATTTGGTTAATGGAGAGATAATTGTTGATTAAAGATCTAAATTAAAGAATTCTAGATGGCTTGAAATTTGCCAACTTTAATCTAAGTTTTGAACCAATCAGGAATTTGCTCATAACTTGCTTTATTAGATTTATTTTCTTTTGATTCTGTTTTCCAACAACAGGTTCTACCCTTATCCTTGTCCTGCAAGTATTCATTAGCCCATCTCCAAATCAATTCAGAAGTGAACTCCATTCCAACATTATCCATAATTCTTAGATCTAAAGCATCTAAGTCATGTAATTTTTCCCAGTAATTCAACAAAGGATCATCTTTATTTACTAAAAAAGTATGGTCAAATTGATCCTTTAATCTATTTTCTAGAGGCTTTAGACTTGAAAAATCCACAACAAAACCATTTAGGTCTAACTTTTTTGCAGTGAACCAAAAGGTGAATGATCTTGAATATCCATGCACAAATCTGCAGTGGCCTTCATGGCGCCATTGCCTGTGTGAACAGGGAAAATCCTCGTAACTTTTGCTGCATGAAAATTTCAAAGAATGAATATACATCAATTAACTGTTAGGATAATTTTTAATAAAACACAATTAGTAGGATTTAACATAACGAAAATAATGACTTATTCAACTAATTTTTCGATAGAAGATCTACGCTTTGATAATTATGGATTAATCCCTGCAATAGCACAAGATTGGCTTGACGGATCAATTCTTATGCTTGCTTGGATGAACAAAGAATCGTTGACAATGACACTTGAAACCAAAAACGTTCATTACTGGAGCAGGTCAAGATCAGAAATTTGGAGAAAAGGAGCTACAAGCGGAAGTACCCAAATACTCAAAGAGATAAGATTCGACTGCGATAATGATGCGCTAATCCTTTTGATTGAACAAAATGGTTCAGGAGCATGTCACACTGGGGAAAAAAGTTGTTTTTTCAACGAAATCCAAATTAATCAAAATCATAAAAAAGAGAAAAAAACAACTCCCTTTTCAAATATTTGCTCCGAATTATTTAATACAATTAACGAAAGGTCAATAAATCCATCAGAAAAAAGTTACACAAATCATTTATTAACAAAAGGCAGTAATACTATTCTGAAAAAAATTGGAGAGGAATCTGCAGAATTTATAATGGCTTGCAAAGATAATGATAAAAATTCAATCTCAAATGAAGCTGCTGATTTAATTTATCATCTGCAAGTAGCCCTTATGTATAAAGGAGTTCATTGGAGAGATATACTTGCAGTTCTAGAATCAAGAAAAAAAATAAATAATTAAAATTTTGAATTTATAATTTTTACCTAAATATTAAAAAAAATGTTAATAAGCTAATTAATATATTGTTAATTAATTATTAATTAATTATTAATTAATTATTACATGTATGGCTTATTACTGAATTGACTATAAGTTAAATATATCCACAACGAGGTAAATCGTGAGTTCATTAAGCGATTTTCTTGGTGAAATTGGTCGCCATCAACTTTTGACTCCCGAAAAAGAACTCACCATGGGCAGAAAAGTCCAAGAGATGGTAATGCTTGTCAATAGATGTCAAGAGGCAGGTGGTAAAGGCGCTGCTTGTGAATATTCAGAAGATGAAAAAAAGAAGATCAGAATTGGTGAAAAAGCAAAAAATGAGATGATAACAGCCAACTTAAGATTAGTTGTGAATCTTGCTAAAAGATATCAAGGGAAGGGATTAGAATTGTTGGATTTAATTCAGGAGGGAACTTTAGGCCTTACAAGAGCTGTAGAAAAATATGATCCCTCTAGGGGGCACAGATTTTCCACCTATGCTTATTGGTGGATCAGGCAAGGATTAAATAGAGCATTATCAACTCAAAGTAGGACCATTAGAATACCAGTGAATATAAATGAAAAACTTACAAAATTAAGATCAGCGAAATCAAAGCTTATGCAACTTAAAGGTATTCCTCCTAATAGCGCTGAACTGGCTGAAGAAATGAAAATAACTAAAGAGGAAATTGATGAACTCCTCTCTTGTGAATTGAGGAGTATTACTGTCAGTCTTCAAGGTACTGTTAAATCAAAGTCAGATCCTTCAGAGTTAGTTGATATTCTTCCAAGTGATCAAACTCCTCCAATGGAGTTAGCTGAATTAGCCGAGAGGACAGCCTCTGCTTGGAAGTTATTAGATAAAGCAAATTTAACTGAAAAAGAAAGAAAGATAGTAAGCCTAAGATTTGGCTTAGACGGCTCAAATGAATGGAGAACTTTAGCTGAAGTGGCTAGACATATGAGCTGTAGCAGAGAATATTGCCGACAAGTTGTTCAACGTGCTTTAAGAAAACTTAGAAAAACGGGAATACAAAATGGATTGGTTGATAGTATTAGCTAAAATTTTAAAGACCAAAAATTTTAAATTTCGTTTATAAAGATGAAAGAGAATTACAAAAATCAAGAAAAAATATATGATGCCGAAGTTTTAGAAAGTTCAACATTTGATGAGAATATCATTATCAACATTCTTATTAAAGCTGGGAGAACAATTGCCAAGCCTGCCCTAGAAGTTTTGGAATTGGCTTTAGATCCTTATACTCCAGCACAAGTAAGAGTTTCATTAATGGCTGCGTTAGCATATCTAATAATGCCATTTGATCTTTTCCCGGACTTCATACCATCAGTTGGTTTTAGTGATGATTTTGTAGCCCTCACAGCAGTACTTAGTATATGGAGCAAGTACATGACTCCTTCGATAAGAGCAAAAGCAGAGAATAAGCTCAATAAGTTATTCCCTTTTTTTTGAATGAGTAAATTATCTCAACAGGAAGAAAAAGAACTCATCTCTTTTATTAAAGATTGGTTGAAATCTCATGGATTTAACCAAAAAGACTTAGCAAATGAATTCAATATAAAATCGAGTAGAACGTCTCAGATTATTCTCAAAATTAAAGAGTTATATAAAAAAGGTGGAATGTTCAACATTGCAAAAAATCTTATAAAGATTGAGCAAAAATGGTTAAACAATATCAAGAATGATTATCGAGAGACAAAACAAACTCCGCCATATAATCAATTAGATCTTGACTCTTTAGTAAATCAAATGAATCAAGACACTAGTGAATAGATATTATTTAAAATGCTTTATTTTATTTAAAAATATTCTTTTCTATTAACAAAGATATTTTACAAATAATATAAATGCTTGAATATTAAACCTTTAAAAGAAATTCATTTTAATTCCTATATAAGATAAATAATGAAATTATTAATGCAAAAATTTTATATATTTTCTTTTAAATATATTCTTTTTTCAATTAACAGTTAATAATTACCGAAAGATGTTTATAAATCATATTTAGAAAGCCTGAATCCAGGGATAAATATCATACTTAATCCATATACCTTTTTCCCAATATATATCCTCCTCAATAAGATCTTTCAACTCATTTTTATCATTTGCATTAAAAATTCCAAACAAATATTTAGTACATTTTGTTGGCCCTAAAGTAACTAAAATATCTCTATCTTTTAAATTTTTAAGTCTATTTAGATGTTGATCACGAAATGGTTCCCTTTTAATAATTGCATCTTCACAATACTTCCCAAAAACTACAAACTTTTCCATTTAAAAGATAAATAATAGAATAAATATATTCTAAATAATTGCATATATTACACACAAATTGCTATGTTATTTAATACAACTTTCTTTTAATTAATTATGCTAACTGGTAGCGATCTCCTTGCAAAAGTTAAAGAACTTGGTGATGTTAGCAAATCTGACTTAGTTCGTTCTTGTGGATATGTTTCCACTAAGAAAAACGGAGGTGAACGCTTAAATTTTACCGCATTTTATGAAGCGCTTTTAGAAGCAAAAGGGGTTAACTTGGGTGATTCTGGAGTTACAGGTATTGGGAAAGGTGGAAGAAAACTTAGTTATATAGCTACAGTTCAAGGCAATGGAAATCTTCTGATTGGGAAAGCCTATACAGCACTTCTTGATTTAAAAGCAGGTGATGAATTCGAAATTAAGCTGGGAAGAAAACAAATCAGATTATTACCTACAGAAGAATCTTAAAGACAACAAAAATTAAATTGGTTACATCTTTTTAGTTAATAAATTATCTTTATATTTATCTTTTTGATCAGCAGCAGAACGCATTTCTTTACAAAATTCACCAACATGATAAACGACATCTTTTTCACTTAAAGTAGAAATTCGTTTTACAAATGCACTCCCAATAATCACGCCATCTGCTCCCCACTCACGAACTTTATTAACATGTTCAGGCGTGGATATCCCAAAACCGACAGCAATTGGATTGCTATTTACATCTTTTAATTTAGCAATGAGATTTTCAACTCTATTTTCCATTTTATTTCTCTCACCAGTGACTCCTGTAACACTTACCAAATAAGTAAAGCCTTTTGTATGATTGGATATTTGTTTCATTCTTTCAAATGGAGTAGTTGGAGCTACTAATAAAATCAAGTCCATAGAATGGTAACTAACTATTTTAGAAAATTTATAAGCTTCCTCTAAAGGTAGATCAGGAACTATTAGTCCAGAAACTCCAGCATTAGATGCAATCTCACAAAAATTTTCAAAGCCAAAACATAGTAATGGATTTAAGTAAGAAAAAAGAATGATGGGAATATTTAATTTACCTTTTAAAGACTCTAAAAGTTTAATTACTTTTCTTAGGTCAGTACCTGACTTTAAGGCGCGAGAGGCCGCCACTTGAATAACAGGGCCGTCTGCAAGTGGATCACTGTAAGGGATACCTAATTCAATAAGATCAGCTCCATTTTCTTGTAACTTTAATAGAATCTCAGAAGTTATTTCAATATTGGGGTCTCCAGCCATTATAAAGGGCATCAAAGCTAATTTTTTATTATTTTTTAACTCACAAAACTTCTTATCTATCTTAGATAAAGATTCATTTTTAGAAATTTTCATTTTGTTATCTTTCATGATTTTAGATTTTTTCTATGAAAAATTTATGGATTTTTCTCTAAATCTTCCATTAGTTTTTGCTGCTCTTCCTTTGACAATGCATTGAATTTGGTTTCTAGTTTATCATTAACAACTTTTTCATACTCTTTTCTATAACGCTTCCTTTGTTCCATAAACGTCATTTTTCCATTTACAACTCTATAAACATAAGATGTTACCCAAGTAATAACAATCAAAATTAAGATACAACTTGAGAGTGTAGTAGCTGTAAAATTGTCGATACCAATTTGCGGTGCAAATTTATAACTAATTAATCCTATTAATGAAAGAAATAAACCTATTTGTATAACTTTACCTTTAGTCAATTATTTACCCTTTACCACTTCCTTTTAGTCTGAGATTTAAAAATGGAGAAAATAAAATTAAACCTGGAAAGAAAAGGAATACAAGACCATAAATTCCTAATCTTTCAAATTTGCCCATAATATTCCATCTATTATTCATCCAGTAAAAAAGTAATAATGGAATAACTAATAAATAGATAGAAATAATTCCAATATAAGCAATTAAAGTAGCGAATGAATTATTGAAAAAACTTTCCATTTTGATTTATGGTTGCTTAGTTAAAACATAACAACTATTGGAAGTTATCGTCAGAACTAAAAATAAATAATGGGAGTGGGGGGACTTGAACCCCCACGAGCTAAATCGCTCGACGGATTTTAAGTCCGGCGCGTCTACCAATTCCGCCACACTCCCTCTAGAATTTCCGCTATTTAATCGTAGCCGAAAGCAACCCATTTAACCAAGAAAAATTGGAATATTTACACTTTTAATTGTCAGATTAAATCTAATTTTTTAATTTACTATTCCTTCTACTTGCCATTGTAAAGTTTCACCTGCATGAAATGGTTTTATTTTTCCGACGATATTTTTTTCTTCAACAACATCAATAAACTCTTTAATTTTATTAGGTCTATAAACTAATTTTAATTTTTCTTTATTTGGGGGTACATTATAAAAATTAGGGCCATTCAAACTTGCAAACTTTTCAAAATTATTTAAAGCATCTTCCTCTTCGAATACCTTTAGATAGCTAGCTATTGCTACTGGCGAATTAAAAATACCTGCACATCCACAAAAAGCCTTCCACTTCCTAAGATGTGGAGCAGAGTCAGTTCCCAAGAAAAAACATTTTTCCCCACTTGTGGCAGCTTTCCTTAAAGAGAGTCTATTATTTTCCCTCTTAGCAACTGGTAAGCAGTAAAAATCACTATTTAAGCCTCCAAAAAACATTGCATTTCTATTTATATGTAAATGATGCGGAGTAATAGTAGCTCCAATATTATTTTCTTGAACAAAATTCACTGCATAAGAGGTAGTTATATGTTCTAAAACTATTTTTAATTTTGGAAATCTTTTAGTTATTTGAGAGAGTTCTTTATCTATAAAAACTTCTTCTCTATCAAATATATCTACTTCAGAATCAGTCACTTCCCCATGAATTAAAAGAGGCATTCCAGAATCTTGCATTAATTCAAAGATCTTATATAGATTTTCTATTTTCCTAACTCCATGACTAGAATTTGTTGTGGCATTGGCAGGATACAATTTTGCTGCGAAAAAGACATTATTTTTAAAACCATTTATTAGTTCCTCTTTATCAGTCTCATCTGTAAGATAGATTGTCATAAGTGGTTCAAACTTAGAACTTTCTGGTAACGCTTCAACAATAGATTTCTTATAAGAAATAGCGCTATTGATTGATATTATGGGACTTTTGGTATTTGGCATGACAATGGCTCTTCCAAAATAGTCTGAAGTAAAATGAATGATATTTTGTAATACAAGACCTTCTCTTAAATGCAAATGCCAATCATCAGGTTTTATTATGGTTAAAGTCTTCAAAATTTTTTCTATTTAATCAATTTTAACAGCAAATTAAAATTGACAATAAATTATAGATATTCGAGGATAGTTATATACCAATTATGAAATTTTTTATTATCTAAATAAAAGCCTAAATATGAGTGATTTTTTATTTCCAATAATAGAAATAGTTTTAGGCGTAGTTCTACTTTTTGCTGGAGGAGAGTTCTTTGTTCAAGGAGCCATATTTCTATCTTTAATTTTAGGAATACCTCAAATAGTAATTGGGTTAACAGTTGTTTCTCTTGGAACAAGCTCTCCTGAGTTGTTAGTAAGTTTAAGCTCAATTTTAAAAGGCAGTGACTCGCTTGCGGCAAGCAATGTAATTGGAAGCAATATTTTTAATGTTCTCGTTGTTTTGGGTATAAGCTCATTGATAAAACCTCTTAAGGTAAAAAGCAGAATAGTCAGAAGAGATGTGCCTCTTTTAATGGCAATTTCTTGTGCAGTTTGGGCGATGTCATCAACAGGCTTATTAACATTGCAAGCAGGGATATTTCTAATATTTTGTTTAATCTTAAATACAATATGGGAAATCAATACCATTAATGAGAAAGGAGAGGAGACAAAAGATGCTGAACCAGAGATAAAAGAATTAAAAGATAACTATAAAGGGAAGCTAAATATTTTATTGAAGTTAATATTAGGAATATTTCTTTTAAGCTTTGGTTCAAATATTTTAGTAAATGGTTCTCAAAAGCTTGCTACTCTTTTGGGTGTAAATGAAATTGTTATAGGTTTAACTATCGTCGCCACTGGAACATCTTTACCAGAATTAGTAACTTCAATAATTGCTGCATTTAAAGGCAAAACAGATCTTGCTATTGGTAATGTAATAGGAAGCAATTTGCTCAATCAACTTTTAATCCTTGGAAGTTGCAGTATTTTTTCAGGATTTAAAGGTTTAGTAATCGAACAAAGTCTAATAAAAGTTGACTTGCCTTTTATGGTTTTAACTACCTTTGCATGTTTACCAATTTTTTGGAGCAAAGGGAAAATTACCAGAATTGAAGGATTTATTTTGCTTAATCTTTATATTTTCTACATTCTCGATAAGATACTTTTCCTGTGTAGATTTAACTTCCTTTCTGAATTAAGGATAGGTTTTTTTATTTACTTTGCATTACTTATAGTGTTTCTTATTGTTCAAGAAAAATTAAAATTTTCTAATTCATAATTTTATCCATACATAGTCACAAATTCTTCTGAGATAGTTGGATGCAAAGCCATAGTAATATCAAAGTCTTTTTTTGTTATCCCTGCATTTAATGAAATTGATACCATTTGAATAATCTCAGATGATGTTTCTCCAAACATATGACATCCTAGGACTTTGTCAGTTAACTTATGAACTACAATCTTCAACATACATTTTGATTTATTCTTTCTAAAGGTATTAGACATAGGTGTAAATTTACATTTGAAAACTTTTATATTTTTTTCAGAGTAAATCTCTTTAGCTCTTTTCTCACTTAAGCCAACTGTTGAAATTTCAGGAATGGTAAAAACGGCCTTAGGGATATATTCATAATTTACTCTTCTTTTTTTGTCATTAAAAAAATTATCCGAAAAAACCCTCCCTTGTTCTATTGCTACTGGAGTTAAATTTGGTTTATTGATGATATCGCCAACTGCAAAAATATTTGCGTTGCTTGTTTGATTAAGTTCATTAACATCTAAATATTGGCCATCCATTTTTAGATTTAGAAAATCTAAATTTAGAGGCAAAAGATTTGGTTCTCTTCCTGTAGCAATAAGAATATTATTAGTTAGGAGTTTATCCCCCGAGTCTAGGGTAGATTCCAAATTTCCATTTACTCTGTTGATGGACTTTAATTCAGTATTAGATATTATATTGATTTCAGTAAAAGTAGTTGATTCCTCTAGGCATGAAGAAAGATCCTCATCAAAACCATTAAGTAAATGTTGACCTCTAATTAATTGAGTAACTTCAGTACCTAAATTTCTAAAAATAGAAGCAAATTCACAAGCAATATATCCTCCTCCTACTATTAATATTGATTTGGGAAACTTTTCTAATTCAAAAATATCATCACTAGTCCATGCCAAATCTACCCCGGGAATATTTAATTTCTTTGGTTTACCTCCAACTGAAATAAGAATTTTTTTGGAACTTATTTTATTTTTAATTTTCTTAGTTTTTGGACAAATAATTTCTAATTCATTTTGAGTCGTAAATCTTCCTAAGCCCTCAAAAACAGTTACCTTCAATTTTTTTAAAGAATTTCTATGTAAATTACTTAATCTAGAGACCTCCTCTCTAACATTCTTCAATAAAATATTCGATTCAAAATTAATACCTTCATTTTTTAATCCATATCCTTCAGAAGAATCCATATTTTTTTTACTTTTAGCTGCATAAACCATCAATTTTTTAGGAACACATCCCCTTATCACACAAGTTCCTCCTATTTGATTTACTTCTATGATTGCGACTTTTGCTCCATAACTAGCCGCACGTTTAGCCGCCGCGAGACCTCCAGATCCAGCGCCAACAACAATTAAATCAAATTCAAATTTCAAGACTTTTTTTAATCAACTATTATAACGTTAGTTTATAACCTTAATTTGGATAATGAATGGGATTTTGACATGGGATGATTTAAATAAATTTGAAGTTGAAGATCTTGATAGAGTTCATGGTATAAATAATTCCTACGCAAATTTAAGATTATTTGGGCATAGTGAAAATGATGTATTAGTTACCCTTTATAGGGATAGGCATTCTTGGTGTCCTTACTGTCAGAAGATATGGTTATGGCTTGAATTCAAGAGAATTCCATACAGAGTCAAAAAAATAAACATGTTTTGCTACGGTCAAAAAGAAAGTTGGTTCCTTGAAAAAGTAAGATCGGGGAAATTACCTGCAATTGAATTTAAAGGGCAAGTTATAACAGAAAGCGACGATATAATAGCTTTTTTAGAAAATAAATTTGGAGCACTAGGATCTTTTATAACATCTAGTCACCTTCTCAATATTAGAAAATTGGAAAGAGAAATTTTCAGGTCCTGGTGTAATTGGCTCTGCCGAGAAAGCTCAAATTTTATAGATAATTCTTTAAGAAAAAAAAGATTTAAAGAATCCATTTCAAAACTCGATGAAATCTTGAGCAGATCAAAATCAGGTTTTGTTGATCCATCAGTATCTAATACAGGTGATGTAGAGCCTGGTGTTGGAGATATAATTTTTATTCCCTATATGGAGAGAATAAATGCCTCACTGATTTATTTTAAAGGGTTTAATTTAAGATCTAATTACTGTCATGTAGATAACTGGCTTACTCTTTTTGAAGGGACAAGTGCTTATAGAGGCACTCAAGGAGATTTTCATACTCACTCTCATGATCTACCCCCACAAATGGGAGGATGTTATAAAGAAAGCAATGAACAACAGATTACTTTTTCTAAGCTAATAGATACCGGGGAGGGTCTAGGTAGTTATGAATTAAATAAAAATTATGATTCAAAATATTTCGCAAAAATTGCTCTTAAAAGAGTAATTAAGCATAAAGACAATTTAATAAAAGTAAACCCATACAATAAAGAATCCTTTGAGGAATCATTGAGATCAGCTTTGACTCATATGATAACAGGAGAAGTATTGATCCCTAAAAAACTTTCAGGAATCTCTCTAAGATACTTAAAAAATAGGATCTCAGTTCCAAGAGATATGCCAATTATTTCAGCAAGGTTATTAAGGAAATCATTAAATAAAATTGAATCTCTTAGTGATATCAATGAAATAGATAAGATACCTTTCCGGCATAGATATGATCAAGATCCTAGAAATTTTACTTCTGATTAACAGTAAAAATTATAAATTTTTTCTTGAATCTATTTGAAGTAAATCCCTTATTTTTTGAACTTGACTTGCAATATTAGGATCAATAGACAATTTTTTTTCAACTTGTTCAATAGCATACATAACTGTTGTATGGTCTTTCCCCCCAAACTCATCTCCAATTCTTGGTAAGCTTAGATTTGTTCCATGTCGCATAAGATACATGCCTATTTGCCTAGCTTGACTTACTGGTTTTCTCCTACTTGAACTAATCAATTCATCAGTAGAAACTTTAAAGAAATCTGACACTTTTTTAATAACTTGTTTTGGAGTAACAACTACTCCAACACTATTCGGATCAAGCATTGGAGCAATTGATTGGACTGTCATTGGCAAGCCTGTTATTGATGCAAATGCAACAGCTCTAGTAAAGGCTCCTTCCAATTCTCGAATATTGGAAGTGAATCTTCCTGCTATAAATTGGATTAAATCTCTGGGAAGACTCATGCTTTCTTGTTCTGCCTTTTTTTGAAGAATGGCCGTCCTCGTCTCAAGGTCAGGTGGTTGAATATCTGCAGTCATCCCCATTGAGAACCTAGAAATTAATCTCTCTTGAATTCCCGACAATTGATTTGGGGGTCTATCACTTGCAATAACTATTTGACTTCCAGATTCATGAAGAGCGTTAAAAGTATGAAAGAATTCTTCCTGTGTATACTCTTTGCCTTCTAAGAACTGTATATCGTCTATTAAAATCAAATCTACATTTCTATATTTATCTCGAATAGCAGTCATTCCATCTCTACGAATACCACTAA
This sequence comes from Prochlorococcus marinus XMU1402, assembly GCF_017696205.1. Lineage (NCBI taxonomy): Bacteria > Bacillati > Cyanobacteriota > Cyanophyceae > Synechococcales > Prochlorococcaceae > Prochlorococcus > Prochlorococcus marinus. The sequence goes on along the minus strand of NZ_JAAORD010000001.1, from coordinate 550,277 downwards.
TAACATCGTTAGTAAAAGTTTCGGTGGATACATATTTAACTTTTGCTTCTGGATCTATTTCTACTCGATAATGGCCTATTGCTTGCATTAAATGAGTCTTACCAAGACCTACTCCTCCGCATATAAATAATGGATTGAATTCTCTCCCAGGAGATTCGGCAACTGCTAAAGCTGCGGCGTGAGCCAACCTACTATTTGGACCTACAACAAATCTTTTAAATACGTAACGTAAATTTAAACCATTAGGATTTTTGAATTGACTTTTTGAAGGATTATTTTGGTTAATACTAGAAAAAGATCTTATTTTATGATTACTGTTCTGTTCGTTAGGTTTTTCTTCATTTATTAAATCGCTGGTAGTATTTGTTTCAGATTTAAAAACAACTTTTACATCATGGCCGCAGATTTCTTTTGCAGCTTTTTCAATAGTTTCACAATAATTCTTTCTTAACCAATCACTGGAAAATGTATTTGGAGCGATTAAGGTCAATAGGCCATTTTCAAAACAGTTAAATTTAGCAGGCCTTATCCATGTCTCAAATGAAGGCTTACTTAAAGTTTTTTGGAGTAATTGTTGAACTTCCGCCCAAATAGGATTTGTTGCTTGCAAAGTTTTATTATCTAGATTATTAATCTAGTTGGAATTTAATAATTGGCCATTATCAAATCACAAGATCACGACAAATTTAAAATTACTTAACAAAGCATCAACTATCTTTATAAAGATAAATTTTATATTTTTTTTTAGGCATATAATTATTTTAAATCTCACTAAAGTATTGGATAAAGCATTACTTATTATCATGGCAAAATGGCATGGTTTTGGAAGATGCAAAACAAGATTATCCAAAGATATAGGTAAAAGTAATTCTGCAAAAGTACAAAGTGTGATGACCAAACACACTATTTCAGTCGCAAAATTTCTCCAAGGAAATAAACTAATCGATATTTCTATTGCCATATCTGGTTTGGGGGTTAGTAATTGTAGAAAATGGTCTAGAGAATTAGGTATCAAAAAATTTAATTTACAGGGCAAAGGGTGTTTGGGAGAAAAAATGAAAAGGCAAATAATTATCAACAAAAAATTTTGTGCTAGAAACAATATCAGAAATATTATTTTTATTGGTACTGACCTTCCAGATTTATGCCATCAAGATATATTAAATACCCTAAGAGAGCTTCAACAAAATGATCTTATTTTAGGACCATCCAATGACGGAGGATATTGGCTTATTGGTTTATCAGAAAAAATAACGTCATCGCATATTTATTTACCTTTTATCAATATTAAGTGGGGGACAGAAAATGTTCTTCAAAATACAATTGATAATTTTGTTTCTAAAAAATTGAAATATAAGTTTTTAGAAAAAAAAATAGATATAGATACAATTATTGATATTGAAAATAGAACGTAATCTACTTGTCTAAAATCTCAATTATCGTCCCCACTATCAATGAAGCCAATAATTTGCCATTATTGCTTTCAGACTTGTCGACTATTGATAAAGACGGAGAAATTATTATTGTTGACTGTGGTAGTGAAGATAAAACTATTGACATAGCTAATATTTATGGAGCGAAAGTATTAATATCCAAAGAAAGAAATCGAGGTTTACAATTAGATATTGGAGCTAGGAATTCAAAAGGAGAATGGCTCATATTTTTGCATGCAGACACAAGATTAACTCATGATTGGTTTAGAAAAACAAATTCATTTTTGAAGGGAAATAAGAATAGTATTTACTATTTTAAATTTAAAATAAATAACAAAAAGATTATTTATAGAGTTCTCGAAACTCTTGTAAATTTAAGAAGTAAATATTTTAAACAACCGTATGGTGATCAAGGTTTAATAATTCATAAATCAATTTATATTAGGAATAATGGTTTTAGAAAGATTCCTATAATGGAGGACGTAGATTTTTTTAGGAGATTAAACAATAAAAAAGATCTACAGCAATTAAATTTACCTATTTTTACAAGTTCAAGAAAATGGGAAAGGACTAATATTTTCCTTCAAGCATTAAAGAACTGGAACTTTAGACGAAGATGGTTAAAAGGCGAATCCACAAAATCTATATATTCTGACTATTACAAGTAATAATTAATTTGCATACCAAAAAGCGCATTTTGAGCCTCTTGGTTCTAGTATCCAACCTTGTCTTTTGTAAAATGAAACCACCTCTGCATCAGCAAAAAGTGTAACTTTTGAAATGCCAATATTTTTTAATTCTTTAAGGATATATTTCATTAACTCTTTACCCAATCCTAGTCCTTGATAGACAGGATTAACGGCTACATCCCAAACTGTCGCCTCTAGAATTCCATCGCCAGTGCATCTTGCAAATCCTACTAGCCTAGGAAAATTATCGTCATGACGCCATAAACCAACAACTAAAATACTAAATTCTAGAGCCCTTTTAACCCTTCTTATTGGTCGTCTGCTCCAACCAACAGTTTGCAAAAGTTGATCTAGTTCAATAAGATCTAGATCTTTAGTTTTACTACATACAAAAATTTCTTCTTTATTTTTTTGAGTGAATTCATAAGAATTCAAACCATAGATATCTAAAAGTTTATCTTTAGGGATAATATTGGATTTTTTTATTGATGAACCTTGGTTTCTAAAAATCATTAAAAGTTAACAAATCCTTTTTGTTGAAGCTCAGAGAGCTGAAAATATAAACCCTTTTTCATTCTTAATTGACTATGTGTTCCCTCTTCAACTAATGATCCCCCTTTTAAAACTAAGATCTTATCAGCACTTTCAATAGTTGCTAATCTATGAGCTATTACTAAAGCTGTTCTTTTTTTAAGAATTCTTTGAAGATCTTTTTGCAAAGTAGCTTCAGTAGAGGGATCCATAAACGCTGTAGCTTCGTCCATTATCAAAACAACAGGATTTCTAATTGCTACACGTGCTACTGAGAGAAGTTGTCTTTCTCCGGAAGAGAGATTTCCTCCTCTTTCTCTAAGAAAAGTGTTCAAACCATCTGGTAATTTTTTTAATAAACTTTTTAATCCTAATTCTTTACAAAGATTTTCTAATTCAAGATTGTCTATATTCGCATTTAGTTTCAAATTATCTGCAACATTTCCACTAAAGATAAAGGTATCTTGTAAAACTACTCCCAACATATTTCTAAGTGTTGCTATGGGAATATCTTTTATATCTATATCATCGATTAGAATTTGGCCTGATTGAGGTTCATATAATCTACATAATAATCTAATTATAGTTGTTTTACCTGAACCAGTTGGGCCTACAAAAGCTACATGCTCTCCTGGATTGATTATGAAAGATAAATCCCGTAGGATATATTCACCCTCTTTGTAGTAGAAGTCAATATTCTTAAATTGAATCTTACCTTTAAATTGCTTATTTGCATTTTGAGCATCTTTTAAAAAATGCTTTGCGGAAATAGAATCTTTAATCTGAATTTCTTCATCCAATAATTCATTTATTCTCTCAACGGCTGTTAAACCTCCTTGAATCTGAGTAAATCTCTCAGCAAGCTGTCTTAAAGGTTCAAAGAGTCTTTGGGAATATAAAATAAAAGTTGTTAATGTTCCTAAACCAATATTTCCAGAAGTAACAAAATACCCTCCAACCGCTAAGACCAAGGAAACTGCGGCAAGCGAAATCCACTCTATAAATGCTGAAATACTACTGTCATAAAAAATTGTTCCATTTACTGCTTTCTTATAAGCATCTCCAGTATTAGAAAATTTCTTACTATTAAAAGCCTCTCTTCTGAACATCTGAACGACTTCTAGACCTTGGATATTCTCTTGAAAATCAGAGTTAAGTTGAGACAACTCTTCTCTTACTTGATAATTCGCCCTTCTATAGCGTTTTTGAAGCCAAATAATGAAATATGAAACTGGGATTTGAGTCAAGAGTAGTAAAATTGCGAGTCCTCGATCAATCGAAAACATTGTCAATGAAATCACTATCAGGCTTACAAAGTCAGCAATAACTCCAACTGCTCCACTACCAAAAACCTCGGCTAAAGCATCAACATCATTGGTTAATCTCGTTAATAATTTACCTACAGGCATTTTATCGTGATACCTAAGAGACAAAGATATTGAGTGATCGAACAGTTCTCTTCTTATTCTTGCAGTTAATCTTTGTCCGACTGCTTGGATATTGTAGGTTTGATATCCTTGCAAAACTAATCTTAAAATAACCGAAACAAGCAAGGTTAAGATTATGGCGTTGATAGACTGTCCAAAGAGAGTTTTACTTAGCCAAACATCTGTAGTTTCGTTCTTGAGAATGGTAATTGCTTGACCAACTAATAATGGTTGAATAGCTCCAGAGAAGGAAACGGGTAACAAAACTATCAGGATTAGATAGATTGTTTTTTTATCTTTAGTTAAATATTTACCTAACTTTTTAATCCTTCTAAAATCATTAAACATTAAGCTATTTTTCTATAACATTAATTGATTCTATTGATAAAATTGTATCTCTGAGATGATTATCATCTAACCTCATAGATAAAGGATTTCCAATAAGTCTTGCACTCGAGTAGAAAAGATCATCTATTTTTATTAAACCATTCTCTTTAAGCGTCTTTCCGGTTGCTACTAAATCAACTATTGCCTCTGCCATACCTGTAATTGGGCCAAGCTCGACTGATCCAGTCAAATGAACTATTTCTACAGGAATACTTAATTCTTCAAAATAAGATCTTGCTGTTTTTATAAATTTACTTGCTACTTTGCAATTTGCTGGAAGATCAGTTGGTTTTAAATAATTGCTATTTTTCTTAACCGCCAACGACATATGACAACCCCCAAATCCTAAATCTAATAACTTTGCAACTTTTAATTCAGATTCTCTTAGAACGTCGTAACCAACAATACCCAAATCAGCCTGACCATAACTTACATAAACAGGAACATCTCCATTTCTTACTAATAAAGCTTTAGCCCGTTTGCAATTTGATTCGAAGGTTAATGATCTATTTTCTGCGTCCAAAGCGTCAGAGAAATCTAATCCAGCTCTTTTAAAAGTTGAAATTGAATCTTTTAACAGAGCTCCTTTCGGTAAAGCTATAGTAAACATAGATCAATTTCTTCCAAGCACTCTTCATTCTAAGTTAACAATGGATTTTAATAAAGCTCGAAATATAATCGGACTTAGAGTTTTAAGTGATAACGTCATATGGTTGTGGGAAAAAGATAAATCCGTTGTGGTTGTAGATCCATCTGTTCACGAACCAGTAATTAGATATTTAGATGAAAACAATTTTCACTTAAAAGCTATTTTGCAAACTCATCATCATTCAGACCATATTGGAGGTACGAAGTCTCTTATTGAAAGATGGCCAAATGTAAAGGTGATTGCTTCCTCTAAAGAAAAAAAGCGAATACCTTTTCAAAATGTGTCAGTAGAGGATGGAGAGACATTAAATATTTTAGGTGAAGAAGTAAATATAATTGAAGTATTAGGGCATACTAGCTCACATATTGCCTTCTTTTTGACTGGGGAAAATCCTATTCTTTTTATTGGTGATACTTTGTTCTCTGGAGGCTGTGGAAGAATTTTTGAAGGAACTTATCAACAAATGTATTCTTCACTAGAAAAAATCAAATCTTTACCAAAAAATACTCTCATATATTGTGCACATGAATATACTAAGACAAATATGTTGTGGGCATTGAATCTCAAGCCTAAAGATAAAGATATAAAAAATAAACTTTCAGAAGTTGAGAAAAAACTTTCTCTTAATGAATTAACAATTCCATTTTTACTTGATGAAGAGATGAAAATAAACCTTTTCTTAAGAGCAAAAAATTTAGAAGAATTTACTTTTTTAAGAGCAAATAAAGATTTATGGGTTTAAATAAATAGGTATCTTTATAAACAAATGTCTTCCAAACAAGTAATTAAAACATCAAATGCTCCAGATCCAGTCGGACCTTATAATCAAGCAATAAAAGCTGGAGATTTTATCTATTGTTCTGGTCAAATTGCTATAGACCCAGCTTTAAATGAAATAACATGTTTAGGTGATATAGAGAAGGAAACTCTACAAGTTTTAAAGAATCTCGCAGCAGTTCTTAAAGCTGGCGGAGCCAAAATAGAGGATGTAATAAAAACAACTATTTACTTAACCGACCTAAAAAATTTTCAAATTGTCAATAAAATTTATAGTGATTTTTTTAATATAGAGAATCCTCCAGCAAGGGCCTGTGTGGAAGTTTCATCTCTACCAAAAGGAGTTTTAGTTGAGATAGATTGCGTTGCATTCTTAGATTAGTTTCTAATTATTTAGATTTTTTAATTGAAATCAAATATTGCGCCACTGACATATAGATTATTAGTTATCAATTCTACTTTGATCTATGACAGCAGCAAAGCTAAATATAGACGAATTAGAAGCAGGATATCCACTATTTTGTAAAGCATTAAGATTATTAATTCTAAAAGGAAACTCAATTAAAGAGATCAAAAAGACCGTTTGTTGGGGACACCTCGAAACTTTAAATAGATGCCTACCTGGTAGATATAAAGCCCCCACATATTTAATGGCTTTAATCAAAAGAGATATTGCCAAGCCAAATAATTATTAAAAAAGACTAATCTTCTAAATAAAATTTATCAATATCCTTTGAAAATTCTTTTTCCTTATCTGATATTTCTTTATTATCTAAAAAAATTGAAAGACTTACAAAATTCTTACCGAAGCTGATATTTGGATAGATATCCCTTTCTTTACATAATTTCTCAATTTCTCCCATGAATTTACTAATTTTTGAGTATTGATCAAATTCAAATCTTTTTTCAATCCTCAAAGGTGATTCTCTTTCATTCCACATTACATTCTTCTTTCAAGACTAATTAACACTATACATTCAAGAAAGTTTCTAAATAAATTTTTGAGGTTAAAATTTTTAGTCACTCTCCCAATAATCAATAATACCTCCAATTGTTAAATCGGTTTGAACTTCTGGATTAGGACATGCGAATCTGGCGGCAGAGCCACTAGAAGTAAAAACCCAGTTACCTTCTCTAGCACCAACAGGATCAACAGCAACTAATTTCTTTCCTTTATTATTTTCTAAAATTCGTAAATTCATATGACCTAAACCTGCCACTCTTTGAGTGCATACCATCCTTCCTAATACCTTCATAATTTCCAAAATTTATATCCTCCTTTTTTATGACTTGTCAGGATCCCAATGATCAATTATTCCAACAATCGTTAAATCGCTTGGATAAGATTTACTTCCTGCGGCTTCCCTAGCAGCAGAACTTCCAACACAAATAACCCAATCTCCTGGCTTACAGCCAACAGCGTCAACTGCAACTTTATTAGAAGAACCATCTAATACAACCTGCAGATGTTTGTGTTCGAAACCAGGAATCCTATTGGTAGAAACAAGTGGTTTTACAACCTTGCAAATCAACATAATTAGTGAGCCTCCTCTGTTTTTTTATCTAAAGACATTCCAATAATTTTGGCGGAATGGATGTTGTCCCTATCTCTAATAGTAGAGCAAGTATGTAACAAACCTTGATCAACTAAATTTTTATATCTAATTGATATCGCATTATTAACTCTTTCACAATCTTTTATTGCCCTCTCTTTTGCTCCGGGTACTTTGCCAGAGTAATCAAACCTTATTACTACCGGAATAGGTAGATCTTGAGAAACATTTAAGCCAGAAAAAATCTTCACTCCTACATCTAAATCTGGAGCCCCTTCTTCGACTGTATCTAAATGAGCAAAATAAGTTAAATTTCTGAGATGTACTTCTTTAAAACCTATACCTACCCCAATAAACCTCTCTGCATGTCCAATATCTTCATAAGAACCATTATGAAAACTCTTAACATAATCAATTTGAGAAATATTATTGACAATTAATTTATATATAAATTTTTCCAGTCCACTGAGTTTATCTTTTGAAGATTGCATAGAAATTGTCTGACAAATTTCTCTTTCTGAATCCTCTTTTGAAAAATTTATTGTTGAATTATAAATTTCTAATGTAGAAATAGTTTTTTCTAAATCTATACCGCCATCGCTAGTTGATAAATGTATTTTTAATGAATCAGTATCTGTATCAAGTCCAATTAACATTAAATCCACAGAAGCTCCGCAGCAAAAGCTATTCTCTACGGCCTCTTTGAAAGCATATAATTTATTTCTACCTTCTGCTGCAGCTAACTCATCATTACTCCCATGAGCTGCGCATCCCTGATGCAAAGGATCTACTGAACTAAAGTGATAAGTTACAACTTTTAAATACCTTGTATCCTTATGAGCTTCATTAGGAACATTCTCTCTATATCTTTTATGTTCAGTTTTCACCCATCGATTAACGGTATTTTCAATATCAAAAAGTGCTCCAGCATGGGATCTTCTTCTTACTGAACTAAAAGGTATTCTCATTACATAAGCAACTGAATGAGCTAATCTTCCATCTGAACAAGGAGTTATATCAAGTAAATGTATTCCACAATCTAAGAGAAATTTTTCAAAGTCTTCCGCATCCCTACTTCCAGAAGCACCTTCAAGTGGATCATTATTAAAAAAATTGTCACTTAGTTTCTCATGCTGTTTGAAAGCACACCATGCATATAAAGCTCTCATATCAAGAGGTTTAACCCAAGATTTATCTAATACATGTAGGGGTAAATCTATTCCCAAATTTTTTCTTGATATTTTCTGTGCCTTATTTATAAAATCTTCGTGATGTTGAATTCGAGCAATTTCCTTGAGAGTTGGAACAATTTCATCAAAATCACTTTTTATTTTGCTTTCATACCTAAATAGATTTTCATTTTGGATATTATTGGTTAATTTATGAGACTTTCCAGAATTTCGTAAATTATTTGATTCTTTAGTTTGTGTATGGATATTTTCAGTAAAAGTTTTCATTGGAGCGGTTGGCCCCAATGTGAAGTTCTTGGCTTTAGCCAGTCCTCTTAAAGGCATTATTTACTTAACCTCTTGCACCACCTGAAAAGGTAACAAGTTGTCCTTCACGAGTATTACCACTAGATCCAGTTATCAAGAAATCTGGTTTTTCTGTTTCCTCATTTCTTTTAACTTCCATAGGGGGCATTGCACTCATGAATCCTGCTCTTGATGGATTTCGCTTTCTAGAAGAAGCTCCCTCTGTGCCTGTTACCTTATCACCGCGATCCCAATCATCACCAGTTACGTTTCCCACTGATTGTCCTTCACCGGTAATCCTCGAAGCAACTCTTTTTTCTGGTGTTTTTGCGGCACGATCTACCTCCTCAATTTCCATTTTTTGTTTATAAGTAATATTTTTATTCGGTTCAAATCTAAATTTTTCAGTACCAGTGACCTTATCAACTGCCATATCAAAAGGTCCTGTTACCTTTGAACCATTTTCATATTCATTACCCGTAACACCTTGAGTATTTTTTTCAGAATATTTATCTCTTGATGGTGATTTAACAGAGAATTCATTCCAAGAGTTACCTGCTGACTTTTCCGAATTCGCATAAGCAGTATCATTTGGAGGATTATCACAAGCTTGTGAGAACTGATCTCCACCAACATAAGGAGTCCCTGTTAGGTTTTTACAAGCACCTTTCTTAGCACCTGTCATTACTCCGCCAATTCCTGGTTGTTGTCCTGTAAGTCTGGCATTTGAATTATTTCCAGAATTAACTGTTGCTCTTGATTTCATATCTTCAGAAGTTTCAGTATTACAATTCTCTTTAATCTGATCTAAGCCTGCGTATGGTGTTCCTGTTAACACTTTGCATGAACCTGGTTCATCTCCAGTTACTATTTCTGATCTTCCTGTCATAGTGCCGCTTATTAAATTTGACTTTGAAGAAAGGCTTAAACCTACTTTTCTAGCTTCTGGTTTTGGTTTTGAACCGCAAAACTTCTCGTATTGTTGAGATCCTATATATTCATCTCCAGTTACATTCTTACAACTCCCATGTTCATTGCCTGTCATATGGTCTGATCTTCCAACCCCTGTACCAGTTACATTATTCCCATTAAGAGTGTTGTAACTACCTACTTTTTCAAATGCTTTGCCTTTTGGATTTGGCTCAGAGCCAAGATATTGATCTCCAGTTAACTGATGTCCAGAACCTGATTCATCTCCAGTTACTAGGGTTGATCTACCAGGAAGTGATCCAGATACTTTTAATCCATCGGTTGTAGTACTGTGTTTAACCTTTGAAGGATTTTTTGGAACATCACCACAATACTTCTGTGATTGATTAGAAGATACATATTCAGTACCTGTAAGGTTTTTACAAGTCCCTGGCTCATCGCCTGTGACCCTATCAGATCTACCAACTTCATTCCCAGTCACTTTATTTCCTGATGTTGTTGCAGTAACAGTAGATCTAAGTGGTTGTTTATAACTTGGTCTATCTTGACAAAATTGATCAACAACTTCTGCTCCCATGTATTGGGTGCCAGTAACTGTTCTGCATGTACTTGCTTCATTACCTGTAGTTTTCACAGATCTATTTGCTTGTGTTCCAGTCACTATTTGACCTGAATCAGTTTCACTTTTACCAACTTTCCAACTAGCATCTGCAATATTTTGTTTGGCGCCATTTTTATTTGGACCACATGGTCTACATTTACCATTACCTTTTTTGCCTGTAGCACCAGTTTTACTTCTTAACTCTCTCACTCTCTGAGAAATTTCTCTACTACTTAAATCTGGATCTCCCCTTCTAGCTAGAGAAGCGGCACTGGTATTTTGTTTAGTTGCTGATTTACCATGCTTAGATTGAGCTTCTCTTCTCGCTAAAACAATATCTCTACTTGTATTAGTAATAGGCTTTCTCTTCTGATTAATTCTTCTCTTAACGCTGGGTTTGAGGGACTTAGATTCTGTACTAGTTGAATCCTGACTTTCTTGATTTTTATTTATAGTTGAATTAACTATGTTTACAGGACTTTCTTTTTTAACATCAGTACGTGTTCTATCGGATGAAGTTATAGCTGATTTTCCATGGGTAGACATTGCTTTTCTTCTCTCTATTACTAACTCTTTACTGGATAAAGTTGTTGAAGAATTTCTGTTAACTTGAGTTTTTGGAATATGTTTTGTAGCTGGTTTTGAAATATTATGATTATTTGGAGAAGACTGAGTCCCAGAAATATGTATATCTTGAGAAGATCGAACTCTATCTTTGGTAGTTGAGGAATAAGCAGCAGCTTTTTTACCGCTATCACTCATCGCCTTTCTTCTTTCAAGTGCAATCTCTCTGCTAGTTTTTTTTGACATAATCTTCAAGTTTGAAATTCTTTAAAAACTTTTTTAAAAAACTTTCTCCAAAAAATTTTTTGGAGAAAGATATTAACTACGATAAGTAGCTTTAACGTCCTTGGAAAACTACAAAAGCTGTTCCTTGACTTTGAGTGTAAGCATCGTATCCGATGATTCTTACATGATGATCAGGGTATGCTCTATGACATGCCTCTAATTCGCTCACGATCAAGTTAAGATCTTTTTCCCCAAAGAATGGGAGTTTCCAATAAGACCAATAAGTTTGCATACATCCACTTGGATGAACATGCTCAATAACTGGACTCCAACCTTGAGCAATTATGTACGCAATTTGGTCATATATTTCTTCCTGGGTCATCGGTGGTAAGAAACCGAATGTTTCCAGGGTTGCAACTGTTTGATAGTCGCTTACTGTGCTCTGGAAAGGCATAATTAATCAAAATGTGAATGTAATTACTCGTAAAAACGAGATTTTAATAATTTTGAGGAGAATTAATCTCCTCAAATTGGAACTTGAGTTAACCCTGAACGTCAAGCTTGTCGACAGTGTCAAACTCGAACTTAATTTCCTTCCAAGTTTCTAGAGCAATAGCTAATTCAGGACTATGCTTAGCAGCTTCCATAAGAATGTCTCTACTCTCTTTTTCGATTTCGCGACCAGCATTACGGGCTTTTACACAAGCTTCTAAAGCAACTCTGTTAGCTGCAGCTCCAGCAGCTGAACCCCATGGATGACCATGTGTTCCTCCACCGAACTGAAGACAGGAATCATCCCCAAAGATTGCAAGAAGTGCAGGCATATGCCAAACATGGATACCACCTGATGCGACTGCAAATACTCCAGGCATTGAACCCCAATCTTGATCAAAGAAATTTCCTCTTGATCTATCTTCAGGTACAAATGACTCTCTTAAGTTGTCAATATAACCAAGAGTTGTTTGACGATCACCTTCTAGTTTTCCAACCACGGTTCCAGTATGTAGTTGGTCTCCTCCAGATAGTCTCAAACATTTTGCAAGAACTCTGAAGTGAATACCATGCTTTGGATGTCTATCAATAACAGCATGCATAGCTCTGTGAATATGCAGAAGCATGCCATTTTTACGACACCAATTAGCTAATCCAGTATTTGCAGTAAAACCACCAGTTATATAATCATGCATGATGATTGGCATATCTAGCTCTTTTGCAAATTCAGCTCTTTCATAGAGTTCTTCAGGAGTGTTAGCAGTACAATTTAGATAGTGACCTTTAACTTCTCCAGTTTCTCGCTGAGCAAGCTTAACTGCTTCTGCAACAAACTCAAATCTTTCTCTCCAACGTTGGAATGGTTGAGAATTAATATTCTCATCATCCTTGGTTAAATCAAGACCGCCTCTAAGACATTCATATACAACTCGACCATAGTTTTTACCAGATAATCCTAATTTAGGTTTGATGGTACAACCAAGAAGAGGTCTTCCGTATTTGTTAAGTCGATCTCTTTCAACTACGATTCCATTCGGTGGACCACCGCAAGTTTTAATGAAAGCAATTGGGAATCTAATATCTTCTAGACGTAGATGTCTTAGAGCTTTAAATCCAAAAACGTTTCCTACAAGAGATGTTAATACGTTTGTAATTGAGCCTTCTTCAAAAAGATCTAAAGGATATGCAATAAAAGCATAGAAAGCTTCAGGATCTCCAGGAACGTCTTCGATTCGATAACAACGTCCTTTATAAAATTCTAAGTCTGTAAGTAACTCGGACCAAACTGTTGACCAAGTACCTGTTGAAGATTCAGCGGCAACAGCTGCTGCAACTTCTTCTCTTGGAACACCTTCCTGACCTGTACATTTGAAACAGGCTAGTAAATCGGTGTCTAGGGGTACATATTCTGGAGTCCAGTAGGTATCTCTGTACTCCTTTACCCCTGCGTCATACTTCTTACTCATAAGGATAAATTTAGGTCTGTGTAGGGAAAATAATTATTTTGCAAAATTTATAAATCTTGCTTTATTTAATTAGTCCTTTTGACCAAGAAATTCACCATTACCTAGAGCAGGTTCAACTTCTCTATGAGGACGAGCAATAATGTGAGCTGCAACTAAACCGTCACCAACTCTTTCACAAGCATCAGCACCAGCTCTTACAGCTGCGTTAACTGCGCCTGTTTCACCTCTAACTAATACTGTGACATAACCGCCACCAACGAATTCACGACCAATAAGGCGAACTTCTGCTGCCTTTGTCATTGCGTCTGCTGCTTCGATTGCAGGTACAAGTCCGCGTGTCTCGATCATGCCGAGAGCGATACCCATTGTTTCTGTAGCCATTGTCTACTAAATACTAAATGTGGAATGTTCAATTCGAAGAATGCTTCATTAAGTACTTATAAGTCAAGCGTTTTCGACAAAATCTCCATTAATGTTTTTTCTATCATTCATAAGTTAAACTTATCACCCTTGGTACTATTGATATGTCAATACTTATGCAAATTAGTTAGTGCATCAAAACATACTGTTGTGTTAAGAAAAAATTTACATTATGTTATTTCCGTACGAGACAGGCCCTGTCTACACAGGTGTGGAATGTTCAACCTTTCCTGTCTCCGTATCAAGCTTTGAAGTAAGATAATATTCACAATAAATTTTTATATTATTTTGAACCTTCCAGTTCTAACTATTGCGAGTGGCAATCAAAGAAAAGTATCTGAAATCTCAGAGATGCTGGATGTTTTGTCTTTAAAGGTTGAGAAGCAACCAGAATATTTAAATGTCGAAGAAACTGGGAAAACATATTTTGAGAATGCACTACTTAAAGCCAAGGCAGCTTCTCTAGAGACAAAAACTTGGGCATTAGCTGATGACTCGGGTCTTGAAGTAGATGTTTTAGATGGTCGACCAGGAATTTATTCTGCTCGATATGCCAAAAATAATGATGAGAAAATTAAAAAACTAATTAATGAACTTTCTGATAGTCCTTATAGGAGCGCAAGATTTATAAGTTGTATGGTTTTGTGCGATCCCTCAGGAAACTTAGTTAAAGATACAACAGGAATATGTTGGGGAGAAATTCTTAAGAACCCCAAATATCCTAATGGGGAGTTCGAATCTATTTTTTGGGTTAAAGAAGCTAATTGTGTTTACGGTGAGCTCTCACAATCACAACTAAATAAATTAGGTAGTAGAGGTAAAGCTGCAAAAATTATGTCACCTTTTTTAAAAAAAGAGATAGGTTTAAATTAAAAAAATTCTCAATAATTTGAAATTTCATCAATTGCTCTTATAGCAGCAGCTGCTGCTTCTTCTACATCTCCTTCTTTCCCAGCAAGAGTTAATCTACCAAAAGCGCCAACTGCCTTTACATCAACAACAGTTATATTTGATGCTTTTTCTGCTTCATTTGCTGCTTTTAAGACATACCCGGCCGGTTCAGTTTCTAATATAAACATGCTCATTCCAGATTGAATCATTGATCCACTTCTGTTTTGTCTATTTATTAAAACAGCATGATCTGGAGTAATAGCTCGAATAACTTCTGTCCAACTTGTTGAAGGTTTGGTTCTTTTTCTTACTTCACTACCAATAGCATCTAGAACGACATCGCCAGAATGCAAAACAGTACTTTGATCTTTATGGTAAAGAGCAAGAGAACCAAATGCTCTTTCAACGATCATCTGTCCAAGTCTTACATTACTAGCCTTTAAAGCAATATCAGTGACTCTATGAACGGCCATCCCAGGTGAGACTTCCATCCAAAGACATGAATCTCCAGGAATTGGTAAAAAACCTCTACTAACAGTACCCATATATGCAGCCAATTGAGGCTGAAGAGAATCTAAAAAAACATATGTTCTTAACTCAATTTGTTCTACTTGACTTGCTTGTCTAGATACCAAAGACTTTTCTGAATCAGTTGTAATAAAACAGCTTGCACCACTGGCCTGAGATTGCACCTCAGATCCGGTAACAAGAGAACTCCCTTTCTTTCGTTCTCCTCTGTTTAAACTAGAAGTTGGTTCCATTCACGCGACTATAACGGATAATGGTTCATTTTTTCTATTAAATTTACTTGCATGCTTCTCACAAAACGATAACTTCAAGTAAAAGATATGCATTTTTATGGGAACTTCTCAAAAAAAAGAACCAAATATTTCTGGCACTGAAAAAGAATTAACTCCTGATCAAACTCTTGGATTAGTCAGTCTAAGTTTGATGCAAAAACTATCTCAGAAAGATCCATCTTTTAGTTGGTTAGAAGAAGATAAAATCGAGAAAGTAAATCTTAAGAACCTTAGAGATAGATTGGAGTTAACGCAATTAGCTATAAATACTGGAGCACCTTTAACTACTTCAGAAGTGACAGCTTTAATTGGAGCAAAGCCCGGGAAATCTAAGTTAGAAAGAGCAGGATTATTAGCAACGAAAATAGCTAGAAATGTATGGAAAATTTCAAAAACAAGTCAAGGAAATTCCTTCTACAGAAATTAAAATATATTCTAAAAATAAATTTCATAACTCTCATTTAAGTATTTAAACATTCATATAAGTTTTTTAAATGTGTAGATTTTGTAAGAGAACTTATTAATTACTTTCTTAAATTTAAAAGTTTATGCAAGCTTGAAATATAAGCTCTTGAAAATTTTTAATGAGTAAAGTTGAATTTAATAAGGAAACTGGCCCCAGAGAGGTTTTTTGTGGTTTAACTTCAATAGTTTGGCTACACAGAAGAATGCCTGATGCGTTTTTTCTGGTTGTAGGCTCAAGGACGTGTGCTCATTTAATTCAAAGCGCTGCTGGAGTTATGATTTTTGCTGAGCCAAGATTTGGTACAGCTATTCTTGAAGAAAAAGATCTTGCTGGTCTTGCTGACGCTCATGAAGAATTAGATCGAGTGGTTAATGATCTGATTGCGAGAAGACCAGAAATAAAAACCCTTTTTCTAGTTGGATCTTGTCCGAGTGAAGTGATCAAACTAGATCTTGCAACTGTCGCAGAGAAATTAAATAAAAGGTTTTTAGGTCAAGTAAGATTCGTTAATTATTCTGGCAGTGGGATAGAAACAACTTTTACCCAAGGAGAGGATGGCGCATTAAAAGCTTTAATTCCATTAATGGATTCCTCAAATGAGGAGAAATTATTATTAGTTGGGACACTTGCAAATAATGTAGAGGATAGGTTTAAAAAGATTTTTAAAAATTTAGGAATTTCAAATATTGAGAGCTTCCCACCTCGACAATCCACAGAATTACCAAAAATTGGCAAAAATACAAAAGTATTATTAACACAGCCTTATTTAAGCGATACGGTTCGAGACCTTAAACATCGGGGTTGTGAAATAATTTCAGCGCCATTTCCTCTAGGTATCGAAGGAAGTACAAAATGGTTTTTAGCTGCTGCTAAAGCTTTCAAAATTAGTGAACTTAAAGTTCATGAAATTATTTCGCCTTTAATCAATAGATCAAAACTTGCTCTTGAATCTCACAAAGAAATACTTAAGGGGAAAAGATTATTTCTTCTTCCTGAATCGCAACTGGAGATATCTTTGGCAAGATTTTTGCATAATGAATGCGAAATGGATCTTATAGAGGTAGGCACTCCTTACTTAAATAAGGATTTAATGAAAGAGGAGATTAATTTATTACCTGATAATACAAAAATTGTCGAAGGGCAACATGTAGAAAAACAATTAGATCGAGTAAGGGAATCTAATCCAGACTTAGTAGTTTGTGGGATGGGTTTAGCTAACCCACTGGAGGCGGAAGGAATTAGTACTAAGTGGTCAATAGAAATGGTATTCAGTCCAATTCATGGTATTGATCAGGCCGCAGATTTGGCAGGTCTCTTCTCTAAACCTTTAAGAAGGAATCAAATACTAACTTCAAAAACTTTAGTAACGCATTAAAAGAATATGGAATTAACTCTATGGACATATGAAGGACCACCACATGTTGGTGCGATGAGAATTGCCTCTTCAATGAAAGATATACATTATGTACTTCATGCACCTCAAGGAGATACATATGCAGATCTTCTCTTCACAATGATTGAGAGGAGAGGGCAAAGGCCTCCAGTGACTTATACAACTTTCCAGGCTAGAGACCTCGGAGGTGATACAGCTGAATTAGTTAAGAAAAATATTAAGGAAGCTGTAGATCGATTTAAACCCAAAACTCTTTTAGTGGGAGAAAGTTGTACAGCAGAACTTATCCAAGACCAACCTGGAGCTCTTGCAAAAGGTATGGGGTTTGACATGCCAATTGTTAATCTTGAATTACCTGCTTATAGCAAGAAAGAAAATTGGGGGGCTTCAGAAACTTTTTATCAATTAACAAGAACTCTTTTGAAAGAGAAAGTAAGTTCTTCAGAAAAAATAAGTCCTCTAAGGTGGAAGGAATTAGGTCGCAGACCAAAAGTCAATATACTGGGTCCTTCATTACTTGGATTTAGATGCAGGGATGATGTAATTGAAATCCAACGTATACTCTCAGAACAAGGAATAGATACAAACGTTGTTGCTCCATTAGGCGCTAGTCCAGAAGATATTGAAAGATTAATTGATGCTGAAGTAAATGTTTGTCTTTATCAAGAAATTGCCGAAGCATCATGTGAATGGCTTAGACGGAACTTTGGAATGGAATATACAAATACTATTCCAATTGGAATAAAAAATACAATTGAATTTATCAATGAAATTCATAACAAGTTGGATCTCCCTTTGACTAATAAAAAAGAATTAGAACATAAGTCAAAACTTCCTTGGTACTCAAAATCAGTTGACTCTAATTACTTAACTGGCAAGAGGGTTTTTATTTTTGGTGATGGGACACATGCAATCGCGGCTGCAAAAATTGCCAAAGAGGAATTGGGTTTTGAAGTAGTTGGTCTTGGTACATACAGTAGGGAAATGGCAAGACAGGTAAGAGCAACTGCAAAAGATCTAAATGTAGAAGCTCTGATAACCAATAATTATCTAGAGGTGGAAGATGCCATGAAGAAAGCCGCCCCTGAACTAGTTTTAGGGACCCAAATGGAAAGGCATAGTGCAAAAAGGCTCGGTATTCCATGCTCCGTAATTAGTACTCCAATGCATGTTCAAGATGTTCCTGCAAGATACAGCCCTCAAATGGGATGGGAAGGAGCAAATGTGATTTTTGATGACTGGGTGCATCCCTTAATGATGGGCTTAGAAGAACATCTTATTGATATGTTCAAACATGACTTTGAGTTTGTTGATGGTCATCAAAGCCATTTAGGACATACAGCTACGCAAACAAAAAACTTTATAAATTCTGATGAAAAAAAAGAAAAAAATAGTAAAGAAGGAATTATCTGGACTGAATCTGGTAGAGCTGAATTAACAAAAGTTCCATTTTTTGTAAGAGGTAAAGTCAAAACAAATACTGAAAAATACGCAATCTTGAGAGGAATTCCAGAGATAAGCGATGAAACTCTTTACGATGCCAAGGCATATTTCAGTTAATTTTTTACTAATAAACTATTATCAAGTCATGAGTATTTTCACTCATAATCTAATAGATTTGATCCCAAAAAATTCAGTTATAAGAACATATTTTCCACTTTTAATACAATTAAATACATATTTGTTTAGAAACACATTTCATGTGTATTTACACTGCAAGAATATAAATAATAATGTTTATTAAGCTTTAAATGACAAGTACTATAAATAAACCTCTTGATGGAGAAGGAAGTGTTCAAGTAAAGCAAGATCCAAAAATAAATATCGAAGAAGGGGCTTTGGTTATTGCCGTTTATGGGAAGGGTGGCATCGGAAAATCAACTACATCATCAAACCTTTCTGCAGCATTCTCAAAATTAGGGAAAAAGGTTCTACAAATTGGATGTGATCCGAAACACGATAGCACTTTCACTTTGACCCACAAAATGGTTCCTACAGTTATCGATATTCTCGAAGAGGTAGATTTTCATAGCGAAGAATTAAGGCCTACCGATTTCATGTTTGAAGGTTTTAATGGCGTAATGTGCGTTGAAAGTGGAGGCCCTCCTGCTGGGACAGGTTGCGGCGGATATGTGACTGGTCAGACAGTTAAACTATTAAAAGAACATCACTTATTAGAAGATACTGACGTTGTTATTTTTGATGTCCTTGGAGACGTCGTTTGCGGGGGATTCGCAGCTCCATTGCAACACGCAAATTACTGTCTAATTGTTACTGCTAATGACTTCGACTCAATATTCGCTATGAATAGAATAGTTTCTGCAATCAAAGCAAAAGCAAAAAATTATAAAGTCAGATTAGGTGGTGTAGTAGCTAATAGATCAAAAGACACAGACCAAATTGATAAATTCAATGAAAAAACAGGTTTAAAAACTATGGCCCATTTTAAAGATGTCGACGCCATTAGAAGATCAAGACTAAAAAAATGTACCATTTTTGAAATGGAACCAACTGAAGATGTTATTGAAGTTCAAAATGAATATTTATCTCTTGCTAAAAATATGCTTGAAAACGTAGAACCTCTAGAAGGAAATCCACTTAAAGATAGAGAAATTTTTGATTTATTAGGATTTGATTAGTCTAAATTAATCTAATCCAACCAATTGGCTTGTTAGATCATAAGTTTCTTGAGAGGTCTTCGTATCAATTATTCTTTTTGACAACTTTTGAGAAAAAGCTTTTCTGCCAGTTTTTTGACGATTTCCCCAGCTCCAATGGACTGCTGGTTTAGCAAATTCTTTATAAGTTGCCACCTGAGCGACCCTCTCTCCTGCCAATCTTTGTGACACATATCCTTTTGTTATGAATTTTTGAAATATCGGGAAAAGGAGTCTAAATAACCAAGGTGTATCTCTAAAAAGTTTTGTATCAGCAACACATCCCGGATATAGAGAATTTACAATTATTTCCGCTACAGGATATCTTTTTGATAATTCCTGAACGGTCACCATATTGCAAAGTTTACTATCCTTATAAGCCTTACCAGGTTTGAATTTCTTTCCATTCGCCATACTTATTGGAGACAAAAAACCATTTTTGAATCCAGATAAATCTCCCAAATCAGCTGGTGCAGGGATGGGGATCCTTCCTCCTAGTTCTGAATAATTAGCAGTGACAGTCCCTAATACTGTAATTCTTGGCTTGAATAAAGTAGCTTTTCCATTTAAAACAATTTCTCTTTCTGAAGATAAAATATTTTCTAAAAGAAGGTTTATCATAAGGAAATGGCCAAAATGATTCACTGCCATAGAGTTTTCAAAGCCTTGAGAAGACCTTTCAGGTCTCTTTAGTCTAGGTTTATAAACTGCTGCATTACAAATAAGAGAATTTATTGGTTGTTTAAATCTTTCTAATATTTCATCGCAACCATTTCTCACATCATCCAAGTTAGAAAGATCTATTTCGATAAAATGAACATTTTTAACTTCCTCTTCTGTCAAGAATTCCTTAGCTATTTCTATAGCTCTTTTATTTGATCGATTAACAGCTATAACCTCCCATCCAAATCTTAAAAGTGGTTTTAGAGTATTTAATCCAACTCCTGAAGTTGTTCCTGTTATTAGGACTAAACCCTTAATGTTCTTACTCACTAGCAAAAAGTTAATAGAAAAATGAAAAATAGAATGATACTAGATCACTCTTATCAACGCCATATTACTCTGATAATGTCCCTAGAAATTATTTGATCCTGATCCTTCATAAATCTTTGCTCACCTTCAGCAGAAAATAAATCATCAAACCTACTCGAAAGATTATTGTATCGATATTTTTCGTACGAAAATGAGTCTTGAATTTCCTTTAGTCTTGTTAATCTGAGCTTGGAACTATATCCAAGTTTAAATAAACTTATTAGTGCTAAAAAGGAAAAACAAATTTTTAAAATCAAGAAAACTAAAGATACAGAATTTTCCTGCTTCTCTTGCTTTTGTTTAAATGCAGAACTAAGGTTTTTTCTATAAAAATTACTATTTTTATATGAAGATTTTGCCAAATTTAGTTATTGGAATATTTACTGGATTAGATAATCCAGCCTCACTATATTATTACCTTAAAAATATAAATTTTCTAATTAATTTTAGTTTCTACCTAAACTAATTCCTAACCTGAGAGCTAAAATTCCTGCATGCATAACTACTATTAGACTTAGTGCAATTAAATTTATTGTTTGAGTTGGCTCCATAGTAAAAAATTTATTTCCTATATTCTCCACCAAAAGAGGGAATTTGACACACTATTACAAAATGCTGTTACGTAATTAATAAATTGAAAGAAAAAATTTATTAAAAATTATTATAAATAAACATACAAAGTTAATTTTGGGAATAAGAAATCAGGCTTTAATTTTTTCAACAAATAATTTACCTGGATTTGATCAAATGGCTTTAGATTTAAATTCTTTAGATCAGACTATTTCCAATCCTGAAATAATTTTCACATTGAGGTTCTACTATTGGACTGGAGATTGGCTTTCAATTGGCTATCACCAAAAGGAAATTCCTCTTCATTGGAAAAATTTATTATCAAATCGGGAAATTAATATTGTTAGACGTCCCTCAGGAGGGGGGGCTGTTCTGCATTCGGGAGGCATAACATATGCATTAACATTTAAAAAAACTTACTATAAATTCTTAAGTTATGAAATGGTTAATAATTGGTTAATTAAAAGTTTTAGAGAATTAGGTCTAAACTTACAATATGGTAATTTACGAAAATCAAGCATTAAAACAAATTGTTTTGGGACTTCATTAATTTCGGATTTAGTTGATCAGGATGGGTTTAAGAGAATAGGTAGTGCTCAATTTCGTAAAAAAGGCGCATTCCTTCAACATGGAGAAATTCAAACAAATCCTTCAAGAGATTTGTGGTTCAAATTATTCAAAGAAGAAGCTCCACCAAAAGTAAATTTAAAACTAACAAATGATGAAATAGTTCAACATTTGAGAAATTCATTTGTGAAAAATAAATCAAATATAAATTTCAAAAATATTGCCATAGATAATAAAAAATAGAAAATTTTAATGACAAGAATTATTAAAGATCGCCTTTCTGCTTCATTGAATTAATTATTTTCGGCAATTCAATTCCTAAGGGATAATGATTTTTAAAGTTTAATTTGTTAACAATATCTGAAGGCAAATTAAAACCTAATTTATTCAATACAAAGTTTCCAATTTTTGACCTATCAATTATCCCCAAAGGGATATCTGCAGCATTGAGAACCAATAAAAAACCTTCATTTGTTTCTTCAATTCTTTCTATAGTTCTCCATAATTTATTGTTATAAGATACACTTTCCAAACTATCGATTGGTTTCATAAAATCTCCAACAAAGTTCCGTTCCCATTTTTTTAAGGAAACAGTTTTTAAAATATTCTCATCAACAAAACCGGTCCATCTACCATTATTCGTAACAAAAAAATATTTATCCGATGCATCCTTCTTATTTTTTATTAATTTATTAAATTGTGAGAAATTTGAATCGTATTCAATTTTCCTCAAAGGCTTTAGTTTAATTTCAGAAACTTTACTAAATTTTAGTATGTTTTCAATTTTAAAAAATTGACTTTCAGATTTTGAAGAATTAACTCCAAACAAGCCCAAAAAAGAAAGAATAAAACCAAAGTAAAAGTTAAATCTAAATAAACAAATTACTCCAAAAAATAAAACAAAAAAAGATAATGATAAATTTACTTTGTTGAGGAAATTTCTTCCTTTATTTTTACTCCCTGAGAAATGCCAAATAATACTTTTTAATAAATTCCCCCCATCTAAAGAACCAATTGGAATCAAATTTAAGAAGCCTAAGAATAAATTAAATATACCTACTCTTGAAATTACATTAACTGCTATTTGTTCTTGAGATGCACTGTTATTACTAATTAAAAGGAGGATAGATGCTGTAGCGAAACATAAAAGAGGTCTAACAATTGCAATTTTTATATTACCTAAAGCAGTTTGACAATACTTATCTATTTGTAAAATTGCTCCTAAAAAATAAAAAGTAATGTTTTTTATTTTTACACCCTGATTAAGTGAAACAAAAGTATGAAAAACCTCATGAAAAATAATTGAAGATAATAAGAAAAAAGAAGTTAGAAACCCTATAATCCAAGCTTCTTTATTATTATAAATATTGCTAGAAGATAAATTGACCTGATTACTTATACTCCATGAGAATAAAAAGAGAATAACAAACCAATAGGGATGAACTTTAAAGGGAATTCCCCATATTTTAAAAATTTGCCAACTTCTCAAAAATAATCTCCGCTATATTTAGCAATAATATTAATCTTACATGCAGGATAATGATATGCCCAAGACTATTCCTTTAGTTAAAATTTGTGGACTAACCTCTGAAGAACAAGCTCTTAAAATCGCTAAATTAGGAGCAAATGCTATTGGCATTATTTCCGTTGAAGAGTCTCCAAGGTATGTATCAGCTGAAATTAAGAAAAAAATATTTAAAACCCTTGAAAATTTTTATCCAAAAATTGAGAGGGTATCAGTTGTACAAAATTGTCCAATAGACTTAATTATTAAAAATTTCTTAGGAAACCCCACTGAAACTATCATTCAATTACATGGCGATGAAGATATTGATTATTGCAAAAAAATAAGGGAAAAAATTCCTAATATTGGCCTTTGGAAAGCTTTCAGAATAAAAACAGAAAAGGACATAGATAAAATAAAACCTTTTGAGAATTTTGTAGATGCGATACTACTTGATTCTTGGAATAAAGAAACTTATGGAGGTTCAGGTAAAAAAATAAACTCTATACATCTAAAGAATTTGCAATTTAGCAAACCATGGTGGTTAGCAGGTGGAATATCAATTGAATGGATTGATGAAATCCTCACTGATTTAAAACCAGATGGATTAGATATTTCGAGTAGTATTGAAATATCTCCAGGATTAAAAGATATTAAAAAAACAGAGGATTTTCTTAAGTTTCTGAAAAGAAATTAGTAATTATTAGTAGCGGACTGCTGTTTTACAAGCTCAAAAAATTCTTGTTTTAAACTTAAATCGTGTCTAAAATCTCCTCTTACCACAGAATTAATCATACTTGTATTTGGTTCTTTGACTCCCCTCCACTTCATACAATAATGTTGAGCTTTAACAATAATGCCTAAACCTTTAGGTTCGCATAGTTTTTCAATTTCATCTGCAAGAATCATTACAGCTTCTTCCTGAATATGAGGTCTTGAAAAAACCCAATCGGCAACTCTAGCAAATTTTGAAAGCCCAATGACTTTGTTTCCAGGTTTTATACCTATCCAACACTCTCCTAGAATTGGCACTAAGTGATGTGAACATGCAGATCTGACAGAAATTGGGCCAACCGTATAAATTTCATCAAGATTCTTGTCATTAGGGAAACTGGTAACTTTAGGTTGTTCGTGATATCTGCCTTTAAAAACTTCATTTAAATACATTTTTGAAACTCTTTCAGCAGTTTCTTGAGTATTATGATCGTTTTCAACATCTATTACGAGGGATTTTAGTAAGTCTTTAACCCTTGAGGCTACTTCTTTTTCTAAAATTTCTAATTCACCAGGATTTATAAAATCAGAAATATTATCATTGGCACTAAATCTCACCCCAGAATTCTTAATTCTGTCTCTAATAATTTCAGAAATTAGTTTATTAGTAATCTGGTCGTCAAAGTTTCTAATATTATCGTTGGGTAATGTAGAGGTCATAAAATTTTAAACAGAAAATTGTATGCAACTTAATTAACTGTATCTTCCAATGCTTGATTGCTCATATACTATATCACATTCTCTTGTTCAATCGGGTTCAAATAGCACTAAAAAAAATCACTATTTTAAGATTAATCAGATATTGAGAATGTTTAAAAGGCTCCGCCAGATGGCATCAAAGTCAAGTCTTCGATCAATTGAGATTCAGGTTTTTGAGCCATGTATAGAATAGTTTCTGATACCTCTTTTGAGGAGAGCATAGAAGTTCTATCGAAATCAGAATTGATTGATTCGGAGTCCCAAAGAGGAGTATTTACTGAACCAAGAGTTATTGTGCACGCTCTTATTGAATTAGGTCTCTCCTCCTCCCTCAAGCATTTAGTAAACATAGCTAGTGCAGATTTTGAAACACAATAAGCTCCCCATTGGGGGAATGCATTATAAGAGGCATGACTACTAACATTAATAACTAAACCGCCATTTTTTCTCATTTGAGGAATTATTGCACTACAAATTTGAAAAACACTTGTAAGGTTTATTTGAATAGTTTGTTCCCATTGACCTAATTCCATCTCAACTAAAGGGCCATTAACTGCGCAACCGGCATTATTTATCAATACTGAAGGGCACCCATACTTCTTAATTGCCTCTTTAACACAATGCTCTATTTCTAGAGGATTAGATAAATCACATTTTACTGGGTTAATTTTTGATTTAGTGGTCAAAAGTTCTCTCTTTAGTTTCTCCATTAAATCCATATTCCTGGAGAGTAAAATTAAATCCCAGCCAGCATTGGCAAAAGTAATTGCGGTAGATCTACCAATACCTTTCGTAGCACCCGTTATAAAAGCTAGTTTCAAGTTATTCAGTTTTTTGGGGGATTTCACTATAAATTTCTTCAATATTATTTGCTTCGATAAATTTACCTAAAACCCTAAACTTTTTGTATCTTTCCTCAATTAATTCTTCTTCAGGCATTTGCAATAAAGCATTAAGGTGTTTTTCAATAGCCTTTTTTAGTGTGTTACCAGCATCTAAAGGAGCCCAATTATTCCCACCAGAAGGTTCTGGTAATACCTCATCTATTATACCTAATTTAAGTAAATCTTTACCTGTAATTTTAAGTGCTGATGCAGCTTCTGGTGCCTTAGCAGCATCTCTCCACAAAATTGATGCACATGCTTCCGGACTAGCAACTGTGTAAACACTGTGTTCAAACATTAGTAACCTGTCGGCAACACCTATTCCAAGTGCTCCTCCAGAACCTCCTTCTCCAATGACAGTAGCCACAATTGGAACTTTCAATCCAAACATCTCTCGAAGGTTTCTAGCAATCGCTTCACCTTGACCTTGTTCTTCAGCTTTTAAACCGGCATAAGCTCCGGGAGTATCAATAAATGTAAGGATTGGCAAAGAAAATCTATTTGCATGCTGCATTAATCTAAGAGCTTTTCTGTAACCTCCAGGTTTTGCCATCCCAAAATTTCTTACTACATTTTCTTTTGTGTCCCTTCCTTTCTGATGCCCTAACATCAACACTGGTCTATTATTTATCGAACCTATCCCCCCAATTAGTGCCATATCATCGCCACCATTTCTGTCTCCATGTAATTCGATCCAGTCATCACAAAACATTTGAACAAAATCCAAAGTACTAGGTCTTTGAGGATGTCTAGCTACCTGAATCTTTTGAGCAGGGGTGAGAGATTTAAATATTTCTTCTCTTCTCCTAGCAGCTAAGGTTTCAAGCTGCAGAAGCTGTTGACTAACATCTACTTCTGAATCTCGAGCTAATTCTTTAATTTGCTCTATCTGCTTCTCAAGTTCAACAAGAGGCTTTTCAAAATCAAGGAGGTAACGTTTAGCCATAATTTAAACAGTTAATACTTTAGGCTGCTTATCAAGTCCAATCGCAGAAAAACCGTGCTTTAAAGATGCTGCTCCAATAAACTCCATCTTTTCAAGGGATATGTTATTTCTTCCCCAACTAAAGTTTGTATGACACTTTTCAAATTCTAAAATCATAGCTTCTGCAAAGCAAGCAAACATCTCTCTCTGAGGGTTTTGCATTTCCGCAAGTTCCATCATATTCCATCCAATATCATTAAAAAACTCTACTATACCTCCTTTTAAAACATGAATATTTTCACCCTGAAATTTCTCATCAAGATTTTTGGGGTATCCGCCATCAATCATTAAACATGGTTTTTTTAAGTTATCTATATCAATTTCAATAGTTTTAGGCATACTTGCAACCCATACAACAATATCCGCCTGAGGTAATGCCTCATTTAAGCTTGTTACGATTCCACCATCTAATTCTTTTTGTAACAGCGCTAGTGGTTCTTGTTGTCTTGCTACCATAAGAAGTTCTGAAATCCCAGTTTTATTGATAAGCCATCTACAAACAGCACTACCAATATCACCTGTAGCACCAATTACAGCAACAGTTGCCTTTTTAAGGTCTATCCCAATGCGAGGCGCATTTATTTCTAGTTGTTTACAAATAACCCAGGCGGTATGAGTATTGCCAGTAGTAAACCTTTCCCACTCTAAAGAAGTATTTCTAATTTGTTTATGCTGTAGAAGATTAAAATTCTCAAAAATAATAGAAGTAAATCCTCCTAAAGCGGTAATGTTAATCCCTTTTTTCTGAGCTAGTTCCATAGCATTTAGTACTTTTCTTCTAGCCGTTTTAAACCTAGAAAGCATTTCAGGAACAAAGCACGAATCTATATAAGAACCTTCAATAGATATTCCAGTAGCACTCTTAACTTCTACATTTTCAACAAGCTGAGGAGGAGCAGTACACCAAACATCCAAGTCGCCATCTGCAATATGATCAAAGCCTAGCATCGAAGCTTTTCTTTTTGCATCTTCAAAACTGGTTGAGTGGCCTATTAACCCAAACATTTAAAATTTATAAATGGTTTCTATACGATGTTATGAACAATAGCACAGAGGTAACTACTTAAATAGGATTGGTTAATTATTAAAATCCTTAATTAATTAGTAATGTAATTAGACAATAGCTGCCATAGCCATTCTTGCAATTTCTCTATTATCTAGACCTATTTCCATCAATGTATCTTGATAAGCAATCATAAATTCTTCCATTAATTCTTCTCTATCCATAGCTAACACTGATGCGTCTTCTGCTACTTCATCTAACATCTTTTTAATTAAAGGAAGATTAACCTTATTAGCTTCCATTAATTCCTCTTTACAAGTAGATAAATTCTCTTTAAGCCACTCTTGACCATAATTTAAATGAAGATATTCATCTTTAACTACTCCCTCAGTTATTTTTTTTGCAAAAGGATCCGCAACTCTTATGTAGACGTTATAAGCAGAAATTGCGAATGCCTCAATTAAGATAGCTTGTATTAAAAGACATGTTGTTAAATTTCCCTTTTCAAGAGCAACTTGAAAATTGCCATGTAATTTAGAAAAGAATTTTTTAGCAAAATCCATATCAGCTACTACACCTAAATTTTTTCCACACGCAGTAAAGCCTCTTTTATGCTTCATTTCCATTCTCGCCAATTTAGTTAACTCCTCTAACTCATTTGGAATTAAAGTTGCTATTGAAATGTAATTATCATGAGCCTCTTGCTCTCCCTCTATAACAATTGCATTTATTCTGCTATATGCATCCTTATAAGAATCTGTAGTGAAGTCTGGCAAATCTAAAGAAATCGGATTAGTCGATTCTTCAATAGTTTTTTTATTTGATTCTAGAGTTTGCATGTCAGTAATCTTTAGCTCATTATGCATGAATATTACACGATTATAGAGAATTTATTTAAATATCATGAAAATAGTTTCAATTGTTAAGTCACATTTTTTACTTAAACTTATTTAAGAATTATTTGGCCAATCTGATTGCATCAGATTCATAATCAATTTAAACCAATGATTAATCAATAATTCCTTTAAATTTTTCCCTAAAGACTCATTTGCTCCTCTACTATCTCCAATGACACCTGATTTACTGAAGTCGTCAGTAAGCCAAGCAGTAGGCGCATTGCCCTCTAGACTCCAGCCTTCTGGGATCTGTCCCTTAACGCTTTCATTTGGGCGTTCATCACCTACTAATTCTGGTTTTAAAGCCAGCATCAAACTTGTTTCAGCTAAAGAAGCATGAAGCCCATCCTCGATCTCAGTTTTTGTTAACAATTCACTCAATCCATTAACACCACTCCATAAGAAACAAGGGAAAACTGCCATCCCTGGCGCGAAACTTCTTAGCTCTCTTGCAGCTGTATTTAATAGTGAAATTTGACCTCCATGTCCATTAATCAATATCAATCTTTTAAAACCTGTTTCAAATAATTGACTTCCAACTTCCTTAATCATTGAGGTTATTAAATTTGAGGACAGTGAAATTGTCCCAGCAAAACCCTTATGCTCTGGAGAAAAACCAATATATTGAGTTGGAAGTTTTTTTAATGGAATATCGGCAGGGAATAATTTAAAAACTTCGCTAATAATTTCATCAACAAAAATACTATCTGTAGCAAGAGGCAAATGCGGCCCATGTTGCTCAACAGCACCGAATGGCCAAATCACTGTAGATCTTTTGTTTTTTGCAACACTCTCAATTTCTTGCCAATTTAAATATTCAAATTTATTAGGTATTGGTTTAAAGTTCATTAATTTTAATTTAGAGTACTAACATTTAAGGTATGTTAATAGTTAATTATTCTTATTTTACCTACGATGGGAGTCAATAATAAAAATGCCCAAGATAATATCCAACCAAAGGGCAATAAAAAACCTCTTCAGTTACTTCACATAAGCAAGAAAGATTCTCAAAAAAAATCTCAAGAAATAGATAATGAGCAAACCAATTCGAAAGAAGAAATTAAAAAAGAAAGTATCGCAATCAAACCTCAAATCATTAAAAAGGATTCAGTAAAAGAAATTGAGGACAGTAATGAAAACAACAAAGATATTGATATTTCTCAACAAGACTTAAATAGACCACTTAATTTTTCTGAGCAAAACACAGATTTTCAATTAGAAAGAACTGTTGATGAATTCGATTTTGATGAAAGTGCTTTTTTGGAGGCTTTAAATGAAAATGAGCCGATTGGGGCTACAGGAGAAACAATTTCAGGTAAGGTTATAGCAATCGAAAGTGATGGACTATATATTGACATTGGTGGGAAAGCACCTGGTTATATGCCAAAAAAAGAATGTGGTTTGGGTGTCATAACTAATTTTAAAGAAAAATTTTCTTTAGGACTTGAAATGGAAGTTTTGGTTATCAAAGAACAAAATGCTGATGGGATGGTAACAGTGAGTGCTCGAGCATTAATTCTTAGGCAAAGTTGGGAGAAAGTATCAAGTTCCGCAAAAAATGGAGAATTAATTAACGTTTTAATTAATGGATTTAACAGAGGTGGTCTTACATGTGATGTAGATGGATTAAGAGGATTTATCCCAAGATCCCAACTTGAAGATGGTCAAGACTATCAATCTTTTGTTGGCAAAACTCTCAAAGTAGCATTTCTTGAGGTGAATCCAGAATCCAGAAAATTAGTTCTCTCTGAAAAGAAAGCATCATTAGTGTCTAAGCTTACAAGTTTAGAATTAGGTCAATTAATTGAAGGAGAAGTTTTAGCAGTAAAACCATATGGCTTCTTTATAGATTTAGGTGGAGCGAGTGGACTTCTTCATCAATCCTCACTAACAAATGGATCGATTCGTTCTTTAAGAGAAGTTTTTAGAGAAGGGGAAATTATAAAAGCTTTAATATCTGAAATTGACCTCGAAAAAGGGCGCATTGGTCTCAATACAGCTCTCCTAGAAAACTCTGCAGGAGAATTAATTATTGATAAGCAAAAAGTTATGCAAGAAGCCACAGAGAGAGCACTAAAAACTAAAGCACTTTTCGATAAAAAAGAACAAGATAATGAACATTAATAAAACAATGGAGTCAAGTCTTAAATTAAAAATTTCAGATTGGGAATTAGACTTCTATTCAAGACCAATTATTGAATCAAATGGAAAAAAAAGGTGGGAGTTAATTATTTGCTCTACAAGAAGTCATAAGACAGAAGATATTTTTCTTTGGAATAAAAAATGCCCTGCCAATGAAGTTAATTCAGTATGGCTTACAAAAGCACTAAATGAAGCAATAAATGAAGCAAAAAAACAAGGGTGGGAGAAACCTTCAATAGTTCGATTCTGGAGGTCATCAATGAAATCGATCATTAAAAAATCCCTGGAGGCCGTAAGTATTGAGGCTCTTATAAGTAGGAGAACTTACGATTTATTAGATAGAATCGAATTTCTTGAAAAAGAGATTTATCCAAAGGAAAAAGGTTATGTAAGAGGTGTATTAGCTCCTACTTTTACTTCTAAGATGGAAAACCCTCCTACACCTTTACCAGAAGAAGTAAGAGGTGATGCTTTAACTATCTCTGAAATATCAATTGGAGAATTAAAATCAGCAGAAAATTGGCCTATTGAATTTGGAGATATTTTCCCAATTCACCAAGATTTAGATGATAATTACTTAGTTCCAGGATTAAGACTTTTTAGCAAAGAAAGATCTTTAGCACTTTCTGCATGGTTCAGTTGTTTAGAACCTATTAAATTAATCATCAATAAGAACCAACTCATACTTGAAGCTTCAGAAGATGATAAGTGGCTGGTAACTGATTTACCAGAAAAAGATGCAAGCATTTTGAGTAGAAAGTTTTTAGAGAATAAAAAAAATTCTTTTGGTTATCAATTTATTTCCATACAGTCAACGCCATACATCGAAAAATTTGCAGGATTCTGGATCTTAAGAGATATTGAATTAATTTCATAAATTCAGCTTAGGAGCAGGTACTATTCCATACAAAGAAATAAATTTCTCAAAAGTTGAAATTTTTATTCAAAACAAAATTTTTGAGTATTATTTATCACCTATCCTTAGTCAAAATAATTTCAAACATGCATATTTTACGAAGTCAAGCTCTGAGAAATTTCTTCAGTTGTTGGGGAATCACTTTAATGAAAATTACATAAATTGTGTTTCCAATCAAATTCACAGTAATGTTATAGTGTTTGGATCACATTCAGAAGATGGGATCAAGCCTAATGCAGATGGTCTTATTGGTAATAAATGCAATCAAAACTTATGGGTTTACACAGCTGATTGTATGCCAATATTTTTTGCAGATAAAAGGACAAGAAATGTAGCAACCTTGCATTGTGGAAGAAAAGGTTTAGAAAAAAAAATAATAAAAAATCTGGTTAAAATTTTTGATAATTTAGGGACATCTAGAGATAATTTACTTGTTGCAATAGGACCAGCGATTTCGAAGGAACATTATCTAGTTGATAAAATGACACTCAAAGAATTTTATAGAAAGGCCGAAAACAAAAACATAATGTTCAATTTGACTAAAGCTGAAAAAAATCTTTATTTTAGTGATTCAAATCACTTCCAAGAGCAAAACTTAAATCAACTTGATCTTAAAAGATCTGCTTATAGACAACTTTTAAATGAGAACATTCCAGATACAAATATAGACGTCTCAAATTTATGCACATACAAATTAAAAAATGAATTTAATTCTTGGAGAAGGAGCAAAACATTTTCGAGACAATGGAATTTTATCTGCTCATAGAGATAGTTAACTTGTACAAATTTCACTAGTAAAGTCTTTGGCGACTAATAATTCAGTCATCTCCTTGGTGCCTTTAATATTAAAAACTTTGGCTAACAAAACATTCTCTTTGAAACCAAAAGGTTTTATTTTCACTTTGCTTCCCCTAGGGAATTCACTCTTAAGTAAATTAGTTGCTTGAAGCTCATCATTTTCATTTACATCTACACATAACAGTCCAATCGTTAAATTCCTATTTTGATCTCCCACCAAAATAGTATTTGAACTTTTAATTTGAAGAATTTCGGCCGAGTAAACTATTACAGGATTAAGAACAATCAAGCAGACTATAATAAAAATTTTTGATAAATTTTTCAATTTAGAAATATCTAACTTTTTAAATTATTTTAAAGTTAATTTATTAAAATGACTAATTAAAAAAAAATTATTCTTCACAATTAACATATCCAACCATTTGAGCATTACTTTTACCAGGAGGGACCATTGGATAACAATTTTCACCTCTTCTGACAAGGATATTAATCAAGGCAGGGCCGTCATGAGCAATAGCATTTTTAAATTCATTCTGTAATTGTTTTCTATCAGAAATTAAGTATCCTTTAACTCCAAAAGACTCAGCAAGTTTTACAAAATCAGGTTCACCACAACTCATATCAGATGAGGAATATCTTTCATCGTAGAAACTTTCCTGCCATTGTCTTACCATACCTTGCCAGCGATTATTGATAATAATCAATTTCACCTTTAGACCATATTGAGATAAAGTTCCTAATTCTTGAATATTCATTAAGACACTTGCATCACCTGCAATACAAATAACATCTGAATTAGGTAAGGCTGCTTTTACTCCAATTGCCGCTGGCAATCCAAACCCCATAGTTCCTAAACCTGCACTACTAATCCATTTTCTAGGAGAATTCCTGAGGTATTGAGCAGCCCACATCTGATGTTGTCCTACATCTGTAGTTACATAAGCTTCAGGTGAAAGTTCCCTCACTTTTATAAGAACTTCCTGAGGATAAATTTCTCCTTCTTTAGGCGGGTCGTATAAAGGGTGTTTATTTTTCCAAAAATCAATTTTTTCTAACCAGTTTTTCGTCTGACAAGGAAATTTGTTTTTTAGAGATAGTTCATTAATTTTAAGAACAGCTTTTGAAACATCAGAAATAATTGCAACATCTACACGTCTATTTTTATTAACTTCTGCTGGGTCGATATCTATATGAATTACCTTTGCATTAGGTGCAAAAGTATCTAATTTTCCTGTCACCCTATCATCGAATCTAGCTCCAATAGCAATTAAAAGATCGCATTCTGTAACAGCGAAATTTGCATAAGCAGTTCCATGCATTCCTAACATCCCTACTGATAAATTGTCTTTTTCATCAAAAGCGCCTTTACCCATTAAGGTTGTAGTAACTGGTATTTGATAATTATTTGCCAAAATTCTTATTTCATCATGAGCCCCTGAAGATATTGCACCTCCACCGACGTAGAGAAGAGGTCTTTTAGACTCCTCAATTAATTTAATAGCTTTTTTGATATCACAATCATTTATATCTCCATTTCTTTTAAATCCCTTAGGAATAATCTCGCCCGGCATAACTCTTTCGTAATGAAAGAATTCTTGTCCTACATCCTTTGGTATGTCAATTAAAACAGGGCCAGGTCTTCCGGAAGAGGCTATAAAGAAAGCCTCTGAAACTACTTTTGCAATATCTGAAGGATCTCTAATAACCCATGAATGTTTAACTATGGGAAGTGTTATACCAAAAATGTCAGTTTCTTGAAAAGCATCTGTACCGATCGCAGGTCTTGGAACTTGTCCTGTAACTACTACGAGAGGTACTGAATCCATTTGGGCCGTTGCAATTCCTGTTACCAAATTTGTTGCACCTGGACCTGAGGTCCCAAAACATACTCCTACTTCACCAGTAGATCTTGCATATCCATCAGCCGCATGAGAACCTCCTTGTTCATGTCTTACCATGTAATGCTTTAACCAACCTTCCTTTTCTGCCTTATGAACAGAGTCATATATTGGCAGTATGGCTCCTCCTGGATATCCAAATATAACCTTTACCCCATGAATTTTTAGAGAATCCATAAGTGCATCTGCACCAGTTATCCAGAGGGGGCTTTCATTTTTTGAACTACCTTTTGACAAGGATCTCGAAGTAAGAGTCACTAAAGAAATTCAATATTTACTATAAATATTAAACTCAATTAAAAACTTTTGCCTCATTTAGAAATGTAATGTCAGAAAAGTATTCAAAAATAAAGTCTAATAAATTTAAAATTTTCAAATAAAATTAAATTGATTTTTACAAAATTCCTAGCTTATGTAATGGTCCAGAACCTGAAATAAGTTCTATAAAAAGTACCAGAAAAACAATCATAGCAACCCTCCCATTCCAAACCTCTGAACTATTATTCCAACCCCATTGCCACTTCTCTTGAGGATAAAGTTTAACTTTTTCAGGTAACTTAGAAGCCTCCTCTATATTGACTAAAGGCTCCTCAAGGCAGGAAATTACTAGATCACTAAGACCCTCAATAAAAGTAGGATGAGTGTTTAGAGCTTTTACTCTACGAAAGTTTTTAATACCAGCTTTTTCAGCTATTTCTTTATATTCAATGTCAATTTCTTGCAATGTTTCAATATGCTCTCCAACGAAACTTATGGGGACCACAATAAGATCAATGACATTTGACCTTCCAAGATCAGCTAAAACTTCCTCGGTATATGGCTTCAACCATTCAACTGGACCAACTCTGCTTTGATAAGAGAGTGTATACGGATTACTATGCCCTAAATATTTTTCCAGCTCATTTATTATCAATAATGAACAATCTTCAATTTGTTGCTTATAGGGATCTCCAGCTTCCTCTACATAACTCTTGGGGACTCCATGAGCAGTAAAAAATATATGCGCATTAGAAGGTGATTCACTTCGTGTGATTTGTTCGGAAATCAGTTCAACCATTGACTTTAAATAACCTGATTGACTGAACCAACTTCTTATACATCTCATTGGGATTTTCTTGAAATCATTATCGGAATCTCTTAATTTTTTTAATTCCCTAAAGCTTGAACCACTTGTACTTATTGAAAAATGTGGATAAAGAGGTAATACAACAATTTGATCTATACCATCTGCTTTCATATCTGTAATTGCTGATTCGGTAAAAGGATGCCAATACCTCATAGCAATATATGTAGTAGCATTTAAACCTTTGTCCCTTAATTTAGATTGCAATTCTCTTGCTTGTTGTTCTGTTATTCTTCTAATTGGTGAACCTCCACCTATGGAAAGATAAGCCTGCTGTGAAGTTGTACTTCTAAGAGTACTAATTAACCAGGCTAAAGGTTTTTGGAAGGCAGGAAAAGGGGTCCTGATTATTTCTGGATCAGAAAATAAATTATATAAGAATGGGCCAACATCTCTAATACGTTCAGGCCCTCCTAAATTCATTAGTAAGACGCCTATTTTATCCATTTAAAAATTATGGAGATTGAAAATCAACATTAAAAACGTCATTATATGGTCAATTATATAAGTAAATGAACGTAATTCAGGAAATTAATAATGTCAATGATAAATTTGCTACCCAAGGTAGCAAGCTTAGAATTGAAAAAAGAGGAGAGAAATTAAATATTAGAGGTTCACTACCTTCCAAAGAAGATAAAAACAACTTTAAAATTCAAAGAATATCTCTTGGTGTAACGGCCGATATTTCTGGCCTGGAAGAGGCTAAGAAAAAATTACAATTAATAAATCTGCAACTGGAATTAAATCAATTTGATTGGATTAATTGGCTAAGTAACCCTAATACAAAAGAAACAAAAAATGATTTTGAATTTTTAAGTAGATTAAATCAATTTGAAGAGTTTTTTTTTAAAGAAAATAAAAGTGATTTTCGAAACAGCACCAGAAAAACCACTTGGAAAAGTTCTTACAAACCATATATTAAAAGAATCCAGAATATTTATAATAATTATGAGAATGAAGCTTTAGAAAAAATTTTCCAAAAAACACTTGAAAGTTACAAGGAAGGTAGCAGGAGTAGGAAACAATGCGCTACTTCTCTAAGTATTTTGGCTAAGTTTTTGGACATTAAACTCCCAGAAGATTGGAAATTAAATTCTAGAGGATATGGTCTAAACAAAGCAGGATTTAGAGATCTCCCTACAGACGAGTTAATAGAGAAACTTTGGGAGACGATACCAAACAAATCTTGGAAATTTGTTTTTGGTTTGATGGCTACATATGGATTAAGAAATCATGAAGTATTTTTTTGTGATTTAAGTTCTTTAACTAATCTTGGAGACAAAATTATTAGGGTTTTACCTACGACTAAAACAGGGGAACATCAAGTTTGGCCATTCCATCCTGAATGGGTCGAGAAGTTCGAATTATCAAAACTTGGTGAGAATCCAGAACTTCTTCCTAATATTAATAGAGATTTGAAAATAACAACCTTACAGAATATTGGAAAAAAAATTACTGATCAGTTTAAGCGTTACTCTTTACAAATAAAACCTTATGATCTTAGGCATGCTTGGGCAGTAAGAACAATTTTTTATGATTTACCTGATACTGTAGCTGCCAGAATGATGGGACATTCGGTTAGTCTACATACTCAAACTTATCACCACTGGATTACAAAAAGAGATCAACAACAGGCAGTAAATAATGCACTTTTAAAAGTTAAAAGAGCTAAAAATATTTAAAGATTTATAATCATTAAATAAAATTAGAGTCGTATGAAAGAAAAACCTTTATCTTCCGAGAAAGTAATTAAACTCGATGATCAAGCAAACAATCTTGGAATGGGAGGAAAACTATCTCCAGATATCGATGAGAGCTCATATAAAAAAAGGATGCAGCAAAGAAAAGACATTCAAGCTGAAAGACTACAAATTAGAAAAACAAAAAAAGGTTTGTTGATCGTTTTTACAGGGAATGGCAAAGGCAAGACAACTGCATCTTTAGGTATGGCTTTAAGGACTATAGGACATGGCTATAAAGTAGCAATAATCCAATTTATCAAGGGAGGCTGGACCACTGGAGAAGAAAAAGCATTTAAAAATCTGTCTTCAAAAATATCTTGGCATTCATTAGGAGAAGGATTTACTTGGGAAACACAAGACAGAATAAGAGATGAACAATTAGTTAGAGAAGCATGGCAACTAGCCAAAAAATACATTAAGAACGAATCTTATAAACTTATAATTCTTGATGAAATTAATATTGCTACAAAACTTGGTTATCTTGCTTCAGAAGAAATAATTACTTTTTTAAAAAGCTTAGATAATAGAAAAAATCATGTTGTTTTAACTGGAAGGGGAGCATCTGATTCAATTATCAACTATGCTGATCTAGTTACAGAAATGAAACTAATAAGACATCCTTTTAAAGAACAAGGTATAAAAGCGCAAAAGTGCGTTGAATTCTAAATAAACAAATGTTTTTTTTATTTCTACAGGCAGGTTTAAAAATGTTTAAAGACGCAAGCAATATTTGAACAAAAAATAAATTCGGTACATTTACTTGCTAAGGTCTTAAAAGTATGATTATTGAATGACTTACAAAAGAGTTCTCTTAAAACTTAGTGGCGAAGCACTTATGGGTGAAAAACCTTATGGAATTGATCCTGCCATAGTTCAGTCAATTGCGGAAGACGTTTCAAAAGTAGTCGAAAATAATGTACAACTTGCAATAGTTGTTGGTGGTGGAAACATTTTTAGGGGGCTTAAAGGCTCTGCTGACGGAATGGATCGCGCTACTGCTGACTATGTAGGAATGCTAGCAACAGTAATGAACGCGATTTCACTTCAAGATGGTCTTGAAAGAGTAGGAGTAGAGACAAGAGTCCAAACTGCAATCGAAATGCAGGAAATTGCAGAACCCTACATTAGAAGAAGAGCTATGAGGCACCTAGAAAAAGGAAGAGTTGTAGTTTTCGGAGGGGGATGCGGAAATCCATTTTTTACGACCGATACTACGGCAGCTTTGAGGGCAGCAGAGATAAACGCTGAAGTTGTAATGAAGGCTACTAAAGTTGATGGAGTATACGATCGTGATCCTAATCAATTTAAAGAGGCAAAAAAATATTCCTCTCTCAGTTATCAACAAGTTCTTAGTGATGAAATTGCAGTAATGGACAGCACTGCGATTGCACTTTGCAAAGATAATAATATCCCAATTATGGTTTTTGATATATTCAAAAAAGGTAACATTGCCAAAGCTGTTGCTGGTGAGCCAATAGGCTCTTTAATTAGTTAAATTCATTTAAATTTTTTAATTATGAAAGAAAAAGAAATTCAAGAAAATATGAATAAAAGTATTGAAGCCACACAAAGAAACTTTAATACGATAAGAACTGGTAGAGCTAATGCGTCATTGTTAGACAGAATAAGTGTTGAGTACTACGGAGCAGAAACACCAATCAAATCACTAGCAACAATAAGTACTGTTGATTCACAAACAATCTCAATACAACCTTTCGATATTTCATGTTTACAAGCAATAGAAAAATCTATATCAATGAGCGACTTAGGAATTACTCCAAATAATGATGGGAAACTAATAAGAATAAATGTTCCCCCTTTAACGGAGGAAAGAAGAAAGGAATTTTGTAAATTAGCCTCCAAATATGCAGAGGAAGGAAAAGTAGCTTTGAGGAATATTAGAAGGGATGCAGTTGATAAAGAAAAAAAAGAAGAAAAGGATGGTCTTATTTCCATTGACGAATCGCGAGATAATCAATCGGAAATTCAAAAAATTACTGATAAATTTATCGCTTTGATAGATACTAAATTATCTGAAAAAGAGAAGGAAATTTTAAAAGTTTGATAGGATTTGATGTTGTAATAATTGGTGGAGGTTTATCAGGATCTTCCACAGCACTTAACTTATCAAAGAAAGGATATTCTGTTTTAATTATTGAAAAAGAAAAATTCCAAAATTACAAACCATGTGCAGGTGGCATGGCATCTTCAATGCAAAGATTTCTTCCTCTAGACATTGAAGATTCAATAGAATCAAAAATAAAGAATGTTGAATTCAGATGGAAGGCCGAAGATAATGTGACTGCTGATCTTAATGGTGAATCCCCATTCTGGATTATAAAAAGAGAGAAACTTGATCAATTATTACTTGATGAGTCCTTGAGTAATGGAGTTCAGATAATGAGACCATTATTAATAGAAAAAATCATAAAAAAAAATGATAAATGGGAAATTACTTGCAATAACGAAATAAAATATATATCAGAATTTCTTGTTATTGCAGATGGGTCCCAATCCAAATGGGCAGAACATTTCAATTTAGGGCCCAAAAAACCTAAATTTGCGAACACAATCTCACTAAGATTAAAAGGTTTAGGTGAAATTCCTAAAGATGCAGTTAGATTTGAGTTTGGATTTATAAAATATGGTTTTGCATGGGCATTCCCCCTAAGAGAAAGCTTAAATATTGGTTTAGGTACTTTTATAAATAATAGTCTCTTAGAAAATCAGGCTATAAATAAACAAGTGATCAGAAGCTTTGGTTTTGAAGATTTTCCTCATAAAACAATTAGCAAGAAACTGAGAATATGGAATGGATTCCATTCAATTAATGGTGATAAAGTATTAGCGGTTGGAGATGCAGCATCTCTATGTGATCCATTTTTAGCTGAAGGAATTAGACCATCTCTAATCAGCAGTTATTATGCTGCAGAATACATAGATCAGTGCATATCAGGAAAAGTAGATGATTTAAATCTTTATACGAAAGAAATTAACAACATTTGGGGGAAATCAATGGCTTGGGGGAGGAGAATAGCCCAAGTATTTTATAGATTTCCCAGAACTGGGTACCAATTAGGAGTTAAAAGAAAAACAGCACCTAAACGTATTGCTCAAATATTATCGGGAGAAATGAGTTACGAAGATATTGCAAAAAGAGTCATTAGAAGACTTTTAACAAAAAGTGGGGCTTAATTCTTTTTTCAACTCAAACTTAAATTTAATTAGCAGAAATTAATTTTTTATTTCTAATTTCTGAATATCTCTTAAGTAGCAGCTCTTCCAATTCTTCTATAGCCTTACTGAATCCAGTAATACCTTCACTGAGCTTCTCACTTGCCATTTGATCTTCTAACATACTTAATCTAAAATCTTTTTCTTCAAATTCGTAGTCAATAGAATTATTTATTTGGGTATTTGCATCTAATTTTCTAATTAACTCTCCTTTTTCTTTTTTCAGCTCCTCAAGAAATTTTGGAGCGATTGTTAAAAGATCGCAACCTGCTAATTCTTTTATTTCATCAAGATTTCTAAAACTCGCTCCCATTACTTCTGTCTTGAATCCCTTTTCTTTAAAGTACTTGTAAATTTGTGTAACCGAAATAACACCAGGGTCTTCAGCACCAACAAAACTAGTTTTATTAGTTTTTGCCTTATGCCAATCCAATATACGACCGACGAAAGGAGAAATTAGAGTAATCTTGGCATTGGCACAAGTTACCGCTTGGCAGAAGTTAAAAAGTAAAGTTAAGTTACACTTAATACCCTCTTTTTCCAAAATTTCAGCTGCCTTGATTCCCTCCCAAGTTGCGGCAATCTTAATCAAAATTCTTTCCTTTTCAATTCCAAATTTTTTGTAAAGATTGATCAGTTTTCTCGCTTTTTCCACCGTAGCTTGAGTGTCAAAACTAAGTCTTGCATCAACTTCAGTAGATACGCGGCCTGAAATAATTTTCAATATCTCTTTTCCAAAAAATACTGAAACTTGGTCAACAGTTTCTTTAATTAAATCAATTTCAGAGAATCCTTGGGGCAAGGCATTTTCTGAACTTTCTAGAGCCTTATCAATTAATTTCACATAATCGGGGTTCTTAGCAGCTGCAAGTATTAGCGATGGATTGGTTGTAGCGTCCCTTGGTTGAAATTTTTTTATCGAATCTAAATCTCCAGTATCAGCAACAACAACAGTCATTGATGACAATTGTTCTAAAATTGATTTCATTTCTAGATATTCATAATATACCTATAAATTAGCCTTTATTTCTGATGAAATCATCAGATAATGAACTAAATATTTATAAAGTTGGAAAATTTTAGGGTTTTTTAACAATCATTAAATGATCTTTAATCTTAGGAGGTATTTTTTCAATTACTATCAAACTCTCGATAATTTCTTTCGCAACTGGTACTGCAACAGTTGAACCATATGCATATGATTTAGATGGCTCATCAACGACAACAAGGACTGCATATTTGGGATCATTCACTGGTAAAGTTGCGATAAAACTACAAACTTTTTTACTTGTATACGAACCATTTAAGGCTTTTTGAGAAGTGCCCGTTTTCCCAGCTATCCTATAACCATCAATTTTTACCCCAGATCCACTACCTTTATCAACTACGCTCTCCATCCATTCAAGAACAGTTTTAGATACCTCGTTTGAAAAAAATTGTTTTTTTGGAATTTTATTAATTCTTTCTTTAAAAGTTGAGGTTACATGAGGAGTCACTTCAAAACCCCCATTTGCTAGAGCCGCATGAAGTTGAACCAATTTTAGGGGCGAGATTGAAAAACCTTTACCAAAAGAAGTT
Organism: Prochlorococcus marinus XMU1402; assembly: GCF_017696205.1. NCBI lineage: Bacteria > Bacillati > Cyanobacteriota > Cyanophyceae > Synechococcales > Prochlorococcaceae > Prochlorococcus > Prochlorococcus marinus. The sequence goes on along the minus strand of NZ_JAAORD010000001.1, from coordinate 508,106 downwards.
ACGGCAGGCTCAATTGATTGGTTTACAAATAAATCTTTTCTCTTTAGCTGTCCAGCAGTTGATACAAATAAGTCAGTTTCTAAATTTTTATTTATACCTAAATTTTTTAACCAATCCCAATAAATTGCGGGGTCTAAATTTTGCATTATTTTTACCATTCCAACATTACTTGAAACCTGCAATACTTTTGGATAGTCAATATATCCATTACCTTTTTTATCCCAATTAGAGAGTGTCCATCCTCCAACATTAATCTTTCCAATATCTTCAACTAATCCATTTTTCTGGATTACTTTTTCTTCTAACGCTAAGGCAAGATTAATAGGTTTAAAAGTGGATCCAGGTTCAAATAAATCTTGAGAATACCAGCTCCTAAAGAGTTCAGAATCATACTTCCAAAATTTGTTTGGATCATATGACGGAACCGTAACCAAGGAGAGAATCCGACCATTATTTACATCCATAACTATGGCAAATCCCTTCTTTGCTTTCCATTTAGTTACTTGTTTTGATAATGCATTGAATGACGCTTTCTGTAATTTTGAATCTATAGTTAGGCCTAAACTTTTGTAATCAGAGATAAAATCACCTGGGGCAGAATTATCAGGGAGAGGGGTTCCATCTCCTCCTCTTTTTATTAAATTACTTTTATCAAAAACTTTAATTTGATTATCTAAATGAAGCTCTAAACCTGCGGATCCTTTATTCTCATCATTAACAAAACCAACAAGATTTGAATATAGCTCACCTTGTGGATAATATCTTTGCGAATATTTAAACAAATCAAGTCCGCTTATTTGAAGATTTTTAATCTTTTCTGCTTTTTCTTCAGAAATTTTATCCATAAGCTCGATACCGTTCATTTTGTTATTGAATTTTTTTAAGAGAATTTCATCTTTCAAACCCAAAATAGGTGACAATTTTTTTGTAACTTCTTCAATTCTACGAACTCCGTTAATTGATTCACTAGGGAAATTAAAATATTTTGGATGGGCCCATAATTTATAAAGTGTTTTATCGAAAGCAATTAGTCTACTGTTTCTATCCACAATAGATCGCCTTTTTTTTAAAGAGTTTGTTTTAGAAGATTGTATTAATCTCGCTTTCCTTTGCAAATCAGCAGAATTAAAGACTTGCAATTTAACTAACCTCCCAAACAAACAAAATATTAATAGTAAGCTGAAGAAATAAAGAAATTTAAATCTCCTTTGATCAAGAGGTAATAAACGAGCAATTTTTTTATATTTTTTCATCAATAACCCTCTTGATATTTGCTATCACTTAAACCTTCAATGAAGCTTATAAAATTTTTCTTAAATAAACTTTCTTTTCCTTCTACTATTTGATCTAGATAAATTAAATCTTCAGGTTTAGTTTTTTTATAAGTATTTAGAGACTCTAGTTCACCAATATAAAATTCCTCGATTTTAGAAATATAATCAATAAGATTACTATTTATTACTCTTGTTTTAGATAAAGTTTTATATGTGTTAGACCATTTCCTTTGGCTATCAAATGATAAGAAAAAAAAGATAAAGATTAATACCAAAAGAGATATATTAATTGTGTCAAATATTTGATGTATTAATTTGATGTTAAGTATGGATATTTTTTCAGAATTCTTTTTACCTTGGTATGGAACTTTTTTTTTTAAATTAAATTGATTCCCATAAGGTTCCATCTATGATTTATTTAATAAATAAAAGAAGTGTTATTAATTAAGTAAACATCTTTTAGTTTGATTAGCAAGTAATAATTTTAAATAATTTATGTTCTTAATAAGAATAAATTTAAGAATGTCAAACCATTCCATAAAGAATGCATAATAATTGAAGAAAGCAAACTTCCCGAAGCAATTCTTGTAATTCCTAGTCCCATTCCTAGAACAAATAACGGAGGCATTTCTCCCAAACTCAAATGAGCTAAAGCAAAAATGAAAGCTGAAAATATTATGGCCAAAATTATTCCAAAATCTCTTGAGAGAGTTGGTAGTAAAATTCCGCGAAATATAATCTCCTCAAATAAAGGCGCTAAAAGAGTAGTAGTTACAAACAAAATAATAAATGATAAGTAACTATTATTATTAAGAACAATTTCCAGCAAAGGATTACTGCCATTTTGATTTTCAATCAGACTATTCATAATTAGAGAAATCAATAAGACAAAAGGTACTATGGTTAACCAACCTTTAATTCCCTGTATAATTGCATCTTTTATTGGAAAGAAATTGAATTGAAAATAATCTTTTTTAAAAATAAATTCGCCATTTAAAGATTTAATTTGATAATAAACTATCGCTAATGGCGGAATAGCCATAAAAACATACCCAAAAAATATTTTCAGTGATTGCGACAATTCACTCGAGATATTTTTAGAAAAAAATTCAACCAAACTTATTGAAAATAAAGGTGAAACTACTTCTCCTAAGACAACAAATCCACCTGCAATTAATAAAACCATGTCAATTAATTCTAACTCTAAAGGATCAATTTCTTTCCAAACAAACTTTTTCGAAGAAATAACTTTCCATAATATTTGTAAAGCTAAAATTGAGCCAAGCAGTATTGTTAAAAGTGGTATTAATCTGATAGCTAAGATTTTAAAAAACATTTTGCTTGAAAATGATTTTGTTATTAATGAACTATCATCAAAATCAAATTTCTTGCTTAAAAGGTGATATAAGAATCTATCACCTTTAAATAAATCAAATTTATCAGAATTTGGTTTATATGCATTATTTTTTGATTTTTTTTCTAACTCATCGATTAGTAAGTTGTAGTTTTTATTCTTATACTCTTTAGATATATTTTTATCATTTAAAGATGCATTTGATTCTGAAGAAATTATCCAAATTAATTTATTTCTTTCCGTTAGTTGATTAAATGAGACCTCAGAAAGAGCATTATTTATTTGATCAACAGGATCGTTTGTGACAATAAAACTTTTAAGATTTGTTGGTATTGATTGAACAGCTAATTCAACAATTTCCTGTTCTTTTTGACTTATATCGAATGAAACAGATGGTCTACTCAAACTGTCTCTAAAGCCTTGCTGCCATACGAAGAAAGTTATAGCTAGAGAAATTAAAGCTAATGAAAGTTTTGTCTTAGAAATATTTTTAAAGATCATAATTTATTATAAAGTTAAAAATTATAGTTAGTTACCGTTGAAATTTCTTTTTATTGGTATACCAATTTTTATCACGTCATGAGATGATTAAATCATGATCATTTTCAATCTATATAATGACTATAAAATTAGTTTTGGTTAGACATGGACTTAGTAGTTTTAATGCAAAAGGATTAATTCAAGGTAGGACAGATGATTCATTTTTAACAGATAAAGGATACGAGCAAGCACTTGAAGCAGGAAAAGCATTATCAAAAATAAACTTCGACAGAATCTATTCATCCCCTCTTGTGAGAGCTGCAGAGACTGCAAAAACTATACAAAAGAGTTTTAATAATAAACAAGAAATTATCTTTGATAATAATTTGCTGGAGGTGGACCTTGGTGAATGGTCCGGTCTAAAAATTGAAGAAATAAAAAATAAATTTCCCGAAATTTACCCTTTATGGAAAAGTGATCCAGAAAATCTAGTCTTAAAAAGAAAAGACAATAAAACTTATAAACCAATTCAAGAGTTATTTTTTCAAGCAAGAAATTTTGTAGAAGATATTTTAAAAATTTATCTAGACAAAGATGATGCAAATATTTTAGTTGTAGGACATAATGCGATTCTCAGATGTTTAATCCTTTCGTTATTAGGAAAGCCTAAGAAAGGTTTTAGGAAAATAAGATTAGAAAATGCCTCTTTATCTATACTCAATATTTCAAGGGAAGATAACTCTTTTAAGACCCAAATTGAATGCTTAAATCAAACCTCCCATCTGAATAAAAATATTCCGAATCAAATTGGAGATTCCAGAATATTTCTAATAAGGCATGGTGAAACTAACTGGAACAAAGAGGGTAGATTTCAAGGCCAAATTGATATTCCTTTAAATGAAAACGGGAAAGACCAAGCTAGAAAGACTTTTGAATATTTGAGAAATATTTCTTTCAATAAGGCATTTTCAAGTTCAATGGAAAGACCTTATGAGACTGCACAAATAATCCTTCAAAATAGAAAAGATTTAAAAATAGAAAGGATAGATTCACTTGTAGAAATTAGTCATGGATTATGGGAGGGTAAACTGGAAGCAGAAATCAGAGAACAGTGGCCCGTTTTATTAAAAAATTGGCATGATAAACCTGAAGAAGTAATAATGCCTGAAGGTGAATCTATAAAAGATGTATCAGAAAGGTCGGTAGAAGCTTTTGACAAGATTTGTTTATCTCAAAAGGATAATGATCTTAGCCTTGTGGTTGCTCATGATGCAGTCAATAAAACTCTAATTTGCAAAATCCTTGGGATTAATTATTCAAATATTTGGATGATAAAACAGGGCAATGGCGGCATAACTATAATTGACCTTTTTAATGATCCCAATAAGACCCCTGTGATTAGCGCTCTTAACATTACAACACACTTAGGGGGGGTACTTGATTCAACTGCTTCAGGAGCACTTTAAAATAAGCCTTGTTAAAAATTTATTTTGATGAAGTCAGAGTCAAAAAAAGGCTTTATTTACTGAAAAACCCGACTTGACTAAGAGGCCAAAATCTGAAATATGCTTTACCAATTATCTCTTTTTTATGAAGAAATTTACTTCCAGGCCAATATCTTCCATCCCAGCTATTTGCCCTATTATCACCTAAAACTAAAATATGATCTTTTGGCACTTTTATATTTTCAAATTCACCACATCTATATAAAAGGGATAATGAGCACTTATTAATTACGTAGGGTTCAGAAATTAATTCATTATTTATTATTACTTCACCTTTTGTATTTACACTTACAATTTCTCCAGGTAGAGCTACTACCCTTTTAATGTAAGCATCGCAGGCTTGATCCCTCCAACCAGGAATAAAAGACATTGGAGGAAAACTCATAAAAAAACAATATCTTCTATTTGGTAAAGGCTTAGATCTAGATGAAATTAGTTTTTCATCAAATGAGTAAGGAGATTTAAAGACAACAATATCTCCTCTTTTTGGAAAAGATTTCCTCAAAGAGATTTTTTCAATAATTAATCTATCGTTTATTTTTAATTCTGGTAGCATTGATCCAGAAGGGATATAACGAGGTTCTGCAAAAAATGATCTACAAGAAGAAACAAAAAAAGTTAAAAAAACGAGTAGACCCCATTCTTTTAAAAAACGTTTAATAGAAGCTGGCATAGATTTATTAAAGGCTTGATTTTTTAACCATACGAAAATTGTTTGGCATATTCAATTTCGTTAAATCCTAATATTACTTTTTTTTCTTCATAAACCAGAAATGGTCTTTTTATTAATTTGCCGTCACTTGAAAGAAGTCTAATGATTTCTACTCTAGATAAAGAGTAAATATCAAGATTTATTGATTTAAAGGCTTTTCCTCTAGTATTAAAAACCCTTTTTTTATCATTAGCGCTTTGTTCTAAAGCAAGATTTAAATAATCTAATAACGGAGCTTCCTTTACGATATCAATAAATTGATATGCTAAATCTTTTTTATCAAGCCACTTTAACGCTTGTCGACAAGTAGAGCATTTTAAATAACCATAAATAATTATTTTTTTCAATGTACTTTACTAATTGTTGATTTCTTCAGAACTTTTATGTTTTTCTTCTTTAGGGGTATGCAATTTTTCAATAGATTTTCAACCACATCAAAATCCCTCCAGCCATCAATATGTACAGTTCTTCCATCAAGTCCTTTACTAGTTCTAAAAAATTCAGCAACATCCTCAAGCTGATTCGGAGCAATTTGATTAATACTAACTATATTGGCCTGTCTAGGATTAGCCGTAGGCACGCATAAAAGTTTTCCATCATATGCACCACAATCATGCATATCCAAAACTCCAATAGGTCTAGCTTTTATTAGACAACCAGCGAAAGTAGGTTCATCCATCATCACCATCGCATCAAGAGGAGCGCCATCATCAGCAAGTGTATTAGGAATAAAGCCATAATCAAAAGGGTACCTCACTGAAGAATGCAATACTCTATCTAATGCCATTATTCCTGCATCAGAACAATACTCATACTTATTCCTACTACCTGCAGGTATTTCTACAACTATATTTACTATTCCCTTCATTGGAGATGGAGGTATCAAACTAAGATCCATCTTTTTTTAAATCGTGATTAAAAATTACCTCGTTTCCATGAGAAAAAGGTCTTCCAATTAAAATACTTATTGAAGGTAGTAATAATGTCAAAAAAGCAAAAATAATACCTAAAGATGTTATTGATAAACTCCTTATACTTAAGGGGTCATCATCATCTCTTTCGAAATCACCTTGAACAGAATCAAGAGAAAATTGTTCACCTGATTGACTTTTTAAAAAGTGCTTTGATTTCGAATAACTCAAGAACTATTAATTGGTAATGGTTTAGGAGATAATTGAACACCATTATCCTACATTCTAAATGTCAATAAATCAAAACATTCTTGAGTGACTTTTTAATTATTCTTTTTCTAATAACGACTTAATAGATTTTAATTCTTCTAAGATTTGCGAAAGTATGTTTTGAGCTGCTGAGGAGGGTGTATTAAATACCTCTACAGTTACTTCCTTAATTCTCAAAATGTCTTTAGCAAATCTTGCTACTTCATTAGGATGGAATTTCAAGGGATCTTTTTGATCAGTTCTAAATTCTGGATTTAATTTTCTTGGATTAAAACTAGGGTTTAGATTTCTTAAATCAGTATTTGTATACCTATAGACAGAGGCTCTTGATCGATTAAGAAATTTTTGAACTTCATCAATACCTACTAATTCTTCTTCGCTAGAAATATTGGAATCTATATTTTCCATAACTTTAAGAAAATGCTTTAGAAAAAATGAACTATTTGAAAGAATTTAACTTCATTACTGAAGAAGTTAGCAGAAAGAATATTTCTAGACTAGCCGCGTTGAGGGACTCAAGACACTTTAATTTTTTTTTTCATCTTAATTGATAAAATTAAACATTATTAATTATTTTTTGTATGCGCGTAACCACCTCATTTCCTCTGGGGACACTTCGTGACACACCTTCTGAAGCTGAGATTATTTCACATCAATTACTTTTAAAAGCTGGTTACATACGCAGAGTTAGCAGCGGCATTTATGCATACATGCCAATAATGTTGCGAGTTATTGAAAAAATATCAGCAATAATAGATAGAGAACTTCAAAGTATTGGTTGCACAAAATTACTCTTACCTCAACTTCATCCCGCAGATTTATGGAAAAGAAGTGAGAGGTGGGAGGGATATACTGCTGGGGAAGAAATAATGTTTAATCTCAAGGATAGACAAGGGAAAGAATTTGGTTTGGCCCCAACTCATGAAGAGGTAATAACGAGTATCGCATCAGAAATCATCAACTCCTATAAGCAATTACCTCAATGTTTTTACCAAATTCAGACAAAATTTAGAGATGAAATAAGACCAAGGTTTGGATTACTGAGAAGTAGAGAATTTATAATGAAAGATGGTTATTCTTTTCATTCTTCAGAAAAAGATTTAGCTTCATTTTATGAAAAAGTAAATAATGCTTATGAAAATATTTTTCAATCTTGTGGTCTGCAGACTGTAGGGGTTGAAGCAGATAGTGGAGCAATTGGCGGTGCCTCCTCCAAAGAATTTATGATCACCGCAGATGCCGGGGAAGATTCAATATTGTTTACTCAAAGCGGTTCTTATGCAGCAAATGTAGAAAAAGCTATTTCAATTGCCTCTAAACCTATTCCTTTGGAAGATAGTATTTCAGGATTACTAGAAACACCTCAACAAAAAACAATCCTCGAAGTTTGTAAAAATAATAATTTACACCCTAGTCAGATCATAAAAGTTGTAGTATTCCTTGCAGAATTCGAAGGTAGATCAGAGATCCCAATTCTTGCATGCATAAGAGGCGACCAACATATCAATGAAGTAAAGCTTTTTAACCTTATAAATAAACTTCATAGTTTCAACCTTCTTAAACTTCAGAAAATTGAAGACAAAAACATTATCGAAAAAAACCTAGTTAACTTTCCTTTAGGTTTTCTCGGGCCAGACTTGGATAATCAAACAATAAAAGCTGATTCAAATTGGGATAAAGCATGGACCAGAATAATAGATCATTCTGCAAGTAATCTCTTAAAGTTTATAAGCGGGGCAAATAAAGTTAATTTCCACAAGGTTTATGAGGAATATTCTTTTGCCTCAAGTAATTATCTAATTGAGGATATAAGGAATGCTAAAAAAGGAGATAAAATAAAGGGAGAAAATGAAGAACTTAGAGAAAAAAAGGGTATAGAAATTGGACATATTTTCCAACTAGGTCAAAAATATAGTGAAAAATTGAATGCTAAATTTTCAGAAAAGGATGGCAAACTAAAAAGTTTGTGGATGGGTTGTTATGGAATTGGAGTAACAAGAATAGCTCAAGCTGCAATTGAACAGAATCATGATGAAAAAGGTATTTGTTGGCCAATCCAGATATCTCCTTTTGAAGTTATTATAATTCCAACGAATCTAAAAGATCAGATTCAAAGAGACCTCACCGAGCAAATTTATAATAATTTTTTAAAAAATAAAATTGATGTCCTTCTTGATGATAGGGACGATAGAGCGGGAGTAAAATTTAAAGATGCAGAATTAATTGGTATTCCTTTTCAAATTATCATTGGTAGAGATTCTATAAACAAAGAAGTAGAACTTATATCCAGAACAAATAATACTAAATTTAAAATTAGTGCAGATAAATTGCTTGAAGCATTTATTTCCGAATCGGAAATAATGTACAATAAAAAGTCTTAAGGTTAATTTTTTGGAGCTAAGTTATGTTACTAAAATGGAAATCAGAATTAATTTTTAAAAATCTTACCAAAGCTATATCTTTTGCAATTTCTTTGATTGTTGTTTTTACATTATTTAGTTCCCCTTCTATAGCTGTAAAAACCTCAATGACTGGCGACTATGCTAAAGATACGATTTCAGTTGTTAAAACATTACAATCAGCTGTTGATACTCCAAAAGATTCTCCAAACAAAGATGAAATAAGAAGTGAGGCTCTTACACTCATAACTGACTATATTTCCAGATATAGAAATAGAGGGATGGTAAATAAAACGCAATCATTTACTACAATGCAAACAGCATTAAATGCTATGGCAGGTCATTACAAAAACTTTGCAAGTAGACCTTTACCAGATAAACTGAAAGAGCGTTTAACCAAAGAATTTTCTCTTGCTGAAAAAATGGTTCTAAGAGAAAGTTGATACAATTCATTTACTTTTTAAAAGTAAAACAAGATTTTTGAATATATTAAATATTCGCACAAAAATAATGCTCTTCTAAAATTGGCCAATGTTGTTGTAATCGGCGCCCAATGGGGTGACGAGGGAAAAGGTAAAATAACGGATTTACTTAGTCGTTCGGCTGATGTTGTCGTTCGCTATCAAGGAGGAGTAAATGCAGGTCATACTATAGTCGTAGATGATAAAGTCTTAAAATTACATTTAATTCCCTCAGGGATACTTTATAAAAATACTTCTTGTCTAATTGGTTCGGGAACTGTTGTAGATCCAAAAATCTTGCTTAAAGAAATTGACATGTTAATTGATAATGGAATTGATATCTCAGGGTTAAAAATTTCATCAACATCACATGTAACAATGCCCTACCACCGAATATTAGATGAAGCGATGGAGGCTGATAGAGGTTCAAACAAAATAGGGACAACAGGTCGTGGGATTGGCCCAACTTATGCGGATAAATCACAAAGAAATGGCATTAGGATAAGAGACTTGCTCAATAAGGAAAGGCTAAGTGATGTGATCGAAATTCCATTAAGAGAAAAAAACGGTCTACTAGAAAAAATCTATGGCATTAAACCACTTAAATTAGAAGATATTGTTGAAGAATATCTTGACTATGGGAAAAGATTATCAAAGCATGTTGTTGACTGTACAAGGACTATCCATGCAGCCTCAAAAAACAAGAAGAATATTCTTTTCGAAGGTGCTCAAGGGACTCTACTTGACTTAGATCATGGGACTTATCCTTTTGTTACCTCATCAAACCCTATATCAGGAGGGGCATGTATTGGAGCTGGAGTGGGTCCAACTTTAATTGATAGAGTCATAGGTGTCGCAAAAGCTTACACCACAAGAGTAGGTGAAGGGCCATTCCCAACTGAATTACAAGGAAGTATTAATGATCAACTCTGTGATAGAGGCAGTGAATTTGGAACCACTACTGGGAGAAGGAGAAGATGTGGGTGGTTTGATGGAGTTATTGGTAAATATGCTGTATCTGTCAATGGTCTTGATTGTTTAGCCGTTACGAAACTTGATGTGTTAGATGAATTAGATGAGATTCAAGTTTGCATTGCATATGATCTCGATGGAGAGGAAATAGACTACTTTCCTACAAATTCAGATGACTTAAAAAAATGTAAGCCAATCTACAAAAAATTAAAAGGTTGGCAATGTTCAACTGCAGATTGCAGAAAACTATCTGATCTCCCAGAGAATGCCATGAATTATCTAAGATTTTTAGCTGAATTAATGGAGGTTCCAATTGCCATTGTCTCTTTGGGGGCGAATAGAGATCAAACAATAGTAATTGAGGATCCAATTCATGGCCCTAAAAGAGCACTGCTAAGGTAATTTAGTTCCAAATTAATGAAGGAATCCTTTAGACATTCTGAACATAAAAAAGTTGATCTAATTGGTCTGGGCAACGCAATAGTAGATATTATTGTAAATATTGAAGATAAGTTTCTTGAGATAAATAATCTGGATAAAGGATCAATGAATCTAATTAATTCTGATGAATCTCAGAGATTGTTAGAAAATTGCAAAGTGTGCAAACAAATCTCAGGTGGGTCCTCAGCAAATACCGTTGTTTCTTTAGCAGAATTAGGAAATCAAGTGCAGTTTATAGGAAGAGTGAAAAATGATCAATTTGGGAATTTCTTTTCTGACGATATAAAAAAAAGTAAAACTTTATTTAATACTCCACCAACTATTGAAGGTGCTCCAACAGCTCATTCAATTATTTTGGTTACACCAGATGCACAAAGAACTATGTGCACTTACCTAGGAGCATCTGTAGAGTTTGAACCAAAAGATATTGACTTTACTGTTATTAAGGAAAGTAAATACTTATATTTAGAAGGATATTTATGGGACAGCGAATTAGCTAAAAAAGCTTTTATTAAAGCCGCCCAAATTGCAAAACAATCTAATACAAAAATAATCCTTTCTTTGTCTGATTCATTTTGTGTAGATAGACATCGTGAAAGTTTCTTGGAATTAATTTATAAATATGTAGATATTGTTTTTTGTAATGAATCCGAGGTGTTAAGTCTATTTAAAAGTGATAAATTAGCTATCTGCCAAGAAAACCTTTCTTCCTTATGTGAATTAGTCATAGTAACTCTTGGAAGCAATGGTTCTCTCATAATTAACAACAATAATGTTGAAATAATTGAGTCAAAAACGAAAGGCAAGATTATTGATACTACAGGAGCGGGAGATATCTATGCGGGAGGATTTATCCATGGATTAATAAACAATTTTTCTCTCAAAAAATGCGGAGAAATAGCTTCAATTTGTGCGGGGCAAATAATTACGCAATTAGGATCTAGATCGGATATTGATCTTAAAGAGTTAATAAAATAGTTTTAATCAAATAGCCTTATTCAACCAACCATAATATTTCATCTCCGCTTGGTATTTTTTGTAAATAATTTGAGGAACATCATATGTGGAATTTTTATTTACGAAATCAATTAAACGATCTTTAAATTCTAGTTTACTTTTTATTGTGATTTCAAATTCTTTAGTTTCTTCAATATCATCATCCCACATATAAATTGAAAAAATTTGCTTTATCGAAACACAAGCTGCAAGTTTATTTAGTATAAGTAATTTAGCCATTCGCAAAGCATTTTCATTACTTGATTCAGTTGTGATCATAACTAATGCTTCCATAATGAATTAAACATCAATATTTTTTAATTATGTGATTTATCAAATTGTGATATTGATCAAAAGAGTAAGAATAATCATTTTTAACTTTCGGCCTTTTAACCAAAAATAACTTCATTTTACTTCCGGAAACTATACTCTCCCAGTTTTTCTGAGAATAACTTCCGGATTCTCTGCATAAAACATAATCTATCTCCCAAAAATCACAAAGTTTTTTTTCTAAATTGCTTTTATTATTTTTACTCGGTTCAAGTATCGCTATGTTTGATTTTTTTATACATGATCCAAAAGCTTTAGTTATACCCTCATAAGTTGGAAGTACCCTTGTAAATACATTTGCTTTACAATTCATATAATAATTTGCTGTATCGTTAAGGAATCTTGATCCTATTGCAAGAAGAATATTCTTATTATCAACGTTATTTATATCCTTTAAATCATTAATGTAAAAAAAATTATTAGTGTTATTTATTAGAGATTCCCTCTCAAATAGTAAAAGAGGTGTATTAATCTCTTTACATGCATTATTAAGATTTTTAGAAATTATTATGGCAAACGGATGAGTAGCATCGACAACGCATGTGATTTTATTTTTATTTATGAAATTAATTATTTGATCTTTATTATTTAATTTCCCCGTAATGATATGTAACTTTGGATTCTCAATATAAGCTTGCCCTGCTTTATAAGTTAAAACACTTGCAAAGACTGAATAATTAAGTTCAAGAAGCCTATTAGCTATTACAGGTCCATCCGAAGTTCCTGATAGGATCCAAACATTTTTATAGCAATTTCTTTGATTCTGCATCAGTATGTCTTTAATTAAATAGTAAGTAATGAATCATTGTTTAATTCAAGCGGTCATTAATAGCGCTCCCCAAATGAGGTATACCAAAGAAAACCAAACTCCAATTGCAGAAATGATTGTTAATTTTAAAGGATTACGTAGCGAAGATCCAACCAGAGATCTCAAGATCATAGGATGGGGAAATATTGCCCAAGAAATGGTAGATGAACTAAAGGAGGGGCAAAATATTGTTATTGAGGGACGTCTAAAGATGAATTCTGTTACTAGAAAAGACGGAACGAAAGAAAAGCAACCTGAACTAACAGCTTCAAAGATTCATCAAATATCGCCAGTTGATGTTTCTAAGTCTGATAAAAAAGAAAATAATGAGTCATTTGAAAATAAAGAAAGCACAAAAAACTCCAGTTGGGATAGTTCACCTTTAGTACCCGAAGTTGACGAAATACCTTTTTAAATCAAACATCAACATTATTTTCTTGAACACTTATAATTAGTTTGCTTATTTTTCTTTCAAGCGCAGCAAGTTCGCTTCTGATTTCTGGCCATTTACCCTTATCAAGATTTTCTAATAGCCATGCTCTATCTTGATCAAGTTTAAAAATTAAATCTCCTTGATTTGCAGTGTTAGTATCTTGCATAATACTTGTTAGACCATATAAACTCATTCTACTAAATCAAAATGAAGAAATACCTATCACCTGGAAACTTAATCGTAACAGTTGGGGGTATATTAGCTTTTGTTGGAATGACTGCTTATTTTACAGACTCAGTAAATTTAAGTGTACCTACTTTTTTTTATGGAGTACCTATTTTTCTAATTGGATTAGGTTTAAAGACTTCCGAAATACCTCCTGTAGAGTTGTTTGACAAGACAAATTTTGCGACAAATAAGTTTAATAGACCAAAAGAACTAACAGCACTAGTTAAAGATGTTACAAGATGGAGATATGGGATAAAAGCTCATCTTGAATCTTCATTAGAATCGTTAAACTTGTGGGACGAGGATAATCCCCCTCAACTCAAAGAAATAGAAGAAATTACAAAAGAAGAAAAAAATGGTCTCAGAATGCGTTTCGAAATAAACGCTGTCCCTCTAGAAAAATGGATTGAAAAACAAGAGAGACTAAACAGGTTTTTCGTAAAAGGTCTTGAATCAGAATTTATTATCGACAATAATAAAAAAGAATTTGATTTTATACTCTTTTATTAAATAAAGGGATGTATTTGTAAAAACCTAAATTCTTAATTCAATAAATTTTAATGATTTTTAATCATGAATGATTCTCAAAGAGTATCAATATTAAGCGAAGCACTTCCATATATACAACGTTTCTCAGGTAGAAAAATTGTTATCAAGTATGGAGGTTCTGTCATGGAGGAGAATCATTTAAAAAAAGCTTTTTTTAGAGACATAGCTCTTTTATCAAGCGTAGGAGTATGTCCAGTAGTAATTCATGGAGGAGGACCTGAAATAAATAATTGGTTAAACAAATTAGAAATATCTCCTAAATTTGAAAATGGGCTTAGAGTTACTGATCAAAAAACAATGGAAATTGTCGAAATGGTTCTAATGGGTAGGGTAAACAAACAAATTGTAAGAGGCATTAATAAAACTGGATCTTTATCTATTGGGATATCGGGTCTTGATGGGAACCTAATTCAAACTAGAGAACTAGGAGATGGTAGCCATGGGTTAGTGGGAGAGGTCACAAAAATAAATCCTGAAATATTAGATCCTATTATTTCTAAAGGTTATATCCCTGTTATTTCTAGCGTTGGATCAACCATGGAAGGCATTTCACATAACATTAATGCAGATTTTGTTGCAGGAGAAATTGCTGCTGCAATAAATGCAGAAAAACTTATACTTCTTACTGATACGCAGGGCATCTTAAAAGAAAAAGATAACAAAGTTTCTCTTGTTGAGAAAATTAATCTTAAGGAGGCAAGAAATTTTATTGATAAAAAAATTGTCACTGAAGGTATGATTCCAAAGACGGAATGCTGTATAAGAGCTTTAGCTCAAGGAGTCAAAGCAGCGCACATAATCGATGGGCGAATAGAACATTCATTACTTCTTGAGATTTTCACTAATTCTGGGATTGGTACAATGATTGTTGCCTAACTTATGAAAACTTATAAGCAAGTTTTAGGGACTGCAGAACTTGCTCTAGCTAAAGGTGAATATCATTATTGCATTCAATTCCTTTTACCTAAAATAGAGTCATTTCCTTTATCAAGTAAAGAGGGAGTAAATTTAAGAACAATTTTAATTACTGCCCTATGTGGCTTAAATAAAAAAGAGGAGGCAAAAACTTTTTGTAAAGAACTTCTCAAATCTTACGATAATAAGACGAGAGAAAATGCAAAATATTTGATGGAAATTATAGATTCTCCAGAAATCAAAAAACCAAAAAATTGGAATGTTGAGTTTGAAAGCGATCCATCACTAAATAAAAAATCTCTTAACTCACTACGCAAAAAAAGAAAAGTAGCGGAGGAAAAAAAATTTATCAATGTTACTGATTCTCCAACTGGCGAAACAAAACCCTTTCAGAAGGGTTTTTCTCTGATTATTTTTTTAATACTATTTTTACTTATTCCACTCTTAAGTGGCTGCGTTAAAGTTGAAAATACTCTTGATATAAGTGAACTTGATTCAATTACTAATAATCTAGTAATAGAGAGTAAATACATAAAAAAATTCCCTTGGCAAATAAAATTCGAGGAGAAAATTAAAGATATTTTTCCTGATGCTGAAATTTCACAAGAAGAATCAACTTTTTCTTTGAAAAATAAATATCTTAATCAAGAGGAGACAATGCAAGTACTTAAAATGATCCAAAATACTGCAGGAGAGTTGGCAGGAGGATCAACAAATTTAGAGATAATCACTAGTCAAAAAAACTTCATTTTTTTTAAAAAATATTTTTACAAGGTAGATTTAGATCTTAACTCAATAAAAAATGTTGATAATTTAGAACTCATTTTCAAAGTAATTCACCCTAATAAAGCTACCCTTACTGGTAAAAATAATTCAAATATAGCAATCACTAGAAATCTCATAATTTGGAATTTAAATCTGGGTCAAATGAATAGTCTCGAATTTTCTTTTTGGAGCTGGAACAAATTATTGATTGGGATAACTATCATTTTAATAATAATGATATTGGCTTATTCATTAAGATTCTATAGATTTAAGTTAGGTACAGATTTGCCTCAACTTCCATCAAAGTAATTACAACTCTGCTGGATTAACATCAATTGTTAAAAAAACATTTTTTGGAATAAGTTTCCATAATAATGACCTATCTGGCAAGGGTATCTTTGAATTCTCAGGACCATGTATTAATATTTGCCATCTAAATTTTTTTCCCACTTTAGAAATCAAACTAGGGGCAGGGCCAATTAATTTCCAATTATTTTGTTCACAAAACTTTAGTAGATAATTTGCCAATTTAGTTGAAACTAATTCTGTTAATTCATAGTTTTCGCCCGATAATTTTAGTAGGCAAACCTTACAGAATGGAAATAAATTAGCATCTTTTCTCAATTTCGAAGTTTCAGTCAAAAATGTTTCGTAATCTCTTTTCTGAAGATATGAAATTACAGGATGATTCGGTTTATATGTTTGAAAAATAACTTTTCCTTTTTTTTGAGCTCTGCCTGCGCGTCCCGCTAATTGCAAAAACAATTGTAATGATTTTTCTTCTGCAGAAATATCTGGACGATGGAGTAATCCATCTGCCGCGATAACTACTGAAAGAGTAATATTCGGGATATCAATTCCTTTTGCCAGCATTTGAGTTCCTACAAGAATATCAGCATCGCCTTTAGAAAACTTTGAAAGAATATCTCTATGACCATCTTTGCTTGAGGTTGTATCGCGATCAAATCGAAGAACTCTTGTGTCGGGAAATTCTTTATTTAAAAACTCCACAACTCTTTGAGTCCCTATTCCAAAAGGCTTGAAAGCTTTTGAGTTACAATCTGGGCAATGATTGATCAGTCTCGATTTAAGTTCACACCAATGACAACTTAACCATTTTTTTCCTTGTGAACCAAGATGCACAGATAAAGGAACGTCACAGTTTGGGCACTTTATTGAGTAGCCACAATTTCTACAACTTAAAAAACCACTGTGTCCCCTCCTAGGAATCAAAATTATTGCTTGTTCATTCTTTAATCGTAGTTGGGGAACCAATTCTAATAATTCATTAGATAAGATTTTCATATTTCCTTTCTTAAATTCATTCCGCATATCAATAATTCTTATTTCAGGCATCTCATTCTTAGATATCCTTTTAATCATGCGTACCAATTTAAAATTCTTTTCGTTAATACATTTTTTCCAAGTCTGCATTGATGGGGTTGCGCTTCCAAAAATTAGCTTTGCAGAATTCCTTTTTACTATTTCAATAGCAACGTCTCTTGCGTCATAACAAGGCATAGGGCTATCTTGCTTATATGAAACATCGTGTTCTTCATCCATTATTATTAATCCTAAATTTTTAATTGGAAGAAAAACTGCAGACCTTGTTCCTATTACAATTAGGGGTTCATTAGTATTGATAATTTCTTTCCAAACTAAAGTTCTGTGACTAGAAGAGCAATTACTATGATATTCATAAACAACATTATTAAATCGGCTTCTAAATCTATCAATAAGTTGAGGAATCAAGCCAATTTCTGGCGCAAGTACCAAACAACTTTTTTTATTAAGTAATTGATCTTCAGACATTCTCATATAAACTTCTGTTTTACCAGAACCTGTTTCACCCCAAAGCATTAAGACATGTCCAGGTTTCATTGTTTGAAATTCTTGAATTGCTATTTCCTGCTCACATGTAAGATTTGGTTTTTTTATTGCACTAGGATCAGGATCATTTAAAAATAAATTTAATTTAGGATTTACGGCTTTTTTTCTTTTAGATTTAACAAGGTAATTTTTACTAACCATTGAGTTAATTAAAGTGTAATTAAAACCAGACTTGATTAGTTCACTTTGCCAAGCACCTTTTTTAGGCAAAGTATTTATTAACAAAAATTCTTTCTTGGTCAACTTATTTATTGTTATGTCGAATTCTCTCTTGGTTCCAATCCATATTTGATCTTTTAAACCCTGAGAAATTTTCTTATATTTACCAATCCAACCTGGTGGGAATGCCGTTTTAAACATTTTTAAATTACTAACCATATAAAAAGAGGCAAGAGACTCCATCAATTCTCTCCACAAGTCATCAAATATTTTCTTCTGCAATATACTTTCAACAAACAAATATTTTATACTTTTTCTTCTAGAAACATTTGTTTCTTCTTTATTAATTTTAGAAAAGTTTTCTTTGGAGATTACTAACCCATTTAATAATCTCCCTCTAAGTTTTACAGATACAATATCACCCACCTCTACACCAAGATTATTTCCATCTAAATAGTAAAAGCTATCACTAATGCTACCTATATCAAGCAAAATCTCGAATTTAAAAATGATATTTGATAACTGATTACTTGCCGGGTTCAAAACTTTTTCTTAGTATTAGATTGTTGAACATTCCACAAAGTGTTTTTTGCACATTGTAAGTATCCTGCTCTTAAGGGAGACATGTTGCTTGGATCATTGAGTTAAAATTCAAAAATTGATCTGCCTGTCTGAGAAATCCCAAGACTTTTTACTTTAGGTAATCTATAGCACTATTTAAATTTTTCAACAATTTTGAAAAAACTTTTTTACTCACATATCGTAAAAAAGTTCTTTAAACATTAATGGGATTTTTACTACTAAATGTACAAATTAGCCCTAAATAAAATTTTAACTAGTTAAATTCACCGTAGAAAGGAGTCAATTATGTGTCCAGTAGCAGCAGAATCAAAAAATTCTAAACCTAGTTCAAAAAAAAAGATTAATAAAAAAATTAATGCCAATTTAGAAACAATAGTTGAAGAGGATAGTAATAAAAATAGTCAAAAAATAAATTCATCATCAAATTTAAGCGAAAACAGCGTAGAAATTAATAATGAATTTACTGATTCTGAAGAAGAAGATAAAGAACTTGGAAATATAAAGCTTGGACCAAAAGGTATTTATACTGAAGATTCAATCAGGGTTTATCTCCAAGAAATTGGAAGAATTAGACTTTTAAGGCCAGATGAAGAAATTGAACTTGCAAGAAAAATTGCTGACTTGCTCCAGTTAGAAGAACTGGCAACTCAATATGAGTCTGAGAAAGGTCATTTCCCATCCGTTAGAGAATGGGCTGAATTGATAGATATGCCTCTTTCCAAATTCAGAAGAAGACTTCTATTAGGAAGAAGAGCGAAAGAAAAAATGGTTCAATCAAACTTAAGATTGGTTGTTTCCATTGCAAAAAAATATATGAATAGAGGTTTATCATTTCAAGATTTAATACAAGAAGGAAGTCTGGGCTTGATTAGGGCAGCAGAAAAATTTGACCATGAAAAAGGTTACAAATTCTCCACTTATGCTACGTGGTGGATTCGGCAAGCCATCACTAGAGCAATTGCAGATCAAAGTAGAACTATTCGATTACCAGTTCATTTATACGAGACAATATCCAGAATTAAAAAAACCACAAAAGTTCTTAGCCAAGAATTCGGAAGGAAGCCAAGTGAAGAAGAAATAGCTGAAAGTATGGAAATGACAATTGAAAAATTAAGATTTATAGCCAAAAGTGCTCAGCTACCAATTTCTTTAGAAACTCCAATAGGTAAAGAAGAGGATTCTAGACTTGGGGACTTCATAGAGGCAGATATTGAAAATCCCGAGCAAGATGTTTCAAAGACTTTATTAAGAGAAGATTTAGAAGGAGTTTTAGCAACTCTAAGTCCAAGGGAAAGAGATGTACTTAGATTGAGATATGGAATTGATGACGGAAGAATGAAGACTCTTGAAGAAATTGGGCAGATATTTGATGTAACTAGAGAAAGAATTAGACAAATAGAAGCAAAAGCTCTCAGAAAACTTAGACATCCCAATCGAAATGGTGTTTTAAAAGAATACATAAAATAAAAATAGTTAAATATAATTTTCAGCTTTGGAAAGTTGCAAAAGAATAGCTTAAAATAAATTCGACTTACTTTTTATCTAAACTCAGAATAATATTTAATGACTAATTTTAAACTGAAAATAGCTAGTAGAAGAAGTAAACTAGCCATGGTTCAAACTTTATGGGTTAAAGATCAACTAGAAAAAAATATTCCCAATATAGAAGTATCAATAGAGGCTATGGCAACTCAAGGTGACAAAATTCTTGATGTAGCACTTGCAAAAATAGGCGATAAAGGCTTATTTACAAAGGAACTTGAAGCACAAATGCTAGTAGGCCAAGCAGATATAGCAGTTCATTCTCTAAAGGATTTACCAACAAATCTACCTATTGGGCTTAAATTAGGATGTATCACAAAAAGAGAGGACCCTGCAGATGCTTTAGTAGTAAGCAAAAAAAATAATTGTTATAAATTAGAAACTTTACCTTCAGGTTCAATTGTGGGGACAAGCTCTCTTAGAAGACTTGCACAATTAAGAAATAAGTACCCACATCTTGTTTTCAAAGATATCCGGGGAAATGTGATTACACGAATAGAAAAATTAGATGCCGGAGAATTTGACTGTATAATTCTTGCTGCTGCTGGTTTAAAGAGATTAGGCTTTGAATCAAGAATTCACCAGATTATTCCAAGTGAAATTTCCCTCCATGCCGTTGGGCAGGGAGCTCTAGGTATTGAATGCAAATCTGATGATGAAAAAGTTTTAGAGATTATAAATGTCTTAGAAGATAAACCAACTAGTCAAAGATGTCTGGCAGAGAGGGCTTTTTTAAGAGAGCTTGAAGGTGGGTGTCAAGTCCCCATAGGTGTTAATAGCAAAATAGAGAATGAAAAACTTTATCTTACTGGTATGGTAGCCTCTCTTGATGGGAAAAGGCTTATAAAAGATCAAGTTATTGGTAATATTAATGACCCTGAGCAAGTAGGTATAGAACTGGCAAAAAAACTAAAGCAACAAGGTGCAGATATAATTCTCAGCGAAATATTTGAAGAATTTAGAGAAAACAAAAATTAGTTAATTTACTAATTTAGGATCAATTTCTTTTTTATATCTCTCTTCACAATCTCTAATCACTTTAACAGCTTCTTCTATTCCAAAAAAACCATTAACAGTGCATGTTCCAGGTTTTTTTAGATCTTTGTAGTGCTCCCAATAATACTTTGTTTCTTTTAACCAATGTTCTCCAAGGTCTTCAAAACTTGAGATATGATCCATCCTTTTGTCATCTGCCAGAACTGCTATTACCTTATCATCTACCTCTCCACCATCATCAAATTTCATTACCCCAATAATCCTTGCTTCCACAATAGATCCGGGTATCAATGGCTCAGTTACGCTAACAATTTCAACATCAAGTGGATCTCCATCTTCATCCCATGTCCTTGGTATACATCCATAAGCAAAAGGATAAGCAAGTGAAGAATAACCCACCCTATCAAGTTTAAGGTGACCCGTTTCTGTAATTAATTCATATTTATTTATTGTATTTGAGTTCAATTCAACAATAGTGTTAACTATTTTATTTGAGCTATCAGTGAAAGCATCAAGTATATGCAATAAATTTGGTGTAACCCTGCTTGGGGGCTGATTTAGATTTGCCATCAAGAAATAATTTTTATTTATCTTACATCCTCATACTCAACCAATTTCTTTAAAATTAAAAATTCAGCAAATATCATTTAATTTGGATTTTAAATGATTAAGAAAATAGTTTGGTGAAAGATCTTCGTTGGTAACAGTTTTCACTAATTCCATAGAATTAACTGATCTGCCATATTTATGAATATTATTTCTTAACCAAAAGATAATTTTATTATATTCACCATTTTCGATTAAGTTATCAATCAAACCAATGTCTTTTTCCATTTGAGAAGATATTTGCGCACTTATAAGATGACCTAACAAATATGAAGGAAAATATCCAAACGCACCTTCGCTCCAATGAACATCTTGGAGACATCCTTCTGAATCATTAGATGGTGTTATTCCAAGAAGTTCTCCATATCTTTTATTCCATTCTGCTGGAATATCTTCAGCAGGCAAACCTCCTTCAATCAAATCTATTTCAAGTTCTGTTCTAACTAGTATATGTAAGCCATAAGTCAGTTCATCTGCTTCAACCCTATTTAATCCTGCTTCAATGTGATTTATAGATTTCCATAGTTCTAGATAATTATTTAGAGAACATCCAGCCGAAGCGAATTTTTCAAAAAATCTTTTTGAAAAAGATTTGGATTTAACTATTCTATTTTCCCAAAATAAAGATTGACTTTCATGAATACCCATGGAAGTTGCTTGACCTAAAGGCCAAGCAAACCATTGATGACTTTGAGATGGCAGACCCTGCTCATAAATCGAATGGCCCCACTCATGCGCAGTTGCTAAAAAACTTGATAATGGTTCACCTTCAACAATTCTTGTCGTAATCCTATAATCATTAGGTCCTAGTGTAATTGAAAAAGGATGAGGAGATTTACCAACAACAACAAGATCTTTATCTCTCCCAAATTCATCAAGTAATTTAGAACACAAATTTTCTTGAGATTCTGGACCTAAATCCCAATGATTTTTTTTTGACTGATTAATTCCTCTAATCAAATCTGGAATAGTATCTTTCAATGGTTGAAACATCTTATTCAACCACTTCAAAGTCAAATCAGGTTCAAAGGGTTGGGCAAGTGTCTCCCATGGTGAATATTGATCAGAGATTTGTTTTGCCTCTTCAATCCGTAATTTGACTAATTCTTCAAAAAATGGAAGAAAAATTTTAAAATCTGATTTTTTCTTAGCCTCTTGCCAGCTTTCATACCCTTTTGATTTTGCCTTTGCTAAAGACTCAACTAATTCTGGATCTAGATTGCTTTCTCTATTAAATTCCTTCAATAAAAGATTAATATTCCTTTCTTTATCTTTAATAAGAAATTGATTATCAGATTTTAGTTCACTATCTAATAGTTCATTTTTAGCAGATTCAATTAAGTTAGAAAATTCTTCTGAAGAATTTCTTTTATGCAATACTTTTGCAATGTAAGTAAGTTGTTCAGACCTCCAAGAAGCACCTTTCTTTGGCATTCCAGTATTCTGATCCCAATAAAGTGTATTTTGGATTGAACCTAATATTTGTGTTTCTTTAAGGTAAGCACCCAGCTTATTCCAATGAGTTTCAGCCAAAGATTTAAATGGAAATTAAATTTATCTTAAGATAAAAATTTTAATGTCTGCAGTAAAACATGCATCTTTATCCATAATAGGATATTGATTAATTAAGTTTTAACTTATATGGAACAAATATTTTCAAAACTAAAATTCATAACCCATGGAGAGGGTTTTATTGATATCACATATGATTTAAATTTATGTGTTGAAAAAAATAATTTTCATTCCGGAATTTTAAATTTAACTTCACTTCATACAAGTTGCAGTTTAACTATTAATGAGAACGCAGATCCAAATGTACTGAGGGACCTAAAAAAGTATATGCAATCGATAGTTCCCTATGATTCCTACTTAACCTTATCAAAAAATAGAGAAGAAATATCCTATAAACATTATCAAGAAGGGGCTGACGATATGCCAGCACATATTAAAACATCCCTAACAAACTCTTGTTTATCTTTGAGTTTTCAAGACGGGAAAATTATGCTTGGCACATGGCAAGCAGTTTATTTATGGGAACATCGATTTGATCAAAAGGAAAGAATCATTAATGTACATATAATTGGTGAGAAAAAATAAGATATTTATAATGTAATAAGACAGATTTATTATTTAATGGAACCCTACATTTTGCAAGATGAAGAATTGAAGGAATTAGTTGTCAAAATTCCTGGCTGGGAAATTAAATCTAAACGAATCCAAAGAGAATTTAACTTCGCTAATTTTATTGAAGCCTTTGCTTTCATGACTAAGGTTGCTTTAATCTGTGAAAAATATAATCATCATCCTAACTGGGAAAATGTTTATGCAAAAGTAATAATTAAATTAAATACACATGATCTAGGAGGTATTACGAATCTTGATCAAACATTAGCTTCGGAAATCAACAAAATTTTCGAGCAATAAAAATATAAACTTGTTTTCAACTATTCAAAATGTCTAAAAATTTATTGCCAGTTACTATTATTAGTGGATTTTTAGGTTCTGGCAAAACTACACTTCTAAATCATATTTTAAAAAATCAAGTTGGAATTAAAACAGCTGTTTTAGTCAACGAATTTGGAGAAATCGGAATAGATAATGACTTAATAATAGAAGGCTCAGAAGATATGATCGAATTAAATAATGGTTGTATATGTTGCTCCATCAATGGCGAATTATTAAATACCGTATCCAAAGTTTTAGAAAGGGCTGAAAAATTAGACTATTTGATTGTTGAAACAACTGGATTAGCAGATCCATTACCAGTAGCCATGACTTTTGCGGCTGGTGATCTTAGAGAAAAAGTAAGATTAGATTCGATAATCACTGTCATTGATGGAGAAAATTTTGATTTTGAAATTAATAAAACAAATGTCGCCTATTCTCAAATTTTATACGGAGATATCCTTCTTCTTAATAAATCTGATTTAGTAAATGAAAAACAATTAAAGAAAATAGAGGAGTTTATAAAAAAAATAAAAAAAGAACCAAGGATTTTAAGATCAACTAATAGTGAAGTTGCATTATATACAATAATGAGCGTGGGTCTATTTGAGACGGATACTATTGAATTCGAGAAAAATAAAAAAAATATAGAACAAAATTCAAACGATCACTCTTCTCATTCCCACGACCACTCTTCTCATTCCCACGACCACTCTTCTCATTCCCACGACCACTCTTCTCATTCCCACGATTTGATAAATAATATCGAGGGTTTTACCTCAGTTTCATATGAGACATTTGAACCATTTTCTTTAAGGAAGTTTCAATATTTCTTAGATAATCAAATCTCAGAAAATGTATTCAGAGCAAAAGGTATATTATGGTTTATGGAAAGTGAAAGAAAACATATTTTTCACCTTTCTGGAAAGCGGTTTTCTCTAGATGATGAGGAATGGACAAAAGAAAAAACTAACAAGATAGTATTAATTGGGAAAAACTTAGATCACCAAACTATTAAAAATCAACTGTCATCATGTAGATTTAATTCAGATTAGAGTTCATATTAGGATTTAATTAATTTTTGAAAATACTTATTAAAGGATTTAAACAAGCATTAACCGAATTTAAACTTATTTATTTTACTTCGTTTATTGTCGCACTTTTAGTAATCATTCCAATTTCCAATTTTCTTCTTGAAGGAGTCCAATATGTTTTGAGTGGAAATTTTTCATTAGGCATTGCTGGGGGCGAAGAGATATTAGAAACTTTAAAAGTTTTGGTACTAACAAGTTTTTTTGGAGGAGGATTAGGCACTTTAAATGGATGGTTACTTTCAAATTGTGATTTTAAGTTCAGAAAAGTTATCCGTATTTGTCAACTCATTCCACTAGCCGCCCCAGCATACCTAATAACAGCTGTTTTGCAGGATTTAGGAAGTATTTTGGGATATCAAGTAACTGGTTTATGGTGGGGGGTTTTAATACTTTCAATTTCTACTTATCCATACGTATTCATTCTTGCTAACGAAAGTTTTAATAAATTTGGAGTTAACCAAATCAATGCTAGTAGAGGATTAGGTGTGGGACCATGGCGGAGCTTCTTTAAAATTGCTTTTCCAATGGCTTTGCCAGCACTAATCACAGGAATAAGTTTAATGTGTATGGAAATCATGAATGAGTTAGGAACATTTGCATTATTAAATATTCCAAGTATTTCTACTGGTATAGCCGAAAATTGGATAATTGAAGGTAATCCCAAAAGTGCTATTGGATTATCTTTGGTAGCCTTGTTAATAATTTTCACTTTAATTATTTTTGAAAAATTCTCGAGAAGAAAATCAAAAAGGTGGAGTGAAAATCCTGCATCAAAGGATTCTCAAGGATGGGAATTAAAAAAAACTAGAGCCCTTTTAGCAATAATGGCATCCTTATTTCCACCAATTTTCTCTTTTGGAATTCCATGTTTTTGGGTTTTGCTAAATATCGATCAAATTCAAAAAGGGTTATCTATAGAATTACTTACCTTATCATTAAGAACCATAAGTCTAGGACTTTTAACTGCATTAATAGCGATGCTATTCTCCTTAATAATTTCCTTAGCCAAACGCTCAAATAAAAGCTTATTGCTAGGACTAATAACAAACCTTGCGGGAATAGGTTACGCAATCCCAGGCACTGTACTAGCTTTATCTTTAATAAGCATTTCTTCTTCCAAATTTAATTTCATTGCTATTTGCTTACTGATTTGGGGTTATCTTGTCCGATTTCTTACTATTTCTAAAGGTTCTATTGATTCAAGTTTTGAGAGAATTTCTCCTAGTCTTGATGAAGCTGCACTTGGACTAGGAGAAAATTGGCTTGGAATTATCAAAAAAATTCATCTACCTCTTCTTCAAGGACCAATATTTGTAGGATCACTTTTAGTTTTTGTAGACACGATAAAAGAATTACCCATAACCTTTATTTTAAGACCATTCGATTTCGATACATTATCTGTGAGAATATATCAATATGCTGGAGATGAAAGGATGGTAGAGGCAATATTACCTGCCATTATCATCATGACTTTAGGCCTTTTTGCATCAATTACATTGATACCAAGTTTAGAGAAAAAGAACTAAATTCATTTAGATAGTTTTCTTATTAAGAAAGGTAGGCTTAAAAACAAATCAGCCGAGGTAGATATAACCCTGAAATAAACTAAGCTAATAAGAATTATATTTTGTGGAATACTTTTGCCAACAAAAAAGAGGAAGCAAGCCTCAAAAACGCCAACCCCCCCTGGAGCTGCTGGGACTACCAAGCCTATAGACCATGATAAAGAAAAGATTACTAATAAAATTAAGATATTCAGAGTATTACTTGCATAAAAAGTATTTAAGCAAATATAAAACCCAATAAATTTAGTTAGAATAAATCCAATTTCAAGCAATAAAGCTCTGGTAGGAAAAAAAGAAATTATATTTATCCTATCTTCGAATTTGCCCCTTGAATTTGGAAGTCTCAAGACTTCAAATACTTTTCCTTTAAGAGAACCTAATCTTTTTAATACCAAAAAAATAAATTTTCTATTTAAGAATACTAATGGAAAAACCAAAAAAAAATAAAATGGTGAAAAAATTAGTCCCAGTGATGCCAAGAAAAAAGATCCACACAACATAAAATAAGGTTCTATGAGTGTCGAATACAAAGCAATTTGGGGATTACTTATTTTTTTTATAAAATTAAATCTTTCAACAAAATGCCACATCCCTCCTGGAACGTATTTAAGAATATTAGTCAAAACATAAAAAGATACTAGATTATTACTTTTAAATTCTTTCCAAAACCATTTAACAATATATTTCCATGCATAAGCGTTCAGGTAAATACTTAAAACACAAAACAAAAATGATAAGGATAGATTAATACCATTTCTTTCTAAATTGATATCAAAAGAAATTTGATCAATATTATCAAAAAAATAGATGCAAAAATATGACAAGCTCGAAATAAAGAAAATACTCTTTAAACCACCAAAATTAATTTTTTTAAGGAATTTCAGATATGGTTGATCACCTTTATTAAATCTCATTTCCAGTTTTCAAATGCTTTAAATTTTTTACTTGACTCTTGTATAATTTTTTTTATTTCGTCAGTTGATATTTTATGATCAAGTTTTAATCTTAAAACTTCATCATTTTCAGGTTTCATAGTTATAGATCCATCAGGTTTCAAAATCTGTTTAACTTTTATATTTCCAAAAGTCGTTGAACATTCTCCTCTTCTTCTAAGTAATATCCACCTAGATTGGGTCCTTTCACGAACTCCAATAGTACTGGAATAATCAAACCATAATCGCCTAAAAAATTCTTTCTTCTCAATTGGCAAGATCGCTTGAATAGAGAATCCAATTCTATTTTTTTTCATATTGATAGATTGATAAGAAACGTCGTAAGCCCCCTCAATTCTCAATTTCTCTACAAAATTAGATACATCTTCAGGAGTTTGGTCATCAATCCATGCTTCCTGGACAGATATTTCTTCACAATTTGGATTATTTTGTTGATTAATGGAAGAATCCTCAAATGAAACAATTTCATAAACTCTAACCAAATTTGGGAATGGAAATTTTAAGTTACCTATGCCTACCCCATAAGATTTAATAGAATATTTTGAAGGGGGTCGAAAATAATCAACTAAACATGAAAGCAAAGAAATACCTGTTGGTGTAGATAGTTCACCCTCTATTGAATTAAAACATGATAAAACTCTAATATTATTTTTTCTTATTAGCTCAATAACAGCAGGAGGTGGGACCGATAATTTACCATGTTCTGTTTGCACAAAACCTTTACCTAACATAGGTTCATTGCAATAAACCTTTCTAGGATTCAAGTAATTCCACGCAGCACAGACACCTATGATATCTACTAAAGAATCGATAGCCCCAATCTCATGAAAATGAACCTCCTCAGGTTCGATGCCATGAACTTTTCCTTCTGCATTTGCTAATGATTCAAAAACTTCATAAATAATTTGCTGTAATTTCTCCTCTAATTGCCCCTTTAAAATAAGTTCTTTAATACTTCTCCAATTTCTTTTGGTTGGACCACAATCAATACTCTCAACCTTTGCCTTGACCCCGCGGATTGAACAACTTTTAGATTCTTCAAATTCTAGATTATATAGATCCTTTAATCCAAGATCAATAAGTGGTTGTTCAATTACTTTTTTAGGCACACCTAAATCATAAAGTGCTCCTAATAACATATCTCCAGAAATGCCTGGAGAACATTCAATAAATATATCTCTCATAAATCTTAGATTTCATTATTGGTAAAAGTTAAGGTGAAGATCAAATTTTTATTCTAATTTTTTTTAGAAATATTTTTTTCAATAACTTCGTAATTAAGTAATTTCAAAGAATTTCCATCTCTCATAACATCTAAACTTACAAAACTATTGAGAAATTCAAGTGAAAGCTCCCCTTTAATTACTAATTTAAAATTTTTATTTTTTAAATTCTGCATCTTTGAAGCAGAACAGATTTTTATAACAATCTCTTTCTTTTGAGTATTTACAAAAACTAATGTTCCTCTTACTGAAAAGTAATTATCTTTTAAATCTAATTCATCTAATAATTTGGTGAAGTTAGTTTTTGAAGAATTATTTGGAAAATCATTAAGTTGATAAGGATCCCAGATACCTGCAACTTGTAAATGCAAGTTTTGAGTATTTTTATTCTTTGGATAAACGATCCAAAAATAATTTTTCTTTAAATCAATATGCTTTTTCAGAAGAGATAATGCTTTTCCTAATACTACTGTTTCAATTTTTTCTCCTTTATTATCAGTTAAATATCCCCTATTTAATTGCGAACTTTCATGGGGGATGAATTTACCATTTACGATTCCAATTGCTCTAAATTGCAGTTTATTTGTAACTTTCGGGATAGGATTTTTTAACATCTTAAAATTTAAAATAACAATTTGACTTATTAAATTCCTTGTTTTTCCTCCAAACCATTATAAGACTTTAACGCATCGTCTATAGCATCAGATGGGTTAGTCGCATCATTTAAACTATTGAATCTCCTAATCATTTCTACAATTTCGAATGGATTAGTTGGAATGGCTGATTTATCTTCTTCTGCTTTAGTAGAGCTATCAATTTGCAAATCTTCAAATACATATTCAGCATTAAGGAAATTACCTTGTAAAGTAAAAAATGGAATAAGAAAAATAAATAAAGTCGTTGGTTTTGAGAGGTTTTTAGAAAAGTAAATTTTCATTTTATTTAATTTTAAAATTCTTTAATAAAAAAATCTGTTAACTTAATTCTACATATTCTAATAGAAATTTGTTAATAGCAACTTGGAACGTTAATTCTATAAGAGCACGACTTTCACAAATAATAGATTGGATTAATCAAGTCAAACCAGATATTTTATGTTTGCAAGAAACAAAAGTGCAGGATAATAATTTCCCAATTGAAGCTTTTGAAAAATTAGGCTATACAGTAGAGGTTTACGGACAAAAATCATACAATGGAGTCGCTATTATTTCTAAGATTAAAGCAGAAAATGTTAAAAAAGGATTCTTCGGTTGTATGGAATCTGATCAAGATATCGAGGTTTTCCTAGATCAAAAGAGATTAATTTCTGCTGATATTAACGGTATTAAAATCATAAATGTCTATGTCCCCAATGGATCTTCACTAGAATCAGACAAGTTTACCTACAAAATTAATTGGTTAAATTGTCTAGCTTCTTTTTTAGATGAACAAGAAAAGAACGGAGAATTAATTTGTCTTATGGGTGATTTTAATATTGCTCCAACTGCCTTAGATATTCATGATCCAAATAAATATGAAGGAGTAATAATGGCATCGGAGATGGAGAGAAATGCACTAAATAATGTTCTGAAAGAAAGATTAATAGATTCATTCAGGATTTTTGAAAAAAATTCTGGCCATTGGAGTTGGTGGGATTACCGTAATAACGCTTATGAATTAAATAAAGGTTGGAGAATAGATCATATCTATATCAGTAAAGAACTTTCATCACAACTTAAAAGTTGTGTCATAGACAGCTCACCAAGAGAAAATTTGCGCCCAAGTGATCATGCACCAGTGATGATTGACCTTAACTTAAGTGACTTAAATGTGGATTTCTTTGAGAGTGATGATGATTTTTTCGAAATATAAACAAAAATAAATAGATATTCGTTAAAGCCAGAGAACGCTTATGAATAAAGAGTTATCAAATAATGATGTTGGCATTTATCGTGATTTCTTAAAAATTTAATAATTTACAATCAAAACTATCGCGATAAAAATATCATAATGTAGAATTTCAATCTGATTGACAAAATTTTTACTTATTTCTAATTTAGAACATGACAAATTTTCATCAAAACACCATTTAGTTAAATTGTGACTGAAATATTAAATTACACCAAATCTGAAGAAATTTTTTCTGCGGCCCAACAACTAATGCCAGGTGGAGTTAGTTCTCCAGTAAGAGCTTTTAAGTCTGTAGGCGGCCAACCAATTGTTTTTGATAGAGTGAAAGGCCCCTTTGCTTGGGATATTGATGGAAATAGATATATTGACTACATAGGAAGCTGGGGGCCTGCCATATGTGGGCATGCCCACCCTGAAGTTACAACTGCATTACAGGAAGCAATTGAGAAAGGCACTAGCTTTGGTGCTCCATGCGTACTAGAGAACAAACTTGCTGAAATGGTAATTGATGCTGTCCCATCTGTAGAAATGGTTAGATTTGTTAATAGTGGAACTGAAGCATGCATGGCCGTTTTGAGACTAATGCGAGCATTTACTGGAAGAGATAAAGTTATTAAATTTGACGGTTGCTACCACGGACACGCAGATATGTTTTTAGTAAAAGCAGGATCAGGTGTAGCCACTCTAGGTTTACCAGATTCTCCTGGTGTTCCACGGACAACAACTGCCAACACTCTAACTGCTCCCTACAACGATCTAGAAGCAGTAAAAAAATTATTTTCTGAGAATCCTGATGCCATTTCGGGTGTGATACTTGAACCTATTGTTGGCAATGCTGGATTTATCACTCCTGAACCAGGATTCTTGGAAGGATTAAGAGAATTAACAACAGAGAATGGCTCCTTATTAGTTTTTGACGAAGTTATGACTGGGTTCAGAATAAGTTATGGAGGCGCTCAAGAAAAGTTTGGAGTTACTCCTGATTTAACCACCCTTGGTAAAGTAATTGGTGGAGGCTTACCTGTTGGAGCCTATGGAGGCAAGAAAGAAATAATGTCAATGGTAGCCCCTTCAGGACCGGTTTACCAAGCAGGTACTTTGAGCGGTAATCCACTCGCAATGACTGCTGGAATAAAAACCCTTGAATTGCTCAAACAAGATGGTACATACGATAAACTTGATTCAACAACTTCTAGATTAGTTGAAGGGATAATTCAGTCTGCAGAAAATAACGGTATACCTATTTATGGCGGAAGTGTAAGCGCTATGTTTGGATTTTTCTTATGTGATGGGCCAGTAAGAAATTTTGATGAAGCCAAAACCAATGATGCCGAACTTTTTGGTAAGTTGCATAGAGAAATGCTTCGACGAGGAATTTACTTAGCCCCAAGTCCTTTTGAAGCTGGTTTCACATCACTCTCACATGGCGAAGAAGAAATTGATAAAACTATCGAGGCTTTCGACGAATCTTTTAGTGCAATAAAAAAATAATCATTAACTTGTCTTTTCTTAAAGAAAGATAAGTAAATGATTAAACTTTTAGAAAGATGATTTTTGAATAATTATCTTCTACCACCGACTATTACTGGGGGACTACCACCTTCTGAACCTGGCAAACCAGGAACAACTTGTGTACTACCATCCCATTTGTCGAGAAATAATTTGAAAAGTACCTGATCATCAAGACTTCTATTTAATGTCTCATATCTAAGTGCCTCTTGTTCAGCAATTTCTACTTCTGTCTTTGCTCTAAGTAGTTGCTGACCAGCTATTTGCTTTTGTTCAATTGCAGCTCTGTATTCTTCAGCAATTTCAAGTCCAGTCAGATCTAAACTTTTGACATCTACATAATCAAATGAATTAAGTTCTTGAGCAACGGTATCTCCAACTTTTTCTGAAATAACTGCGAATTCCGTAGCAATTGTCTCTAATTCATATTGAGAAAAGACAGATTTAAGAGCTTTAAGTAGAGATGGCTGAACAATTTTTTGATAAACATCACTATTTCTACTTGCAATTGTAGCGAAAATCCTTCCTGCTTCATTAGGCTTTACTGAGTACTTGACAGTAGCTGTAGCCCTAATAACCTGAAGGTCCTTGGTTAATGTTTCAAATTTTTCAGGTTGAACTTGAGTTTTAATATCAAATGGATAAACAGACTGAACGAATGGAAGTTTAAAATTTAAGCCAGCTCTCCTTGATGGACCACTTACTTTACCTAATGTTGTTACCACTGCAACTTGTCCAGAAGGGACAACAAAAAGAGACTGAGTGAGTAAAAGAAATCCAGTAAATGATAATACAATAAGAAGTGTAGCCGTTCCGCCCGGACCAGTTGGAGTGACATTTTTAAAAGATGTTGACATTAAATTATTCTTTTAGATTTATCATATTTAATCAAATTAATTAGTGCATTAATAAGCCATTTAATTAAAATATTTTTTTAATAATTGTAGAAACAAAATAAATACTTCTTTTATTAAATTTTTGATTTCAATTCCTGCAAAAGTTTTAGATAAAGATCCTCATCTATCTCTCTAATATCATACTCAGAAGGTAAAACACCATGCTTATACTCATGCACTGCCATCCAACAAAATTTCTCTATTTCTCCCTTTGAGAAACGAGGATATTCTTTAACTTTTTTCGACAATGATTCAATAAGAGATTCAGAAAAATCTTCCATTTTAAAATATTATTACTAATGATACTATCTAAAGTTATTTGCCTTTAGTGGAATATTCAAAGACTCCTCCAAGTTAGTTACGAGCTTAATTGCTAATTGAAGATCATTTTTGCTCTTACTAGAAACTCTGAGTGTTTCACCATTAATACTAACGTTTATCTTTTTGATTTGATCTCTGATATTTTTACTGATTTTTTTTGCTATTTCTTGTTTAATTCCTTGTATTAAAAGAATTTTCTGTTTTACTTTATTACCACTAGCTATTTCAAGATCACCGTAGTCGAAAATTTTTAAAGATAAGTTTCTTTTTATTGCCTTTTGTCTAATTATGTCATTAACAGCATTTAGGGTAAGTTCACTGTTAGTCGTTATAAAAATATTTTCTTTATCTAAATGAATTGTTGTTTCAGTTCCTTTTAAATCATAACGCTGAGAAATTTCCCTTTTTACTTGATCCAAAGTGTTAACCAATTCCTGTCTATCAAAATCAGAAACTACATCAAATGAAAAACTTTCAGCCATCTTAAATTTTTTTAAAGTTAAATATTTTTATCATAAATCATCTTTTAAAAGTGGGAATTAATTAATTTAGTCAAAAAATAATAAACTAACCACTTTCCCCATTTCTTCGGCACATCTACAACTGTTTAATAAGGTTTCACTATCGTGAAAAGCAAAACATATTAATTGATCACACCTTGTAATGATTTCTTGATTACAAAGACTGCTTGCGAGTGGCAAAGGCAATTCATCATTTTCACTTTTTTCAACCAAATGCATAACCCTTTCAAGTTGATCTTTTATCTCGGGAAGTTGTCTATCAAGGCTTTGTGGCAATAAAACAGTTAATAATGATGGATTAATATCTAGTACAGCACGAATAACCGCAGCATTAACCCCTTGAGATCCAGATGTAAGGATATTATGCCCTTCCTCTGCTAATGATCTTGCTATCAACTCAATCAAATGAATATCGACAACAGGTACATGTCTAGTGCCCAAAAAAGCAATTCT
This sequence comes from Prochlorococcus marinus XMU1402, assembly GCF_017696205.1. Classification (NCBI taxonomy): domain Bacteria; kingdom Bacillati; phylum Cyanobacteriota; class Cyanophyceae; order Synechococcales; family Prochlorococcaceae; genus Prochlorococcus; species Prochlorococcus marinus. Next base: position 473,658 of record NZ_JAAORD010000001.1, on the reverse strand, counting down.
CCTTTTACCTTTGTCTTGGAGTTTTGCAAGTTCTTGAGCTAAGGCATCAACGCCTTCTGTTGCTGGTAAATCTAAAGAGCGGCTCAAAATAAAATGGTTCCTATATTTGAAATTAGCATTTATCTGAAAAATTGCAGGGAAAAGCAATCTTTTCGAGAATTCTTTTTAGATTTACATGCTCTTGAACTAATTGAATAGCATAAGATGCTTTAACAGATTCATGTATTCTGACATGACCAAAAGCTTGTTCAATAATTTCTACTGAGGAAAGTGTATCTAATCCAACCTTTAAAATTGGCACCTCCAATTCCTCTGCTCTATGAATCAATTGTGAAAGAGGGTCTCCTAAACCAGTTAGAATGAGGCATTGAGTTGAAGCCTCCAAAGCAGCAAGTTGTATATCAGTTCTATCAGCTCCAGTGACTACAGCCATATTTCGTCTTCTTCTGAAAAATTCCATTGCAGAATTTACCCCCATTGCACCAATACTTAATGTTTCAACAAGTAATTGATCTTTTTCAGGGCAACAAATCACTTGGGCATCTAGTCTTCTTACAAGCTCTCCAACAGTGACACTTCTAAGCAGTGGTGATTTAGGCATCACCCCAAAAACTTCAATATCCAGATCTTTAAGAGAAGGTATTATTTCATTTTTAACTTTTTCGACTTCTTGCGGCAACACTCCGTTCAGTACAACACCTGCCAATTTCTCACCTAATTGTTTTTTCGCATCAAGTAATGCATCCACGCTTTTACAATCTTCCCATAAATTCACAATTAAAACTTTCGCATCTAAATCCTTAGCTAGTTGTGGGAGACTTAAGCCATAAATCATACCTTCATGAAGACTTCCAGCTGCTTCTAAAATATTCAGGCCTTCAAAATCATCATTAACCAATCCTTCAATTTGATCAAATCCTTTTCCTGGGAGTAAATCTTTATTGAAGATTCTTTTTTCAGCTGATATATTGTCCAATAATCCTACTGAAGAAATTAAATTCTCCTCTTCTATATTTAATGTGGATCCAATAAACTTAACATCATCATCAATTAATCCTTCATATGACATTGAAGGAAGATTAGTAAGTTCTATGCATGTTGCTAATGGTTTGCCAATTCGTACTTTTTTTTTCTCTTGTAAGAGTCTTTTTGCTATCCCAAGAACCAATGCAGACTTACCACTAAATGGTTCACAAGAACCAATTAACAATATATCGCTCATAATTAGTGAAATTGTTTATCAATAGGTTCAAGATAATGTTTTTTTCAGAACTAAACAAATATTTATTTATGAGTTTTAATCAAATAATTAATTTGTTTTTTGGTAAGTTTATTTTAATCCTTTGGTATATCATCAAAATCAATCAAAATGATTAATTCAACCCAAAACAAACAAACCATTGGTATAACTGGTGCTTCTGGCGCGCTAGGTAAAGAATTAACAAAGTTATTTCGTCAAAAAGGATATAAAGTGATTGGATTTACCCATAGTAAAAATAATTGCAAAAAAAATCTTGAATCTCCAAATGAATGGGTTAAATGGGAATGTGGGAAAGAATTTTCATTAAAAAAACATTTAGAAAAGATAGATATTTTGATTTTGAATCATGGAATCTATGATTTGAGTAGAGAAAATTCTAATTATGAAAAATCAATAGAAATAAATGCATTAAGCAAATTCAAATTTTTAAATTTATTTGAGGATATTGCTCTAACCAATGATTCAATTATAAAAAAAGAGATTTGGATAAACACATCTGAAGCAGAACTTTTTCCAGCCTTAAATCCCTCATATGAGATTAGTAAATCCCTTATTGGTCAATTAGTTTCTTTCAAAAAAAATCTTCTGGACCAAAATATAAAGAACAAATTAATAATTAAAAAAATCATCTTAGGTCCTTTTAAATCAGAACTAAATCCTATTGGTATAATGAGTCCAAAATTTGTTTCAAAAAAAATTTATGCTTTAGCCAATTCAAAAAATTATTTAATAATAATTAGTCCAAACCCATTAACTTACTTAATTTTCCCATTAAAAGAATTTTTTAATTTTTTGTATTGCAAGATCATATATAAGTACAAATCTTAGATTTTAGAAATCTCTATCTGTCAATATTTCAATACCATCTGTTAAAACAACTATTGTATGCTCCCATTGCGCCGATAATTTTCCATCCTTTGTTACGACGGTCCAATCATCATTTAATGTTTTACAAAATTTAGTGCCTTCATTAACGATAGGTTCGACAGCTAAGGTCATTCCTTTACGAAGGACTACGTTGGGCAATTCATTGGTTCGAAAATTAAATACTGAAGGTTGTTCGTGAAGATTTCTTCCAACTCCATGTCCTGTATAATCCTCAACCACACTAAAACCATTTTTTTTGACGACGTCTTCAATAGCTCCAGCAAGTTCATAAAGCGTAATGCCCTCTTTTATCTTTGAAAGACCTGCATAAAGAGCATCTTTTGCAACCTTACTAAGTTTTAAAGCTTTATTGCTTGCTTCCCCTACGCAAATTGTGATACAACTATCGCCCCAATAATTCTCTAAGTAGGCTCCAGTATCAATCTTAACAACATCACCATTTTGTATAATCTTTTTTTTACTGGGAATTCCATGAACTACCTCATTATTGATACTCGAACAAATACTTGCAGGAAAGCCATATATACCTTTAAAACCAGGTCCCAGCCCATTTGAAGGAACTGCTCCCATTTCCATAATTCTTTTTGCAGCAAAATCATCTAAATCTTGAGTAGTCATTCCGGGCTTAATTAAATCTTCTATTTCTCTTAGAACAGTTGCGACGATTCTACTTGAATTTTTCATTAACTTTATTTCTCTTGCTGACTTAAATTCGATACCTCGAGTCCTTGGTATAGAGGCTTTCTGATCATTTGACTTGGAATTATTTATTTTTGGTAAGAGATCTGCAAATTTCATCATTGGATTCAATAATAGGAATAGCTAAATATTTTCAAAAAGCTTAAAACTTTTATTTATCTAATTCTATCAATAACCAAAGTAAAAATGAAAAATTCTAGGCAATTTCATAAAGCATTAGCACCTTGGGTTTTCCTTCCATTATTAATATCTTCAATTACAGGTCTTCTTTATAGGGTTTCAAAAGATTTATTAGGTTACTCTAGAGAGCAAGTTCATTGGTTAATGTCTCTCCATGAGGGCGAATGGCTTGGAGATAATGGAGAATTAATATACGTAATATTAAATTCCCTTGGAGTTTTATGGATGCTCATAACAGGATTTCAAATGTTTTCAAAAACAATTTCATTTACCAAAAAGGTTACTAAAGGCGAGTCAAAAGGTTAAGATATAAAACTTGTAGGACAAAAAAGACCAAAATGGCCAAAGAGAAACAAGAGAAGGAATTAGAAACCAGTATTAATGCTGACGCATCAGTTGATGTAGAAGTTGAACAAAAAGAAAAAAACATGGTTTCTGAAACTACTCAAAGCTTAAGCGCATCGATTCTTATTAAGGAATTTGAGAGTGAACAATTAAAAAAAGAATTGCCTGAAATCTATGTTGGTGACACTGTTAAGGTTGGAGTAAGAATTACCGAAGGTAATAAAGAAAGAGTCCAACCTTATGAGGGTGTTGTCATCGCAAAAAGGCATGGAGGTATTAACCAGACTATTACAGTTAGAAGAATATTTCAGGGTATAGGTGTTGAAAGAGTATTTATGCTACATAGTCCACAAGTTGCCTCTCTAAAAGTTGAACGTAGAGGTAAAGTAAGAAGAGCTAAGTTATTCTATCTAAGAGATAGAGTAGGAAAAGCTACTCGCGTAAAACAACGCTTCGATCGATAAAGTTGTAAATTAATCAACTTATTGGTCCCAAAGACGCTTATAATCATTTAGATGCGTCGTTAGTTCAGTTGGTAGAACGCAGGTCTCCAAAACCTGATGTCGGGGGTTCAAGTCCTCCACGACGCGTTTATCAACATTATGTAAATTATTTTTTCATAAGATGGAGTTAGATCTTCAACCTGGGGACGTAGTTAAAGTCCTCGAATCAGCAGCTTTAGGATGGGTTCGTGCAAGAGTCATCAGAGTTAAGTCTGGTGGAAGAGTTGTCGTACAAAGTGATCAAGGCAGAGAATTTACCGCTAGAGGTAACCAAGTGAGGTTGATCGAACCTGCTGGTTTTAGACCTCAAAAATAAATAGTTACTTAAACTGAGGCAACTGCAAAATTAACTTTTTCTGTAAATCCTCAAATTAATAAATCAGTTTTATTACAACACCATAAATTAAGTATTATGATCTGATAATTTTAAGAATGAAGTTCTAAATAAATTTAGAACAAAACTCTGGGACCGTAGTTCAACTGGTTAGAGCACCGCCCTGTCACGGCGGAAGTTGCGGGTTCGAATCCCGTCGGTCCCGTTTTTTCTAAAAGAAATTTGGAAAAACGATTAAGACTAGCCCCGAGTCCAACGGGTTTATTTCATATTGGAACAGCGCGAACAGCATTATTCAATTGGTTGTATGCGAAAAAAATAGGCGGAAAGTTTCTTATCAGGATAGAAGATACAGATTTTCTTCGATCTAAATCTGAATATACAAAAAATATATTAGAGGGCTTGAAATGGCTTGGACTAAAATGGGATGAAGAACCTATAAAGCAAAGTGACCGAATTTCGATTCACAAAAGTTATATCAAAAAGCTATTAGAATGTGGTGCTGCATATAGGTGCTTTGCAACAGATGATGAAATTACTGAATTAAGAGAAGAACAAAAAAAGAAAGGATTACCTCCAAAGCATGATAATAGACACAGAAGTCTGTCAAAAGAAGAAATAGAGACATTCATATCCCAAGGGAGGACTTCAGTAATAAGGTTTAAAATCGAAGAAAATATACAAATCACATGGATAGATCAGATAAAAGGTGAAATCAAATGGCAAGGTAAGGACCTGGGCGGTGATTTGGTTTTATCAAGGAGGGCTAAGGGATATGAAATTGGAGATCCTTTGTACAACCTCGCAGTTGTAATTGATGATAATTACATGAATATCACTCATGTAATTAGAGGCGAAGACCATATCTCTAACACTGCAAAACAAATATTAATTTATGAAGCATTAGATCTTAAATTACCTACTTTTTCGCATACACCACTAATACTAAATCTAGAAGGGAAAAAATTATCCAAGAGAGATTGCGTTACTTCAATAGACGAATTTAAAGATATGGGATATTTACCTGAAGCTTTAACAAACTATATGGCTTTTTTAGGTTGGTCGCCAAAATCTGCTGATAGTGAGATCCTTTCACTTGATAAGATATCCAAAATTTTTGACTTGTCAGATATAAATAAAGCAGGAGCTAAATTCAGTTGGGAAAAACTCAACTGGATTAATTCTCAATACATAAAAAAAATGGAATCAACAAAGTTAAGTGAGATCATAAAAAAATACTGGGATGATATGGGTTGGGAACCCCCATCTGAAGAATGGGCAATAAAATTAACAATTTTGCTTAGAGACTCTATGAATCTTTTAAAAGATGCTATTGATCAATCAAAACCATTTTTCTTATTACCTCCAATTCAAAAAGAAGGGAAAGATTTTCTCGAGAATAATGATAGTAAAGCATTTCTAAAAAATATCTTAGATTATTTAGATGAGAGAAACACTGTAAAACTTGACAAAGAGAAAGCCACGGAAATTTTAAACGAAATCTCAAAAATGCATAATATTAAAAAAGGGATTTTAATGAAATCATTAAGAATAGCCTTTTTTGGATGTCTCAGTGGTCCAGATTTAATTCAAAGTTGGGAACTCCTCTCAGAGAGTAAAAGTGATTTATCTCGTATTGAAAGATGTCTTAATTAAAAACTAACCCTTTTTTTGCACTAACATTAATCGATTTGCCAAAGGTTTAGCTGTAAGTCCTTGAATTCCCACTGTCATTAAAATAGTAAGAAACACTAAACCTTGAAGACGTCCAGCTCCAAGGATACCAGCCTGTTCTAATCTGATGGAAAAAAGAGAGGCTACTGCTGCAGTAACAATTCCTCTAGGAGCTAACCAAGCTAAAAATAATTTTTCCTTTGATTCTAATTCTCTACCCATCGTTGCTATCCAAATGGAGATAGGACGAACAATTATCATCATCATCAAAACGCAAACAATACCTCCCCAGCCCAGCGGGCTTAATTCACCCCAAGAGACATCAGCGGCCAAAAGAGGGAAAAGAACAGTTATGGCCAATTGAGCTAGTTCACCTATTAGATTATCCAATTTCTGCTTATCTATTACTTCTCTTTTGCCCACAATAAAACCTGCCGCTACAGAAGCAGGCAAACCTGATTCTGGCAAAAAATATTCGCAAGTTCCATACACAAGAAAAATAAAGCCAAGGGTAACTTGAAGCTCTATTCCGAATGAGGCTTCATTTTTTATTTTTTTTAAAATTTCTGATAGTAACCATCCTGAACTTAATCCGATTACAACTCCACCCCCTAATCTTTGCATTAATGCGATAAATACCTCGTTAATTCCATGTAGGTCTCCCAAAGCAAGTTCTAAAAGTAATAAAGCTAATACAGCGCCAATTGGTTCAAGTAATAACCCCTCAGCTTTTAAAACATCTGAAAGAGGGGAAGCTAATTTTATTTGCTCAACTAATGGAGAGACAACTGTGGGTCCGGTAGCAAGAACTATGGCACTATATATTCCTGCAACCTGCCATGAAAGGCCAGCCAGCCAATGAGCAATAAAGATTCCAGCCGATAATGAAATAAAAAGTCTTATTAATGAAATCTTCAAAACAGTATTTCTTACATTCCCTTCAGGTAGTTTTAAATTTAGTCCTCCTTCAAATAAAACCAAGCAGACTAGAAGACCTACAATAGTCTCAAGTCCTTGTCCTAAATCTAGAGGCTCAACAAATCCTAAACCTGATCTTCCTATGAATAATCCAGAAAGCAATAAAACAACAACACTTGGGAATCCTGTAAAAGAAGAAAATAAACGTGCACAAGCACCTGCGAATACAGTTATTCCCCAAAGTAATCCCAGCCTTTCAGGCGTCATATAAAAATATAAATAATAAAAATATTAATTATTTTGATTAAATCAATAATCTTATCCCAAGTCCATCAAATACAATAATTTTTAATTTAATTCATCAGATTAACATTAAGGATTTATAAATCTATAAAATTACTTTTAAGTTAAATGTATTTGATTTCTATTAAGAAAATTGACTTATTAAAGCAATAATAATAAATATTAAACCTATACCAACAGTTGCCATCCTTCCATTCCATATTTCAGCTTGAGGAGTAAAACCTCTTTTCCATAAATTCAGTTCCTTTTTATCAACGAAATTTTTTGTCTCTTTAATCTCGATTTTAGATTCTTTATTCATTGGAGTTAAAAAGGGGGGATTTCTTCATAAAGGGAATTTGCTTGTTCAATTGATAGTCTTCCTGAGACACCTAATCTAAGAGAACTTAAATGCTCCTTAAATTTGATCCTGAACAAGGCAGCTGCTCCAATCATCGCCGCATTATCTGTACAAAGATTCAGAGGAGCTAAATGAACTTTAATAGATTTTTTACTAGCTTCACTAATCATCATTTTTCTTAATGTATTATTAGCAGCTACTCCACCAACTACAACAACATTATCCAATCTATGATCTTCGGCACATCTTATAGTTCTCTCAACCAATACCTCTGCCACCACTCTCTCAAAACTTGCGGCGATATCAGGAACTGGGATAGTCTTTCCATCTAAATTTATTTTCTCAACTAATCTTAATACAGCTGTTTTTAGACCACTAAAAGAGAAATCATATTTAAGGAATCCACCCTTTTTATCAGAAATCTTACATTTTGGTAAATTAAATTTCATCGGGTCTCCATTTTTAGCAATCTTTTCAATTGCCGGACCTCCTGGATAACTAAGACCTAATAATCTTCCAACTTTATCAAAGGCTTCTCCAGCGGCATCATCAAAGCTTTTCCCAAGCCTTTGCATTCCCCTTCTGTCTTCAACCTTTATCAGTTCAGTATGTCCGCCACTTACAAGTAAAGTAAGGAAAGATTTCTTTGGATAGTTTTCTGAAAATAAAATTGAAGATAAATGTCCCTCCAAATGATGAATTCCTAAAAATGGCTTTGAATGCAATATACAAAGAGATCTTGCAGTTACAGAACCAACTCTTAAACAACCAACCAATCCAGGAGCTACAGTTGATGCAATATAATCAATTTCCTCAATTTTAATTTTTGATTCTGTTAAAGCCTTTTCTAAAACAAAAGGTAATAACTCCAAGTGTTTTCTCGCTGCAAGTTCAGGAACAACTCCTCCCCATTTTGAATGATCTTCAATTTGAGATGCGATAATATTTGAATGAATTTTGAAAGTATCACCAATATTGGACACTATTGAGACAGATGTCTCATCACAACTTGTTTCAATAGCTAAAACTTTGCGCATATTTGATTCAACTTGTTCTATTTTAATATTAATTTCTTACTTAACACACTATAAGGAATTAAAGATTGCAACTTATGAAATTCTTTTTTTCAATCATAACCTCGGTTTTTCTATTCCTAGGAATCACTCCTATTGCTCTAGCTGCAAATGGACCTGCATTAAACGCAGACAGAGCTAGTACGGAATATACTGCTTCAGCTCTCACAAAATGCTCTGAAAACCCTAAATTCATTGAGAGAGCAAGTTCTGCAAGTACTCAAAAAGACATAGCAAGATTTGAAAGGTATGGAAAAGCATCATGCGGAGATGATGGACTTCCACATTTAATTATTGGACCTCCACTCGAGCCATGGGGAGCTCTTCTAAATAGAGGTCATGAGGGAGATCTACTTATACCTGGGGTATTATTCATTTACATTGCGGGAATTATAGGCTGGTCGGGAAGAGAGTATTTGATTGAATCAAAAAAAACTAAGAATCCAGCAGATCTTGAGATCATTATTGATCTAGACTTAGCGAGAAAATGTCTAGTAAAAGGTGCACAATGGCCTCTTCTTGCTAATAAACAAGGTAGAAATGGAGATTTAAGAGAGAAAGACAACAATATTACACTTAATGGTCCCCGTTAAACATCTTTAAAAACTTCCGTAAAATCAAATGTTCAAAATTCTAAACACAAAATTTGTTAGATCAGCTCCAGTAGTAGCAGCAATTTGGCTAAGCCTTACAGCTGGAATAATTATTGAATTTAATAGGTTTTTCCCAGATTTATTATTCCATCCAATGAGCTGATGAATGTGAGAATAGTCAAGTTTGTATTAACTTGATTATTCTTTTAGCTGTTTCATCTACATTGTGATTTGTTAATGCAACATCAAATTTATTTGATGCTGAAATCTCATAATTAGCCCTTGAGAGTCTTTTTTTAATTGCCTCTTCTTTTTCTGTTCCTCTATTTCTTATCCTTCTCTCTAACTCTGCTTTATCAGGAGGAAGTAAAAATATTGACAGGGAATTAGGGAATTTATCTTTTATTTGTTTTGCTCCTTCCACTTCAATTTCGAGTAGTACTGAAAATCCCTTTTTGATTTTCTCATTAACAGAGGATAAGGGAGTTCCATAATAGTTTCCAGCAAATTGAGCCCATTCAAGAAATAGGTTTTGTTCAATCATTTCTTTAAACTTTTCTTCAGTCAAAAAATAATAATTTTCTCCCTCTTTCTCTCCCGCTCTAGGTTCTCTAGTAGTTGCAGATATTGAAAGCCAAATATTTTTATCTTTAAGTAATAGCTCTTTAACAACAGTTCCTTTTCCCACCCCGCTTGGCCCAGTAAGAATAATTAGCTTTTTTTGATTGTTCATATTAAATTTTTTACAGTAAAATAAATGTCTTGTGAATTAAAAAGAAATAATGCAAAAAGGTTTGCCTCAAATAATGGATATTACATCGATTAGATCTGTTTTGCATTATTTATCAAAGAGTATTTTACCTTCAAAGTTTGAAACTGCCCAACAACCAGAGCCTAATACAATTCAATTATGCTTCAGAGGAATTGATTCCCAAGCTTGGTTAGAGGTTTCATGGAATGGTGAATCTCCAAGAATATTAAAGATAAATAAGCCGGAAAAAATTGGAAGAGAAAGTACACTTTCTAAACAAATAAGATACGGATTAAAATATATGGCTTTAATTTCGATTGATCAAGATGATTTTGAGAGAGTTATAAAATTTGGTTTTGCAAAAAAACCTGGAGATGAAATTAGTAAGTATTTAATTTTTGAGTTAATGGGGAAACATAGTAATATTTTTTATTTGGATAACAAACATAAAATAATTGCAGTTGGTAAACAAATTAAATCAAGTCAATCTAGTTTTAGAACAGTTTCCACAGGATCAATTTACTCTGGCCCTCCAGTTAATCTCAAAAAACAACCTAGAGAAGATGAGTCTTTTAAATCATGGAAAGACTCAATTTCAATAGTACCTGAGTCTTTGAAATACTGTTTAATAAATACCTATCAGGGAGTAAGCCCTATCCTCACAAAACAATTAGAGGTTCTTAGCAAAACTTGCAATTCGGAAATAATGGAAAAAAATATCGATTTTATTGGCGATTCAGACTTAAAGGAGATATTTAAAAATTGGAAGATTTGGATAAATAGGTTTAAAAACAATAATTTTAACTTTTCTATCTTTAATAAAGATTTTTATTGCGTTTGGTTTTTCAATGAAGAAATTAATTGGAAAAAAAAGATAGATTTATGCACCGGTATAGAGAATTATTATGATTATCATCTGAAGCAAAAAAGACTTGAATTGTTGGGAAAGAAAATTGAAGGGATTATTTTTAAACAGATCAATATTGAGAAAAAGAATTTAAATATTCAATATGATCTTCTGACAAAATCAGAGAACTACGAGATATATAAAGAAAAAGCTGATAATATATTTTCTTCAAATAAAGTTAAAAAACAAGATATTATTAGAGGACAAAAACTATATAAAAAGTCAAAAAAATTAAAGAGATCTAGAGAATTAATAAAACAAAGATTAAGTATTTACAAAACTAATATAGAAAGATTAGATGAATTCACTACGCTTCTAGAAAATTTAAATTCTTTAAATCATGAAAAACTTTTTATGCGAATCAAACTACTAGAAGAAATTATGGAAGAAATTTGTAACGAGTTTAATATCAATATCAAGAGGCATAGAGAAGATAAGAAAAGTACATATGAGATAGAATCTTCACCAATTCAAGTTGAAACTCCCACAGGATTGAAACTTCAGGTAGGAAGAAATATGAGGCAAAATGACTTAATAAGCTTTAAGTTCTCAAGAAAAGGCGATTTATGGTTTCATGCTCAGGAATCACCAGGCAGTCATGTAGTATTGAAGTCTTCATCTCAGGAAGCATCTGAGCAAGATCTTCAAATAGCTGCAGATTTAGCTGCTTTATTTAGTAAGGCAAAAAGAAACATTAAAGTTCCAATTAATTTAGTAAAGATTAAAGATTTGCAAAAAATCAAAAAAGGAGGACCGGGTTGTGTTTCCTTTAAAAGTGGAGAAATTATTTGGGGAAATCCTACAAGAGGAGAAGATTACATTAAAAAAAATCTTAAAACGGTAATTTAGTTTATAATAAAAAAAATTTTTAAATCTAAATGTTTGATTTTCTTTTGGGCACTCATGAATTTTTAGGAAATCATAGTTTTCCAGAATTTATTATTGGATATCTATTTGGTGCTGCATTAATAATTGGTGCTCCTACTGTTTTCTTACTACTTGCCTTCGTAAGCGCTTTAATGAAAACCAATGGAAAAATGGGTGGGTATAGAGAATATGAAACTTATGGTGAATCATCCCTAAATGATGCTCCTCCTTTCTTATTACCAGATCCAACTAATCCTAAATTAAGCAAATAATTAAATTGATCGAAAAACAAATTGGGCTTTGACAATAGTAGTTTTAAACCTTTTTCTTACAAAATCTTTATCAAATAATAATGAGAGGTACAGGTCAAAGTGAAAATAAATTATCAGATTCAATGACTTTTAGTGATCATTTAGAGGAGCTTCGTCAAAGGATATTAAACTCAATTTACTCAATACTTATTTCAATATTCTTTAGTTTTCTTATCATAAAGCCATTAATATCTTTTTTAGAAATCCCAGCTGGTGATATTCATTTACTACAACTTGCTCCGGGAGAGTTCTTATTTGTCGCTATTAAAGTTGCAGGTTACAGCGGATTAATAGTTTCTATGCCTTATATTTTTTATCAAATAATATTATTTATTTCTCCTGGTTTAACAAAACAAGAAAAAAGTCTTATCTTGCCCGCAGTTTTTGGTTCAGGTCTTCTGTTTTTTTTAGGATTAATTTTTTCCTGGTGGATATTAGTCCCTGCAGCAATAAATTTCTTCATTAGTTTTGGTGCTGATATTGTTGAACCAACTTGGTCTATAGAAAGATATTTTGATTTTGTTCTCTTATTGATGTCTAGCACTGCAATAGCTTTTCAATTGCCAGTATTACAATTTATTCTTGGTTCACTTGGAATAATTACAACAGAAAAAATGATTTCGAATTGGAAGATTGTTGTAATTTCCTCTGCAATATTATCTGCAGTGATTACCCCTTCAACAGACCCATTGACTATGTCATTGCTATCTATATCAATTGTGTTTTTGTTTTTTGTTGGTACTGGATTAACTTACTTATCAGAAAATCTTAAGTCAAAAACTCTTTCATCTTCTCATTAAGATTTAATTGCAAGCTGACAGCTCTACCTAACCTTGGCTTAGCATTAACTTTCTTTAGCCATTCCCTTACTTCTTCTGAATATCCACATCTATTTAAAATCTCGATTTTATCAGCTATCGATTTTTTATATTCATCTTCACTTAAAGGGAATGATTCCTGTCCAAGAAATCCCCACATCATTTGAAAATACAAAAATTTCCCTCTTTTAAAGAGTCTAAAATCATATTTTTTCCCCCAACGATGAATCAAATAATGTATTACTTCATCTACTAGCAATGGGTTCATTTAAATCAATTAATTAAGACTTCCTAAACTTTTACTTTAAATTATTAAAAGTCCTATCTATTTGCAACAGAAATTGAACAATTTGATTCATAATAACTAATAAATAACAGAACCAAGTAACGAATGACTCAATTAAGTTCCAATGATGTCCCTTCAATGGGTCGAAGGCAATTTATGAATCTTCTTACATTTGGTACTGCAACTGGTGTAGCGTTAGGAGCCCTTTACCCTGTAGCGAATTACTTCATGCCTTTAAGAGCAGGTGGTGGTGGTGGTGGAACTTCTGCTAAAGATGAATTAGGGAATCCAATAACTAAGACAGGTTGGTTAGCTACCCATCAAGAAGGTGATAGAAGTCTAGTGCAGGGTCTAAAGGGAGATCCAACTTATTTAATAGTTAATGAGGGTGGGGAAATAGGAGAATTTGGTTTAAATGCAATTTGCACTCATTTAGGTTGCGTTGTCCCATGGGATAGTGGTGCTAATAAATTCATATGTCCTTGTCATGGCAGTCAGTACGATACTAATGGGAAGGTAGTAAGAGGCCCTGCTCCTTTATCTTTAGCCCTAACGCATGTCGATGTTGAAGATGATGCTGTACTAATCAAGCAATGGTCAGAAACTGACTTTAGAACTAATGAAAATCCATGGTGGGCATAAAAAAATGAAAGATCTTAAAAATCAAATCATGAAAAAAACAAGTTTATTTATCTGTACTCTGCTTTTCATTTCGAGCATTGTATTTTATCCAAATATTACTTTTGCTTATCCATTTTGGGCTCAGCAAAACTATGAATCCCCAAGAGAAGCCACAGGAAAGATAGTCTGTGCAAATTGTCATCTAGCTCAGATGCCTACAATTGCAGAGGTTCCACAATCTGTTGGAGCAGATAGTGTTTTCAAGGCTGTAGTCAAAATACCCTACAAAAATGATTTAAAAGAGATCGGTGCTGATGGTTCTGAAGTACCATTACAAGTTGGTGCTGTTGTAATGCTGCCAGATGGCTTTAAACTTGCTCCACAAGAAAGATGGACTGAAGAAATCAAAGAGGAGACAGAAGGGGTTTATTTCACTAATTACAGTGAAGAGAAAGATAATATCATCATTGTAGGACCTTTACCAGGCGATACTAATAAAGAAATAGTTTTTCCTGTACTTTCCCCTGATCCATCCACTAATAAAGAATATCACTATGGAAAATACTCGTTACATATCGGAGGCAATAGAGGTAGAGGTCAGGTATACCCAACTGGAGACAAAAGCAATAATGTAGTTTTCACTTCTTCCACCTCAGGAACTATAAATTCAATAGAAACAATTGAAGATGGTAGCTATAAGGTCACTATAGAAAATGATAATGGTGAGATAACTACTGAAGCAGTGCCTGTTGGTCCTCAACTTATCGTAAAAGCACAAGACAAAATTAATGCAGGTGACCCTCTTACTAATGATCCCAACGTTGGCGGCTTTGGACAATTAGATGCTGAGGTTGTACTTCAGAGCCCTTATAGAGTTATTGGATTGATTGCATTCTTCATTGGTGTAGGCCTAACACAAATACTTTTAGTATTAAAGAAAAAACAAGTAGAAAAAGTGCAAGCAGCAGAGGGTATCTAACTTTCTTTAAATGCTTCTACTTCAAGCTTTTATACAATCTCCAGGAGAAACTTTTTTAAATTTAGGATTTATAACTATTAGATGGTATGGACTGCTTATTTCGGTTTCAGTTTTAATTGGCCTATTCGTCTCTAAAAAACTAGCAAAGGCAAGAAATATTAACCCAGAGTACATTAGTGAAATACTTCCATCATTAATAATCTCTTCAATAATTGGAGCTAGAGCTTATTACGTAATTTTTGAGTGGAGGCAATATAGCGGAGAGAACTTTTTTACTTCTTTTGAACTATTCAATAATATTATTCAAATACCTTCTTTTCTTGCAGTTTGGGAAGGAGGCATAGCAATCCATGGAGGTCTAATTGGAGGATTAATATCTATTATTTATTTCTGTAAGTCGAAAAAAATTAATTTAAAAACTTTTATAGATATACTAATACCCTCGATTATTCTTGGACAATCAATAGGAAGGTGGGGAAATTTTTTCAATAATGAAGCCTTTGGAGTTCCTACAAATTTGCCTTGGAAATTATTTATACCTATCCAAAATAGGCCTTTAGAATTTCTTAATTATGAATTTTTTCATCCTACATTTCTCTATGAGTCATTGTGGAATCTTTTAATTTTCATCGTCCTTATTATTACCTTTAATAAACAAAATAAGACAGATTTTTTTAGGCCTGGCTTTATTAGCTGTCTTTATTTAATAAGTTATAGCTTTGGAAGATTCTGGATTGAAGGTTTAAGAACTGACCCACTATGCATTGGTGGACTTCCGCCTTTCTGTGATGGCGGTATTAAAGTGGCTCAATTTATAAGTATTTTTCTATTTTCTTCTGGATTAATTGGAATATTTTTTTTAAGATTGAGAACATATAGTGGAAAAAATAGAAAGAATGGATAAAAAAATATCCTTTATTGGTGTTGGTCCAGGCGATCCAGAATTATTAACTTTAAAAGCATTAAAAAAGATAAAAATTGCAGATGTCATTATCTGGACTGATTCCCTAATTCCTGAAAAGATTTTAGATTTTTCTAAAGAAGATTCTGAAAAAATAAAAACAAGTTCGCTCAACTTAGAGCAAATCACTTCAATTATGATAGAAAAATTTCAGGCAGGTAAAACTGTTGTAAGATTGCATGATGGAGACCCTTGCCTTTTTGGAGCAATTAGGGAGCAAATCGAAATTTTAAAAAACGAAAAAATTGAAATCGAGGTTGTTCCTGGAGTAAGTGCTTTTCAAGTTGCTGCAGCACATCATGAAGTTGAGTTAACCATCCCTGACGTAACGCAAACAATAATTTTAACTAGAGCAGGAGGGAGAACAGGGATGCCCGAAAAAGAGTCTCTGAGAGAACTTGCGAAACACAATTCCTCTATATGTCTTTATCTAAGTGCTAGGCATGTGAAAAGGTCTCAAGAAACTCTACTAGAGTTTTACCCTCCAGAGACTAAAGTGATTGTTGGATTTAGAGTTTCTTGGGATGATGGTTGGACATCATTGATAGAATTAAAAGATATGGAAAATTTTTCTATTGAGAAAAAACTTATTAGAACAACCATTTACATAATTAGCCCAGCAATTAGTAATTCTCAAAAAAGATCTAATCTTTATAATCCATCCTATAGGCATCTCTTTAGGAATAAATAATCTTAAAGTTGATAGAAAAATATTAATTACTATAATTAGTAAAAATTTATAAGTTTTGAAAGAAATAAAATCTAATCCAGAAGAAAATACCAAAAGAGAACAATCCTCTTTAAAGAGAATTGGAAATTTTATTAAAGAGGCAAGGTTAAGTAGAGAGCAATCTATTGAAGAATTGGCTTCTGATTTAAAAATTGGATCTCATCAACTTAAAGCTATTGAAGACGGTAATGAAGAAGAACTACCTGAAAAAGTATTTGTCAAAGCAATGGTTCGCAGAATTTCACAGAAGCTGAAACTTGATACAGAATTTATAATGAATGAATTAAAGACCGAAAGGCAAGAGATAAAAATTGACGAAATAGTTGAAGAAGTTGCTAAAAAAACTAATAAAACAAGACAATCTAAGGATCTAAGTCCAGTAGGGTTTTTTATATTCATTTTAATTTCAGGCCTTTTCGGACTAATCGCCTCGTCCTTAATTTTCAATTTATTTTCAGACTCTTCTCAGAATCAAACTCCAAAACAAGAACTTATTAAAAAAACTAAATAACTTTTAAATCCAAATTCTTTAGTTCTTTTATTACATTACGACATAATCCTAAGTTCCATTTTTCAAGAAGAAGATCATGGTTCCTATTTAAAGGTAAAAGTTCAAATGAAAGAGTATTTCCCTGCAATTTTATTTGAATTGAGGAGATCACTTTGTCAGGTCTTTGATCAAGAGATGCTGCTAGTCTCAAAATCAATGACATTTCAAGAACTAATGTTTTATCTTCTTTGGATATTAAATTTTGCCAAGACTCATGTCTTTTCTTGGGTAGAGTCTTTCTATGGTATCTAGCAATTGAAGCAATAATATTTGTTTCTGCTTCAGAATACCCCAACAACTCACAATTTTTTATTAAGTACCAAGAGTGTTTGTGATATGAACCAATATTCACGTATTTTCCACAATTATAAAGATTAGAAGCTGCCCAAAGAAATTCTTTGGCTTTTGGGTCATTATCGCTATGAAAGATATTTTTAGTCTGATCGTAGATTTGAAAGGCAATATCGATAACTTTCTCAGCTCTTGTACTATCTACGCCAAACTTTCTGGCCTGATGAACTATGGTTGTTTTTCTAATATTGCCTTGAATATTTAACTCGTTTTTTATTATCCCTTTACGAAGCATCCAATCAACAACTAAACCCTCTCTAAGAGCCCTCTCACTTATTGTTAATTCATTAAAATTCAACATCTCCATTGCTGTGTTTAATATCAATGCTCCTGGAACAATTATTTCTGCTCTTCTCTCACTTAATGAAGGTATTTTCTTGATTTCCGAAACTGGCAATTTAATTAGTTTTTCCAATACATTTTGTAAATTTTCCCTTTTAAATTTATAACCATGCAACTTTTGTTTAGATTCTCCCAAATCATCTGCAATCAAATTTCCTAATGAGGTTGCAGTGCCACTGGTTGCAATCATAGATAAAATCTTATCTCCCTTAGATCTACTTTTTATTTTTCGAACAGATGGTTCTAAAGATCCTCTAATAAAAGTTGTTAGAAAACTCGATCTTTCTGAATTTATAGATTCTTTATTTAAGAAATCATTTTTAAGTCTTACCGCACCAATTCTGGCACTGGTAAGAGCTATAGCATCTTTTTTATCAGCAAGTATTAATTCTGTAGATCCTCCTCCAATATCAATGATTACAAAAGACTGATCTTCAAAAGCCATACCAGAAAGGACACCAAGGTAAATTAATCTGGCTTCCTCAGAACCACTTATCATTTCTATTTGAATATCAGTTTCATCAAAAACTCTTCTAATAAAATCTTGACCGTTTGGAGCTTCCCTAACTGCACTTGTTGCTGCTGTTACTATTTGTTTTACTTCATTACTTTTACAATATT
This sequence comes from Prochlorococcus marinus XMU1402, assembly GCF_017696205.1. NCBI lineage: Bacteria > Bacillati > Cyanobacteriota > Cyanophyceae > Synechococcales > Prochlorococcaceae > Prochlorococcus > Prochlorococcus marinus. The sequence continues at coordinate 455,452 of NZ_JAAORD010000001.1, read as the reverse complement.
CCTTAAATCGCTTAAGAGTAACTAATGCTCTCTGGATTGATTCTTCAGTAAGATTACCCTCCTCATCTTTTTCTCCTAGACGAGTGGTTGATTTATCAGTGAATTTTATTGAAAATGATTTTAATTCTAGATTAATTTCTGCTACCAAGAGATGTGTAGAGTTAGTTCCAATATCTATAGAAGCTACTAAAATTTGCTTTTCTTGAAAATATCTTAAATCTTGTTTCTGTATCATTTCTTTTTATAGGATGCAGATATCTTGAATCCATTAATAAATATACCCAAGATTGATTATTAAATAATAGAAATCATTTAATCCTGGTAAAATTATTTAAAGTTATGAAATATACAATAAGTCATATGCATAATAAAAATCGACAAATTAAATTAAGAACTTTTTTTGAATTATTAAGGTGGAATAAGCCCACTGGAAGAATGATCTTACTTATTCCTGCTGGATGGAGTTTATATTTAACCCCAGACTCTGATCCATCATTTTTAATGTTGCTAAGAATAATACTGGGAGGACTACTAGTAAGTGGATTAGGCTGCGTGGTTAATGATATTTGGGACAAAAAAATTGATCAAAGAGTTGTTAGGACAAAAAATAGACCTCTAGCTGCAAATAAAATCGGTCTTAAAACAGCTTATTCAATTCTTTTCTTTTTAATTTTATGTAGCTTCTTTTTAACATTGTCACTACCTCAGCATGGGAGAATCCTTACTATTTCACTTGCTTCTTTAGCTCTACCAATTATTTTAATTTATCCTTCTGCCAAAAGATGGTTTAAATATCCTCAATTAATCTTATCCATATGCTGGGGTTTTGCTGTCTTGATTCCGTGGGCTGCAAATGAAGGTAATTTAAATAGTATTGTTTTATTATTTTGCTGGCTAGCTACCATTTTTTGGACTTTTGGCTTTGACACGATTTATGCTTTAGCAGATAAAAAATATGATGTCCAAATTGGAATAAATAGCTCCGCTGTTAACCTTCAGAACAATACAAGAATAACTATTCAAATTTGTTATTTTTTAACTTCTTGTTTTCTGGCATTATGCGGATTTATTAATCAAATGAATTTTATTTTTTGGCCAATTTGGCTAACAGCGTCAATCTTAATGCAGAGAGATATACTAAAAGTATTTCCTGAGGAAAAGCAATCAATAAAAAATATTGGAAATCACTTCAAAAATCAATCAATTTATGGAGGAGTCCTTTTATTAGGAATTTTTATTGCCTCATAAATTCTAAATATGGTTTTTAGATTAAAAAAAGGAGATCTAATAGATATTTTAGCTCCAGGCTCATTTATTGATGAAGACGAAAATTTTCAAAAAGGCATAGAAATCTTAAAAAACTGGGGCTTGGAAATTAATGAAAATAATTCCCTATCAAAAAAATTTGGTTATTTTGCAGGTAATGATCTAACTAGATTTGAAGAACTGGAAAAAGCACAAAATAGTAAGCTAATCATTTATGCAAAAGGAGGCTGGGGTTCAGCAAGACTTTTAGAAAAAGAACCTTCTTGGCAGCATGGTTTAATGCTTGGATTCTCAGATACATGTTCTTTATTACTATCTAAATATTCTCAAGGATTTAAAGGTTCTATTCATGGCCCAATGGTTACTAGTCTTTTCAAAGAGCCAGAGTGGAGTCTTGAGAGATTAAGAAATTTACTTTTTGAGGGATATGTTGAGGACATAAGAGGAATTTCTTTAAGAGCTGGAAAAGCTAAAGGAGAAATCATCGTTTCTAACTTAACTATTGCTACTTTTTTAGTTGGTACTAATCACTTTCCAGATTGCAAAGGGAAAATAATAGTTTTTGAAGATATTAATGAAGATATTTATAAAATTGACCGTATGTTGACTTACCTCAGAATGACTAAAACACTTTCTGAAATTGCTGGTATTGGATTCGGAAGTTTTTCTAATGATTCCTATGACCTTGAATGGAAAGATTTACTAAAAAACTGCATTATTGAAAGACTCCAAGAATTTGATTTTCCAATTCTTTTTGACCTCCCGATAGGCCACATATCGGGAAATGCTTGCATTCCTCTAGGATACGAAGCCACATTAAATGGTGATGATGGCATTCTTAGTATCCATAAACCTTTTTAACTAGGGGTTCTTCACAAAAAGTTTTGCTATTTTCAAATCTATAGGGGATGTAATTTTTATATTTGAATAAGTTCCTTCAATAATCTTTACTTTCCAATTAAGCATTTCGAATAAAGAGGCATCATCTGTGACTTTCCAGTTTTTATCAATTGCCATCTTATGAGCTTTTTTTAAGCTATCTACTAAAAAGCCCTGAGGAGTTTGCGCTGCCCATAAATAATTTCTATCTGGTGTTTCTTTAATAAAACCTTCATTATCAACAATCTTTATAGTGTCAGTTACCTTAGTAGCCAAAATTACAGCTTCATTTTCATCTAATTGCTTGGCACAAAGGTCTATCAATTCAGGATTAATTAGACATCTAGCACCATCATGTATTAAAACTTTTTCAGCATCTTTTGGTAACGCTTTTAAACCATTAAAAACTGACTGTTGTCTGGTGTCACCACCATTAATCCAATGAACTTTATGGGCAAAATCCTTTGCTGAATTTAATAATAAATTTTTATCTTTCTGTTGCCCAATTATTCCAACCCAATTTGTTGAGCTTGCAGAAAATACAGATTTAAGTGTCCAATAAATCAAAGACTCTCCCTCTAAATCAATAAGTAATTTATTTTTTCCAGCTTTCATTCTGCTACCGTTCCCTGCAGCTGGTATTAAAAAGTGCACAATAGAAGGTCTTAATATTTCCTAGACAATTATAAATAAAAGCAATATCTTTACACAAATAGTACTACGATTGAAAATTATAAAATTTTATAATGTCCAATACAGATTCATTATCAGGCAAAGTTGCTTTAATCACTGGAGCTAGCAGAGGAATTGGTAAAGAAATTGCTTTAGAACTAAGCCGATTAGGAGCAGAAGTTTTTATTAATTACTCTTCTTCTGATGAAAAAGCTGAAGAAGTTGTAAATTTAATAAAAAATTTAGGAGGTAATGCTCATAAATTAAAATTTGATGTTTCAAAAGAGGATTCTGTCAGTTCAGCTTTTGAAGAAATAATCAAAATTAATGGCACTATTGATATCCTCATTAACAATGCTGGAATTACTAGAGATGGACTATTGATGAGAATGAAATCGGAACAATGGGATGATGTACTGAATACAAACTTAAAAGGAGTTTTTCTTTGTACAAAATATGCTTCTAAATTTATGATGAAAAAAAGAAGTGGTAGCATCGTAAATATTTCATCTGTTGTTGGAATAATTGGTAATCCTGGCCAAGCAAATTATTCTGCAGCCAAAGCTGGAGTTATTGGATTTACCAAAACTTGCGCTAAAGAATTTGCCTCAAGAGGTATAAACGTTAATGCAATAGCTCCAGGTTTTATAGAAACAGAGATGACTGAAAAACTTAATACTGAAGAAATTCTAAAAGTTATTCCTTTAGGGAAATTAGGAAGTTGTGCTCAAATTGCAAACTTAGTGTCATTCTTAGTTTCAAGTGATGCAGGAAGTTACATTACAGGGCAAACAATCAGTATAGACGGGGGTATGAGTATTTAGTTATGTACTTTCATAAGGCTGACCTAATTCATCTCTCAACCTTCTAATTTTTTGTAAAAGTTTTAGTCTTCGACTTCTAGCAGTTAATGTTAAGAAAAATCTTAAAGGAAAGTAAATCAATGTCATAGCAATCGCAAGGATTGCGGTAAGAGTAAAAATAAGATTATTTGTTTCTTCCATAACTTAAAGATACTCTTATTTCTTTTAATTTGTATGTCTAATTAAAAGAAATTCGGCTTTCCCCACTTAATTAAATATCCCTTAAAAATGATTCTATGGGAGATTAGAATAAGATTAAAGATCGAGTAAACATGGCTAAACAGTTAAGTTTTTCTAATGAATCAAGAGAAGCCCTAGAAAAAGGTGTGAATTTCGTAGCTAATGCGGTAAAGGTTACTATTGGGCCAAAAGCAAAAAACGTAGTAATAGAGAGAAAATTTGGTTCACCAGATATAGTTAAAGATGGATCCACAGTTGCTAAAGAGATTGAGATTGAGAACCCTATTTCTAATTTGGGTGCGAAATTAATAGAACAAGTTGCATCCAAGACAAAAGAGAGTGCAGGAGATGGAACAACAACAGCAACCATTTTGACTCAGAAGATGGTTCAAGAGGGGTTAAAAAATATTGCTTCTGGTGCCAGTCCTATGGAGTTAAAAAAAGGTATGGAGGTAGGCTTGGCTTTTGTTCTAGAAAAATTAAGTTCCAAAAGTATTTCATTAAGCGGTTCTGATATCAAAAAAGTTGCAACAGTTAGTGCTGGAGGTGATGAAGAAATTGGTTCTATAATTTCGAAGGCAATGGATATTGTTACTTCTGATGGTGTAATAACTGTTGAGGAATCTCAATCACTAGATACAGAATTAGATATAACTGAAGGAATGTCTTTTGATAGAGGTTATAGTTCTCCATATTTCGTAACAGACCAAGAAAGACAAGTTTGTGAACTTGAAAACCCTAAAATATTAATAACTGATCAAAAAATTTCAACATTAGTTGATCTGGTTCCAATACTTGAAGAAATTCAGAAATCAGGCTCACCTTTTCTAATTCTTGCTGAAGATATCGAAGGAGAGGCTTTAACTACATTGGTTTTGAATAAGAATAGTGGAGTGTTAAACGTAGCTTCCGTAAGAGCTCCGTTATTTGGCGAGAGAAGAAAAGCTGCCCTTGAAGATATTGCTATTCTTACTGGAGCTAAGTTAATTAGTGAAGATAAATCTATGACACTTGATAAAGTATCGATTAATGATTTAGGCAAAGCAAAAAAAATAACAATCACGAAGGACAAAACTACAATTGTTGCCTTCGAAGACACTAAAGATTTGGTTAAAGCGCGAGTAGAAAAATTAAAGAGAGAAGTTGATATAACAGACTCAGAGTATGATCAGGACAAAATCAATGAAAGGATAGCAAAACTAGCTGGAGGAGTAGCACTTATCAAAGTTGGAGCTGCAACAGAAACTGAGATGAAGTACAAAAAGTTTAGAATCGAAGATTCCCTTAATGCTACGAAAGCTGCTATCGAAGAAGGTGTAGTTTCTGGAGGTGGACAAACTTTAATTGAAATATCAGATGATCTTTTAAATTTAATTCAAACATCTTCTGATGATTTAAGAACAGGGATAAATATATTAAAAGAAGCCCTTTTGGAACCTACTAAACAAATAGCAAAAAATGCTGGTTTTAATGGTGATGTAGTTGTCGCTGAAATTAAAAGACTTAACAAAGGTTTCAATGCTATTTCAGGAAAATATGAGGATTTAAAAGATTCAGGAATATTAGATCCAACTAAAGTAATAAGATTAGCTCTTCAAGATTCAGTATCTATTGCAGCTATGCTCCTCACAACAGAAGTTGCAATGGCTGACATTCCAGAGCCTGAAACCACAGCCCCAGGAGGACCAGGAGGAGATCCAATGGGAGGTATGGGTATGCCAGGTATGGGAGGCATGGGAGGTATGGGTATGCCAGGTATGGGAGGTATGGGTATGCCAGGTATGGGAGGTATGGGTATGCCAGGTATGGGAGGCATGGGTATGCCAGGTATGATGTAAAAAGCTAACTAGCTTTCTTATCTTTATTAATCCATTTTCTTAAATTTTTGATATTAGGTAGTGGTAATTTTGGGTTTTCAATATATTGATTTTTTTGATTAGAATATTGTTTAGTAGTAAGTACTTCATTATTGTTAGAAATTTTTAAATAATTTGATTCACAATTTATTTCTTCCAACTTTTCTAAAGTTTTAAAAGATTCAATCCTAATTTGTTCTTGATTTTTTTCTTCATGATTTTCCTTTTCTACTGGACTATGGATTAATAAATCATCTAAAGAATCAATACCAAATCTATGGACCCACTTAAGAACAACATTTTCTTTAAGCAAAAAGTTATTTTCTGAAGAGGCTTTTTTAAATACTTCTATTAGATGATTTTTTAAAAGCATAAATTTAATTAATTTAACTTCTTATTTAACAGAGGCCTTATGATAATCAAGGAAAAAACTGTTAAAGAAAATAAAATTGATATACAACTCTTACAAGTTAAATCACCATATGGGGCATGTAAAGCCACTAATTCTAAATTAATAGTTTGTGTATAAGCAGTCCTAATAGGTTCAATTGCAAAAGTTAATGGATTTAATGAAGCTAACCACCTAAGCCAATTTGGCATGAAAGAGATTGGAGCTAAAGCAGTGCTTGCAAAAAGAAGAGGTAAGTTTATTACAAAGATAAGAGCGATTAATTCAATATGTCCCGGCAAAACAAACGCTAAACATAAACTTATTGATGTCACAAAAAGAACTAATAGAATTAGTGTTGTAAACACAATTCCTAAACCATATAAGTTGGGCCATCCATAACCCAAAATGTATGAAACAAGCATTATTACAATACTCTGCAAAAAACTCAGGATTGTTATGTAAAAAAAAGAAGATAAAACTATAGATAATCTACTGGTTAAAGGAGCCACAAGTAATCTATTAAGAAATCCAAACTCTCTATCAAACATTAAAGGAAGACCAGAATTTAGGGCTCCGCTAAAAGCAGTAAAAACAATAAGTCCTGCTCCTAAAAAATTTCCATAAGAATCAACTCCCGGTAAAAAACCTTGAGGCGCTTTAGAGAATAATGCCCCAAATAAAAAAAGCCAAATTATGGGTTGTAATATTCCAGCTAAAAGAGTTGATGGTCTTCTTTTTAGTTGGATAAATAATCTCTTTGTTAAGGCAAATGTTTCTTGATATAAAAAAAATAAATTATACTGTTGTAATTCCATAATTAGCAGTAATTAATTTTCATTATAGTTAGTTACCCAAAAGTTTTTTATCTCATTGATTTCTTTGATTCTTTTTTAAGATCTCTTTTACCTGCCATAGAAATTTCGGCATCCAATAATGTTTTCCCAGTTGCCTGAAGATATACATCATCCAAGCTTGGCTGACTTTGGGTAAGAGAAAAAATTTCAAACTTTGAGAAGGCTAGTTCCACTTTGAGCTTCGTAAGTAAATCTTTTCCCTTATCTGCTACAAAATTAATCGAGAAACCTTGAGCTTCATTTATGATAATCTGACTAATTCCATCTATTGAAGATAAAATTTGACATATATTTTTTGCTTCTTCCTGATTACTAAATTCCCTTACTTTTAAAGTTATTCTATCTCCTCCTAATTTATTTTTAAGTTCTGCAGGAGCCCCTTGTGCTATAACTCTTCCATCATCAATTATCACTAATCTGTCTGCCAATTTATCTATTTCATCAAGATAGTGACTGCTCAAAATAATAGTCATTCCATTATTTCTCAAGTCTTTCAAAAGTTGCCATATAATATTCCTACTTTCAATATCTAAACCAACTGTAGGTTCATCCAATATTAATACTTCGGGTAAATGTAAAAGTCCAGCTGCCAGATCTATTCTTCTTTTCATTCCCCCTGAATAAGTTCCGCACTTACGATCAATCCAATCATTCATTTCTAATTGATCTATTAATTCCTTTATCCTTTTAAATTTTTTGCTTTTGTTGATGTGATATAAATCTGATTGAAAATCCAAAAGCTCTCGTCCAGTTAATATTTTATCAAGTGCAATGTCCTGGGCAACATAACCAATTAATTCTCTAATTTTCCTTGAATTTTTTATCAGATTAATATTTTTAATAAAAACTTCTCCACTATCAGGCTCTATTAAAGTAGCGAGTATTTTTATTAGTGTTGATTTGCCAGCACCATTTGGACCTAGTATTCCGAATAATGTGCCAGCTTCTATTTCCATCGATAAATTTTTTAATGCCTTGATATCTGAATAAGATTTTGAGAGTCCTTTAACTTTTATATAATTCATCAAACTTACTATTTACTTAAAAAACATTTTACAGCTAATTTAATTACTAAGCATGGATACTATAGAGAAAAATATTTGCATTGATTGCTGCTCAAATTCTACGGATAGTTGGGTTCTTGAAATTAATAACAAAAGACAAATACCAAACATATAGAGAATTGACCACCTAAAAAGAGACTTTGCTCTTGAAAGATCATCAGGAGATTTCTTTAATTCGTTTATTAATTGCAAAAGTCTTCCATTAAATGGCAGTAACATAATTCCATATAAGAGCCCCCCTTCAGGCAAAGCAAAAACTCCCATAATACTCATTAACACTGTTGCACATCCGTAACGAGAAATCGCTTTAGCAGTAAAAACAGACCCTTTAACAGAAGGGAGCATAGGAATACCAACAGATGCGTAATCATCCTTCAATAAAATTGCAAGTGCCCAAAAATGAGCTGGAGTCCATAACATTACTAAACCAAACAACCACCAACCACTAAGACCTACATGCCCTGTAGCAGCAGATGCTCCAACTAAAGGTGGTATTGCCCCAGCAACTCCTCCGAAAACAATATTTTTTGTTGTACGAGGTTTCAAAATAACTGTATATAAAATTACGTAGCTAAATAAACCAAGTAGAGTTAATCCTGCAGCCAAATAATTTACACCACTTACTAAAAGCATCGAAGCTGCCAAAGTACATGATACGGCAGCTAGAAATACAGTCTCAGATGATAACTTTCCTGCTGGCAAGGCTCTTTTGCTAGTTCTTGTCATCCTCTTATCTAATTCCATTTCCCACAAGCAATTAAGAGCTCCTGCTGCTGCTGCTGCCAAAGCTCCGCCTCCTAAAGTACAGATAAGTTTCGGTGATGACAAAGGCCATTCTTCTGTTAAAGCCATTCCTCCCAAAGTTGTTGCAAGTAAAAGCGGGATTAATCTTGGTTTTGCCACTTCAAGCCAAGGCGGTAAAGTTAATCTTTTTCTTGAAGGTACAACTTCATCCCTAATTGAAGATTTATAGTTTAAGTTTTCTAAGTTACTACTGTTCATGAATTTATACCAACCATTTGGGAATTTAGGGAGTGGTTTAGGCCTTTTTTTGTAAGAGGATTTCTAAAAATTAATGTTGTTAATATCGCAATAAATAAAGAGGCGTTAAGTTGATGACCGATAATAAAAATAGGTTCATTCAAATTTGTTTTAAGACTTAAAACACCCAAAGCAATTTGGGAAAACAAGAGAAAAATAAGTGCTGAGAGATATTTCCAATTTTCAGTAAGCAAACTTCTCTTATAAATTGCAGTAGCAATAATCAATAGAATTGAAATAGCAATTGGAAAAGCAAATAATTTATGAGTATTTAGAATTAGGCATTGTTGATTAAAAGATAAGCAAATGTGTGCTGACCAAGTTGATGAAAGCCTTACTCCAATAAAAGATTGAATCAGAGTAAGTAAGAGAGGAACAAACAATAATAATCTCCACCAAATTAATTGCTCTTCTATTTCGTCATTTTCTAAATTTTGATTTATTGAAATTGTTGTGATGAGAAGTAGAAAAGCTATTAAAAGATGGCCAGTTACAGTATATGAATCAAGTAGGTTTATTACTGTTAAAGCTCCAAAAGATCCTTGGACAATAACGAGAAAAAGAAGTAATGAATAAGTTTTAGGTAACCAATTAGGAATTTCATTTTTCCAAATAATTGAAAGGGCAAATTTAAAAAGAATTAATATTCCAACCAGAAAAGCATCTAGACGATGAAACCACTCTAGAAATACTCTTAGGTTCATATGATTAAAAGGCAAAAAAGATCCATAACATAATGGCCAATCTGGACAGGCAAGTCCCGCGTCCATGACTCTTGTAGCACCTCCAATTACGATTAGTGCGATAAGTGCAAGTACACTATGACTTCCCAACCTTTTAAAAATAGTCAGATATTTTGATTTATATAATTGGTTATTAATCAAATGGATAAAACCTATTATTTTGCATAATAAATTAGATTCAAAAACCAAACATTAATTAAAAATTAATATGTTTAATTTAAAAAAAATTTACTAATTTAATCTTTTATCCCTGACAATTAACCCTAAAAAGTTATTAATAATACGCCTTTTATTTCATAAATCTTAAGAAGTTGTGAATTTAAATGTTTTTCTTTTAACAAAGTATGCAGGATTAAAAAAATTGAATATCTTGAGGATATAAGTACAAATTTTTAGAGATCAATTGTTCAATAAAAACATTTATTTAATACTTATTATTTCACTCGTTTTTTCTATATCTTTTTGGATTGGTTTTAATGTAAATTTGCTCCCAGCGGAAGCAAGTATTAATGCACCAATTTACGATGAGCTTTTTAAAATTCTTTTCATCATTGGATTAATAATTTTTATAGGTATGACAATAGCAGTTATTTATAGCTTATTTAAGTTTAGGAAAAGAAATAATCAGATAGGAGATGGTATAGCTTTAGAGGGAAATTTAAGCTTAGAAATTGTATGGACAATTATCCCTTCAATAATTGTTTTATTAATAGGTTTATATAGCTACAACATCTACGACCGAATGGGAGGGATGAAAGAACTAAATCATAACCATGAAATGATGAGTTCTAACACTGAAAAAATATGGGCTGGAATAAGTCAAACTTCTGACAATGCAATAGCAACAAATAATTTATCAATTGAAGTTTCTGCTATGCAATTTGCATTTCTATTCAATTATCCGAAGGGCAATTTCATATCAGGAGAACTACACGTTCCTGTTGATCAAAAAGTATCAATGAAAATGGAGTCCAAAGATGTTATTCATGCTTTTTGGGTACCAGAGTTCAGAATTAAACAGGATATTATTCCTGGACAACCGACTATTCTAAATTTCACTCCTACAAAAGTAGGAAAATATCCGATAATTTGCGCAGAATTATGTGGCCCATATCATGGAGGTATGAGAGCCTCAATAATTGTTGAAGAAGAATCTGATTACAAAGAATGGTTTAACAAAAATAAAAAACCTGAGGTAAATTTATGACAATATCAATTGATCCACAAAAAACTAATAATGAAAGTCTTCAACCTAAAGGCTGGCTTAGATACTTTAGTTTTAGCCTTGATCATAAAGTAATTGGAATACAATACCTTGTATGCGGTTTTCTTTTTTATTTAATAGGAGGAACCTTAGCGAGTGCTATAAGAATTGAACTAGCCAGTCCAATGTCGGATTTTATGCCAAGAGATGTTTATAACCAAGTTTTAACTTTACACGGAACAATAATGATATTCCTTTGGATAGTGCCTGTAGTTAATGGTGCTTTTGGAAATTATTTAATTCCATTTTATGTAGGTGCCAGAGATATGGCATTTCCAAGATTAAATGCCGTAGCTTTTTGGTTAATTCCTCCTTCAGGTTTGATGCTAGTAGCAAGCTATTTTGTTGAGGGTGCTGCTCAAGCTGGATGGACCGCTTATCCACCTTTGAGCATAACGACTCCTCAATCAGGACAAATAATTTGGATTCTGAGTGTTTTATTACTCGGAGGCAGTTCTATCTTTGGTGGGATAAACTTTATAGCCACCATTATCAAATTAAGAAGGCCAGGATTAAAACTAATGCAATTGCCAATGTATTGTTGGGCAATGCTTGGGACAAGTCTATTAGTTGTTTTATCAACTCCTGTTTTGGCAGGGACCTTAATTCTACTTAGCTTCGATATCATTGCGAATACAGGTTTTTTTAATCCTGTTTTAGGTGGCAATGTCGTGGTTTATCAGCATTTATTTTGGTTTTATTCTCATCCAGCAGTTTACATTATGGTCCTTCCTGCCTTCGGTTTAGTTAGTGAAATACTTCCTGTACATGCTAGAAAACCACTTTTTGGATATACAACAATGGTTTTTTCAATAATGGGGATAGTAGTTTTAGGTTTAGTTGTTTGGGCGCATCACATGTTTACTAGTGGAACGCCTCCTTGGATGAGATTGTTTTTTACTATCGCTACAGCATTTATTGCTGTTCCAACTGGTATAAAATTTTTCAATTGGGTTGCAACATTATGGGGAGGCAAAATTTCCATCAATAGTGCAATGTTATTCTCTTGTGGATTTATTATAAATTTTGTTTTTGGAGGTATTACAGGAGTTGCTTTGGCACAAGTACCTTTCGATATTCACGTACATGATACTTATTTCGTTGTAGCACATTTTCATTACATAGTTTATGGGGGTACTGTTTTTATCATTTTCTCTTCGATATATCATTGGTTCCCCAAAGTAACTGGGAAAATGCTTAATGAAAAATTAGGAATTTTACACTTTATCATTACCTTTATTGGATTTAACTTGTGCTTTGCTCCTCAACATTGGCTCGGTCTAAATGGAATGCCGAGAAGAGTTGCAGAATATGATCCTCAATTCCAGTTCGTTAATCAAATTAGTAGTCTTGGGGCTCTCTTGATGGCTATAAGTACAATTCCTTTTTTGATTAATGTTTTCCTTTGTGTGAGAAATGGAAAAGAAGCTGGAGATAATCCTTGGAATGCTCTTACACCTGAATGGTTAACTTCTTCCCCTCCTCCAGTTGAAAATTGGGAAGGAGAAGCTCCATTAGTTGAAGAACCTTATGGTTATGGTAAAAAATTTTCTGCGCAAAAATAAAAAAATATGACAACTCTAGATAGCTCAAAAGAAATTCAAAAAAATAATTCTGAAGTTCACGAAACACATGAAGACTTCAGAATGTTTGGTCTTATAACTTTCCTAATCGCAGATGGAATGACTTTTGCTGGATTCTTTGCTGCTTATTTAACTTATAAAGCAGTAAATCCCTTACCTGATGGTGCTATTTATGAATTAGAACTACCAATTCCTACACTTAATACAATTTTATTACTTGTTAGTAGTGCAACTTTCCATAAAGCAGGTAAAGCACTTTTAAAAGATAAAAACTCTGATTCTCAAAAATGGTTGTTTTTTACTGCTTTTCTTGGAATTATATTTTTAATATGTCAATTATTTGAATATTTTCATTTACCTTTTGGATTAACCGATAATTTATTTGCAAGTACTTTTTATGCTCTTACTGGTTTTCATGGATTACATGTCACTTTAGGCACTTTAATGATTTTAATTATTACTTGGCAATCGAGGATAAATGGTGGAAGAATCACTAGTCAAAATATGTTCCCATTAGAAGCTGTTGAATTGTACTGGCATTTTGTAGATGGAATATGGGTCATTTTATTTATTATTTTGTATCTTTTATAAAAAAAGATTTAAAAAATTAAATATATTTTTTATTAATTTATATTGCCACAGTTCTCTTTTTTAGTAAGAATATATAGTTAGAAATTTGTTAGATAATGCTAGAGGGAAAAGAACTTCTTGAGAAAGCAAAATTATTAAGTAAACAATCTGAAGATGAGATAGCCAAAGGCTGTGGTTACGTTGGTCCAAGTGGTAGAGTCTTAAGAAAAAATTTTTACAGGGCTCTTATCGAAGCTAAGGGTTACAAAATAGGGAATGGTCGTCAGGGAAAAAATAGTAATAGAACTTCAAGAGGCAGGCAGACAGAATTCAAGACTAAGGTTCACGGTAATGGCAACCTACTAATAGGTCATGCCTACACGAAAAAATTAGGTCTTGAACCAGGTCAAGAATTTAAAATTGATCTAAAAAAAGAATCAAAGATAATTAATCTAATTCCATTAAATAAATAACAACATATTTACCAACCATTTTCTCTGAGCCATTCGGAAGAGATATTATTTTTAGAAAATTCTTCTCTATTATTACTATTAAACAAAAGTAATTTCTCTACATATTTTATTAATGAATCTGCCTCAAGATTAACTTTATCGCCGATATTTAATTTATTCAGGTTTGTATTGTGCCAAGTATGAGGAATTATCGCAATAGTAAATATTTCTCCTTCCTTCTCATATTTTGTAATTGTAAGACTTATACCATTTACACAAATGCTGCCTTTATTAACTATGTATTTTGAAAAATGATTATTTTTCCACTTTATTGATATGAGCCAAGATTTCTCTAATTTTTCTATATTTTCAACTATTCCAAGGCCATCAATATGTCCACTAACTATATGTCCTCCTAGACGATCAGATATCCTTAAAGCAGGCTCCAAATTAACGATCTGATTCAGGTTGGACTTTAATCCTAAAGTTGTTTTTTTTAATGTTTCCTCACTAACGTCTACAGTAAATTTATTTTGAAAAATCTCTTTAACTGTCAAACAAATTCCATCAACAGCTATGCTGTCACCAATTGCCATATCAAAAAAATTGTTTAGAATCTCTATTTCTAAAAAATTTTTTTCCTGTTTTAGCTTTCCAATTGATTGGATTATTCCTGTGAACATAGATTTAAAAAAAATATTTTTACAAAATTTTGTATTTACTCTATTTTACTTTAAATCATTTTCAATTATAAATAAATTAAAGAGTAAATAAAAAGAAATTGATCATATTTAGATGATTATTGATTCACAAAAAAGATCATTTGGTAAAGGAGAAAAAGTGAGTTTATTCACTTTAGGGACAATGCGAGCAACTGAAAGTCTTGAAAAAATGTATAACATAATAAAAAATGCATATTCTGCAGGAATTAACCACATAGAAACAGCACCCTCTTATGGTAACGCTGAATCACTTATTGGAAATTCATTAAAAAAACTTGCAAGAGAAGAGAACATATCAGAAAAAAATTGGGTGATTACTACCAAAGTTTTACCAAAGGGTGATTTTAAATTTTTAAAAAGTAATTTTAAAAAATCTCTGAAAAATTTAAATCTCAAGAGAGTTAATAATCTAGCAATTCATGGGCTTAACTTAAAAAAACATCTAGATTGGGTTCTTGCTGGAGATGGCAAGAAATTTATATCATGGATACTCGAAAAAGAATTAGTTGATCAAGTGGGCTTTAGTTCGCACGGAAGTTATTCACTCATTAAAGAAGCAATTGACTGTGAAGTTTTTAGTTTTTGTAGTCTTCATTTGCATTATTTAGATCAATCTAAAATTACTTTGGCAGAAAAAGCCATAAAAAAAGGTATGGGAGTTTTAGCCATATCGCCTGCTGATAAAGGCGGTAGATTATTTTCCCCTAGTAATATATTGATAGAAGCCTCTAAGCCTTTTCACCCATTAGAACTAGCATACAGATTTTTGTTGGCAAAAGGGATTACAACTTTGTCCCTTGGGGCCACACACAATAAAGATTTTGAGTTTGCAGAAAAACTCAGAAACTCTAGCGAGAAACTCACAATACATGAAAAAAACGCTCTCAAAAAAATTGAGGATGTAGCTAATGAAAGATTAAACTCAACCAAATGCGAACAATGCAGATGTTGTTTGCCATGCCCAAATGAAATACCTATTCCAGAGATACTTCGTCTAAGGAATATATCTATTGGTTATGGTCAATTAGAATTTTCAAAAGAAAGATATAACTTAATAGGAAAAGCTGGTCACTGGTGGGAAGAAAAAAATTCATCCTTTTGTCAAGAGTGTAATGAATGTGTTCCTAAATGTCCTAGTAAATTAGACATACCAAATTTGTTAAAACAAACCCATAGCTTATTAATTGAAACTCCGACAAAAAGATTATGGGGATAAAGATTCATTCCATGAATTTTCAAGATTAATTTTTTGTTCATTTGTTAAGACAGGAAAAGACCAACTATTATCCCAACATTTCTGAGAGGGACCTGAAATGGGGGAGATATCAGATTTATATTTACTTTGTAAATAATCACTATTAAATGGTAGATACCAGCCTTGACTTGCTAATTTATCTACTACTGATTTATTTTCCAAAGATTTAATCCATTTTATTAATATTGAATTATTTATATTCGACCTACTAAGTAAAAAATGCCACATCAAAGGTACTCCTTGGCTTGGGAAAACTAAAGAAAGTCTTGGATCTATTTTCAAATATTTTGAGCACAGACTATAAGGAACTATGGCAACGCAAGCATCTGAATTAATCAGCCAATTGAGCATATTTTTATCATCAAATAACATTGCTTGGCTTTTAAGTTTTTTTAGAGAGTTAGATGAATTGATTTTTTTAGAAATTGAAAATATTATTCTGGGACTTTGTGGAAAAATAATTTTACCTGTTAATTTTTTAGATAGAAGGAAATCCCAAGAAGTTCTTGCTGAATTTATTATTTCTTTATTATTTTTAATAATAATTGTGTAAGGTATAACACCAATAGGAAATAATTTACTTCTTTGATTTTCTTTAAAACTTCCTAAGAAATCAATCGATCTCTTATCTAAATTTGCGAACAATGGATATTCATTTATTTTTTCAAATTCCGTAAAATTTATACTATTAATCCATCCATCATTTATTAAAGTAAAGTCAGAATTGAGAATTATATTTCCATTATTTTGTAGTTGATTACTGTCAAAATTAACATTTTCTTGTTTCCAATCTTTTGGAATAGTATCTTTAAAAGACCTTGGATAAAAAGATTTTTGCAGAGAAATCTCTAATTTATTTGGAAGATTGCTGCAAGAGTTTAAAAGAAATAGAAGCGAAAACTTACCATAATTTAAAAATTCTCTTCTAGTTGCAATTTTTGAAAACATTTAGCAATCCTTCTCTAAAGAAATTTGACCTAGACCTTTCATCATTTCCAGATTTTGTTGACACAATGAAATTATTTCATGATTTTTAAACCCATTCAAAAAAGCAAGTATTGATATTCCGCCAGCACCTACACCTTCTTTTACATGACCAATTTCATAATCCCTCAATTCTTGATTTATTGAAGATTTAAAATTTAAAGGGCTCGCTAAACCTAATAAATTTACATGATATTTCTCATTTATTAAATTTAATAAAACATTTAAAGAATTATCTTTTACAAGCCAACTAGTAGTAGCAATAAAAACATCTTGGAAAAAGTTATCTTTATTTTTTGAATCTAAAAATTCTAATGCAAGCAAAATGACAGCCAACATTTGACTCCCCCCTGACAATATAACAGGTTGCTTTGCTATCCTTGCTCCAATTAGTAAACCCATTGAAAAAGCTTGGAAAGGATCTCCCACTGATGCGACAACATCAAAAGAGTCAAAATCAGTTTTAAAATTTGCATTTAAAAGTCCTTTTTGAACTACTTTGCTTTTCAACTCTCTTGGTGCTTTAAATAAACTACTCCCGACTAAATTAGACACTTTCAAACCAAAAGCTTCCATTACGGCTTGAGCGGTTGTCGTGCCTCCCGGTACAGATTCAGAAATCAAGATTGGTTGTCTTGATGATTTTCCTATCGCAAGACCTCTTTCATAGAGATTTATAACTCTCTCTTTGGGCATAGATTTACCAGTACTAAGACAATTTGATGGTCCCAAATCCTTATCTTCTACAACCAAATGATTAAAGTAAGGCTTTACTCCTATTCCTATAGGAACAATAACTGGAAAAACATTTATAAGCTTTGAACAAACGTGACTTATCAGGGCCGGAGTTACACCTGCATTGAGGAGGGGCAATTTATATTTATGATCTTTTGAAGCACCCTTAAGCATAAATTCGGCATCAGCGAGCGCAGTTATTTTCCTTGACTTTGCATTAATACCTGCAGCAGAAA
Source organism: Prochlorococcus marinus XMU1402 (assembly GCF_017696205.1). Lineage (NCBI taxonomy): Bacteria > Bacillati > Cyanobacteriota > Cyanophyceae > Synechococcales > Prochlorococcaceae > Prochlorococcus > Prochlorococcus marinus. Next base: position 437,842 of record NZ_JAAORD010000001.1, on the reverse strand, counting down.
TTCCAGGAATTTGCGATGTATTAGTACCTGCAATAACAAGGAATATTTTGAAATTATTTATATTATTTTTCAGTATTTCTATCCTATTAAGTTTACTTTTTTTATTGGATTCATTACCAAAAAAATTAATTCCTAATTCTATGCTATTCATTCTTATATTTTTTCAATTGTTGAAATCAACTAAGCTATTTAATAATCGTGGAGGATCTGGGATATTTAATTTAAATCTTGGAAAAAGAGAATAGGCAACTACATGTACCGTTAAAACATAAACTAGTTCTTGAAAAATTATTAATAAAATAGAAACTAATTGAATACTTAAAATTGATGGAGAAAAAGGTAAATTTAATAAACCAATAAACTTTTCTATTAGCCCATAACTTGCTCTAGTAATTACAACCCAGAGATTATCTCCAACCAAAGTAGATAAAGCTATTACCCGAATGAAGAAACCGATGGTTCCAATAATGACTCCTATGGTTAAACTTATTCTCCAACTCTTTTTTTTAAACCAACACCATCCCAACCAACAAGCCAAGATCCCATAAGGAAATAAAAACAAGGTTCCTCTAACAGGACCCATAATTATGAATAAAAGTAGAAATTGTATTATGAGCCCTTCTAATGCAGTTTTAGTTCCTCTTCTCAAGTGCAAAAGTATCATTGGCAGGGGTAAGATCAATCTTAATAAAGCTCCCCCAATCGGCAAATAATATAGGGCAACCCATAATAAAGATGAAAGAGATGCTAAATAAGAGGTCTCTACAATATTTAATGCTTCATTTTTTGTTGTTATTTTCATCTTATTTTTGAATAATTTTAATTAATCTTTATTCATATTTTTATTTTTTGAGTCCAAAATACGTTCAATCTTTTCTATTTCAAAATTTACCTCAGAATTCCTCAATATGGAACTTAAATCTTTAGTTGGGTCTTTTGGGTCTGCATCTTTTAAGATAAATATTATTTTGTAAGATTGAAGCTCAATTTTTCTTTTTTTTGAAGAATTTTTAATTTTAATGTTTTTTTGTTTTTGGAATTTTTCTAAATTTTTATATTTTTTTTCTTCTAGATCATTTTTTGTTTTTGGCTTTTCTTCTTTTTTTATTTTTTCATAATTTTTTTTATTAATCTCTATGTTTTCTTTTACTATGTCTCTTTTATTTTCAAGAGCATTTTTTGTTTTTGGCTTTTCTTCTTTTTTTGTTTTTTCATAATTTTTTTTATTAATCTCTATGTTTTTCTCTACTACATTATTTTTTAATAGATTCTTTTGCGAATCGTCAACTTGGCTTATTTTTTCTAAATCATTAAAACTACTTTCAAGAAAATTTCCGATCCTCCCTCCAGAGCATGATTGCAATAAAGTTAAAAAAATTAATAAAAAAAATTCTTTTTTTTTTAAAATCATATTTTTAACTTTTCTTTTTCCTTGTAGTTTTTTTATTATTTATTTTAGTTTTTTTTAAAATAGATCCTTTTTTATCTTTTAGTTTTTCTTCTAGAAGAGATACAGCATCATCTATGGAAAATTGTTCTAAATTAGTATCTTTAGCAATAGAAACATTAGTTTTGCCACATTTTAAATAAATCCCATATCTTCCATTTAATATTTGAATTTTTTCTTTAAATTCTTTCAGTATTCCGAAGTCTTTAAGTACCTCTTGACCACCTCTACCCATTTTTGGCATAGCGAGAATTTCTAATGCTCGTTTTATATCAACTGTAAAAACATCATCCTCTTTCTTTAATGATCTGTTTTCAGATTCACTTTCATTTTTAATCCATTTAATATAAGGGCCAAATCTTCCTCTATCAGCCTCGACAATACCTCCTTCAGGATGAACTCCTAACAATCTAGGCAAACTTAAAAGTAGCAAAGCCTCATCTAGAGTTAGATCATCAGTTTTCAACTCTTTAGGTAATGAAGCTCTTCTTGGTTTAGCTTTATCTTGATCATTATTTCCCAATTGAACATAAGGTCCATAAGGGCCAAATCTTAAAAAGACTTTTTCCCCAGTTTTTGGATCAGTTCCAAGATCTGATGGGCCATTTAAAATTTGATCAACTTGCTTTAAGTCTAAATCACCAGGAGTAATATCCATTGGAAGATTACCTTTCGCCTGAATTTCATTACCAGATTCATCAATCTTTATACCCTCTAACCAAGGTCCGTTAGAGCCTATTCTGACTACGCAAGGAAGGTCTTCGAAATCAACTTGTCTATAAGCCTTACCATCAATATCACCCTCTGTTTTCTGAACTTTCACCTCCAAACCATTTTTTCCTTTATAGAAAGTCTCAAGGTATGGTAACCATTCAAGATTCCCTGAAGATATTTCATCCAATGAAGATTCCATTTTTGCAGTAAAAGTAGTATCAACTAGATCAGGAAAATGTTCTTCTAATAAAGCTGTTACAGCAAAAGCTGTAAACGTTGGAGCCAAAGTATTGGAAGATATATTTGCATAACCTCTATCCACAATTGTTCCAATAATGCTTGCATAGGTAGAAGGTCTTCCAATACCTTCTTTTTCGAGAACTTTAACTAATGCAGCCTCTGTATATCTTGCAGGTGGTTTAGTTTCATGGAAAGTAGATTCCTTGTTAGTAACTTCAAGAGATGTTCCAGTCGTTAAGTTTGGGAGAATAATTTCTTGTTGTTCAAGGGAAGAACTTGGGTCATCACTTCCCTCAACATAAGCTCTGAAGAATCCAGCGAAATCAATACTTTTGCCGCTCGATTTAAACAATCCATCACCAACACTAATTTCAGCATTAATCATTGTTAGCCTAGCTTCAGCCATTTGACTAGCTACAGTTCTTTTCCAAATTAAATCGTAAAGAGATAAGTCTCTACCAGTTAGGTTGGTTTCGTTTGGTGTTTTAAATACCTCACCTGCTGGTCTTATAGCTTCGTGTGCTTCTTGAGCATTTCTTGCAGTTGAATTAAATTGTCTTGGTGAGTTAGATAAATATTCTTCTCCATACTTGGAACTCACGCATTCTCTAGCAGCTCTTGTGGCTTGTTCAGAAAGATGAACTGAATCAGTCCTCATATAAGTTATAAAACCTCTCTCATATAGCCCTTGCGCACATCTCATAGTTTCTCTTGCAGACAAACGAAGCTTTCTGTTTGCTTCTTGTTGCAATGTACTAGTTGTAAATGGAGGAACTGGCTTACGAGTGGATGGTTTTTTTTCGATTTTTGAGACAACCCAGTCCTCACAGGAAAAAGTCTTCAATAAATCATTTACCTTTTCTTCTCCTATTATTAAAGATTTATTTCCTTGTTTTAATTTACCGGTCTGTTCATCGAAATCGGACCCATTAGAAATTCTCTGCCCGTTTAAACTGAATAATTTAGTTTCGAAAGTGATATTATCTTTTACTAAGGAAGCTTTAATTCCCCAATAACTAGCTTTTTTAAAGGATCTTCTCTCTCTCTCTCTTCTAACAAGAAGTCTTACAGAAACTGATTGAACACGGCCAGCAGATAGTCGGGGGGCTACTTTCTTCCAAAGTAACGGAGATAATTCATATCCAAAAAGCCTGTCCAATATTCTTCTTGTTTCTTGAGCCTGAACAAGTTCCATATCGATTTCTCTTGTTTGATCTAAGGCTTTATTAATTGCCTTTTTTGTAATTTCATGAAAAACCATTCTCTTAGTTGGTATTTTAGGTTTAAGTATTTGCATAAGATGCCAGCTAATACTTTCTCCCTCTCTATCTTCATCAGTTGCCAGTAATAGTTGGGTCGCACCTTTTAATGCATCTTTCAGCTCTTTAACAACCTTTTTCTTATCTTTTGGAACAATATAAAGTGGTTCAAAATCTTCTTTTGTATTAACTCCAATTCTTGACCATTTTTCCTTTTTAACTGCAGCAGGTATTTCAGCAGCTCCTTTTGGAAGATCTCTTACGTGCCCCATTGAAGCAAGAACTTCATAATTAGAAGGCAAAAACTTTCTTATAGTTTTTGCTTTCGTGGGACTTTCAACAATAACAAGTGTGTGATCCAAGGTTTATTTCAAAATTGGTGTTTTTGTTCAGTTAGGGCATATTATGATTATTTGAAGCTTTTTCAAGTAATTTATTCAGAAAATTTCAAAAATCATACCCACAAATTATAATCAAGTTAAGATTAACTCTTAGACCCTTACAATCAAACATCTAATTTAATCCAATTTAATAAAGTGCCCAACGAAATCTTTACAATTAATTTAAATGCTCAAGCCATTATTCCTGAGGCTTTTATTTTATTAGGTATTGTTGGGACACTCCTTGTAGATTTAGCTGGAGAAAAAACTGCATCAAAATGGGCACCAATTCTTTGCTATTTATCAATTGGCAGCTCTCTATTTAGTTTGGCCTTGCAATGGAGCAATCCAGTAGAGGAAGCATTTCTTGGATCTTTTAATTCAGATAATTTGTCAATAGCATTTAGAGCAATAATTGCTTTATCAACTTTAATTTCTTTGCTTATAAGTTGGCGCTATACAGAACAAAGTGGTAGCCCTATTGGAGAATTCGCAGCAATAGTTCTTTCAGCAACTCTTGGAGCAATGCTTTTGTGTGGATCTACTGACCTTATTAGTGTATTCATATCTCTTGAGACTTTATCAGTTGCGAGCTATCTACTCTCTGGTTACCTAAAAAGAGATCCGCGAAGTTCAGAAGCGGCCTTAAAATACTTGCTTGTTGGATCAGCTGCCGCTGCAGTTTATTTGTATGGCTCTTCCTTTCTTTATGGATTAAGTGGTTCAACAAACTTAGCAATTATTGGTTTAGAGATTATAAACAAACCCTCCTTCATTACTTCTCTAGCTCTCGTATTTGTCTTATCAACTGTTGCTTTTAAAATCGCTGCAGTTCCCTTTCATCAATGGACTCCTGATGTTTATGAAGGATCACCTACACCTGTAGTTGCTTTTTTATCCGTCGGTTCAAAGACAGCAGGTTTTGCATTTGCAATAAGAATATTAAGCACTACTTTCTCTTCATTCGATGAAGAATGGAAACTATTATTCACTATTTTGGCGATCTTGAGCATGGCTCTAGGAAATGTTGTAGCGCTAGCTCAAACCTCAATGAAAAGGATGTTAGCTTACAGTTCTATTGGACAAGCAGGATTTGTAATGATAGGAATAGTATCTGGTACACAAGATGGTTTATCAGCTGCTGTTTTATATTTGGCTGCATATTTATTTATGAATTTGGGAGCATTTTCATGTGTAATACTTTTCTCACTAAGAACTGGCTCTGACAGAATTCTTGATTACTCTGGTCTTTACCAAAAAGATCCTCTCATTACATTAGGTTTAAGCCTTTGTCTCCTATCTCTTGGAGGTTTACCTCCAATGTTAGGATTTTTTGGAAAGATCTATTTGTTCTTTGCAGGTTGGGCAAATCATCAATACCTATTAGTAATCGTTGGATTAGTTACTTCAGTTATATCTATTTATTACTACATTTCAGTTATAAAAATGATGGTAGTTAAAGAACCACAGGAAGCTTCTGAAATCGTCAAATCATATCCTGAAATTAACTGGGGAATTGTAGGATTGCCTCCCTTAAGAATTGCACTTTATACTTGCGTGGCAGTAACTGCTCTAGGAGGAATCCTTTCTAATCCTCTTTTTAAATTAGCTAATACCGCAGTTTCAGAAACTCCTTTCTTACAAGATATTATTGCCACTGCAAACAATATTTCATAGAAGAATTTTTTCAATAAATGTCTAAGAAAGTCGCAAGTTTAGAAAATATATCTAAAACATATGGGAAAGAAGATCTAACTGTTAAAGCCTTAGACAGCATAAACTTAGAAATTTATAAAGGTGATTATTTAGCTGTAATGGGAGCTAGTGGCTCAGGCAAAAGTACCGCTATGAATATTATTGGATGTCTAGATAGACCATCTGAAGGTGTTTATATATTAAATGGTATACCTGTTGAAAATTTATGTGATGATGAGCTGGCGGAAATTCGTAATCAAAAATTAGGCTTCGTTTTTCAACAATTTCATCTTCTTTCAGATGCAACTGCACTTGAAAACGTAATTTTGCCGATGATTTATGCTGGAATTGAGCCTGAGCAAAGATTAGAACGAGGTAAGAATGCGTTAAAAAAAGTTGGCCTCTCAGAAAGGATGAATAATCGCCCAAACCAATTATCCGGAGGTCAGCAACAACGAGTTGCTATTGCGAGGGCTATTATCAATAATCCTGCAATATTACTGGCAGACGAACCTACTGGCGCATTAGATTCAAAAACAACTGAAGATGTATTAGATCTTTTTGACAAACTTCATGAGTCTGGAATAACTATAGTTTTAGTTACGCATGAAGATGAAGTTGCAAATCGCGCAAAAAAAATAGCCAAATTTAAGGATGGAAGAATAGTTGAATTAAAAGTTAATTAAATTCAAAACCTTCTTATTACCTTCAGTTTAGTTTCATTTTCAATTCTTAAATTCCCATTCAAATCAATATCTTTAATTTTCCATGAGTCAGGACAATAACCACTAGGTAAAAAACTTTTAGTAAGAAACTTATTTGCAGATTTAATCACATATTCTTTTTTATTGTTGCATTCAATTGAATCATAAAAAGCTTTAAGAACTTTGGCTGTCCAATAATGTTGATTAATATTCTTAGTTTGAAGTACTTTTGATAATGAAATACCTTCTAATGGAGTGTAATTTAAAAAATTCATGCCAAGTCCTAATCTTACATAGATAATTTGTTTACCTCTTGTTATCACCCTTGGTAAAAATCCAATCAACTTTTTTGAACCAAAGAAAATATCATTTGGCCATTTCAAACAAACATTTATATTTTCTCGTCTAAGCATTTCACATAACTTAATACCTAAAGACAAATTAAATATTTGACATTCAAATTTTTTTGAAAATATTGGGTAAGCTGCACTTAACCAAATTCCTCCTTTTGGAGAAACCCAAGTTTTTGAATTTTGGCCAACCCCTGAGAACTGTTCCCTTGCGATTATCGCTACTGGCTGGTTTTTCTTTATTTCAGAATATCCGAGCAAGTTTGTTAGCTCATTTTCGGTGCTTTCACATTTTATTTTGTAATGAAGTGTCCAGGTTGGATATTGACCCTGAATTTTTTTTAAATAAAAAACTGTCTTAGCTGCAGGTCCAATAACTTTCACAAATTCTTTATTAAAACAACAAGCATCTTTTAAAAGATTAGATTAACTTTAGTCTTAATAAGTAAATTTTACAAATTGGATAAAAAGTATTTGCCAATAGTGAATAGAAGGAATCCACATCCATTAAAAAATTGTCTTGATAATTTCAAAAAATCCTGCGGAGACTTAGATAAACTCTCTAAAATCAATGAAAACTGGAAGAACTTAATCGGCTTAGAACTATTTCAAGAATGCAAACCGTTAAATATTGAAAAAAAAATACTTACTATTGCAGTTAATCATCCACAGTGGCGCCAAGCTTTAATCTATAACAAGCATAAATTAAAAGAGAGAATCGAGAAAATTGGAATAACTTTGGATGAAATAAAAATAATACAAAATTATGAAATTAAAAATAAAAATATCAAAGCTACTAATGCAAAGATAGTTTGGGCAAAGCATCCAAGCAGAATAAATCAAAATAATATGTGCATTTGTACTGTTTGTAATGCCCCTACTCCAGAGGGCGAAATCAAAAGATGGGGAAAGTGTTCTTTTTGTTGGAGAAAAATAAAAAACTAAATTCTTTATTTGGTTAATATTAGTATTCCCATTTGCCCCCCCCAAATAGTCCTATATTCAGCTTTTTTAAATCCAACTTGCTTAGCAATATTTATAAGCTCATTTTTCTTTGGAAAATTACTAATACTTTTTTCAATATATGCGTACTCTGGACCTAAATTAAAAAGCCGCGAAATGCTTACTACAATTAATCTCAAATAAATTTTCTGAAAAATATTGGATAAAGAATTTCTTGTTGAGTGATTAAAATCCAAAAATCCTGCCCTTCCTTTATCCTTCAAAAGATCAAAAACTTTTTTTATTCCTTCTTCAACATTATTCAAGTTTCTAAGTCCATATGACATGCAAATCCCATCAAAATTTTTTGAATAATCATTAATTTCTAATACATCTTTAATTTCCCACTTAATAAATTTATTTTTTTTAAGCTCTGATTTTTTTTTTGCAATATTTAAGATATCCTTTGCACTGTCAATCCCAGTAATTGAACCCCTTGGACTAACTCTCTCAGAAATTAAGAATGCTAAATCTCCAGTTCCACAGCATAAATCAGCCCAATCTTCTCCATTTAAAGGTTCCAATAAATTAACTAATTTCCTTTTCCATAATCTGTGCAGTCCAAAACTTAATAGATTATTTAAAAAATCATATTTATAAGAAATTTTATTAAATATATTTTTGACTTCGATAGTTTTTGTGAATTTCATTTTTAAATTTTCAACTTATTTCTTTTTGGTATTAAATTATATTTTTTATTCATATGGTCTAATTGGAAGTTTTTTTTCGAGGAGGAAAGTCTTTATTTCTCTTAAAGAAAGTTTCTTATCATGAAGTAATGATGCTAGAAGTGCTGCTGATGCCCTTCCTTCTTGAAAAACATCATAGATATCTTCTAAACAACCCGCTCCTCCAGAAGCAATCACTGGGATGTTAACAATATTGGTAACAGATTCAGTCAGATGTAAATCATATCCATTCTGCGTGCCATCACCATCCATTGAAGTAAGCAAAATTTCCCCTGCGCCTAACTCCTTAACCTTCTTTGCCCAACTTAATACATCTATTCCAGTATTTTCTCTCCCTCCTTTTACATATACCTCCCATTCATCAGTCTTATTAACTTTTCTTTTAGCATCAATTGCTATCACGATACATTGATTACCAAATTCTCTAGAACTTTTAGAAATTAAATCAGGATTTCTAACAGCAGAAGAATTCAAACTCACTTTGTCCGCTCCAGCTCTTAAAAGATCATTAATTGAAGAAACAGAATCTATTCCTCCACCTACTGTAAATGGGATTTTTACTGATTTTGCAGTCCTAGAGACAAGGTCAACTAATGTACTTCTATTTTCTACACTAGCTCTAATATCTAAGAATACTAATTCATCTGCGCCCTCATCAGAATACCTACAAGCCAATTCAACAGGATCGCCTGAGTCTCTCAAGTTGACAAAATTTACACCTTTAACCACTCTGCCATGGGCGACATCTAAACAAGGAATTAAACGAAGAGCTACCATTTTAGTAAAAATTGTCCAAATGCTGTTAATGTTGCATAATAGCTTCCATTTTACCTCTTATGGCTGAAACAAAATTATTACCCAAAATCGGTAGTAAAATCAAAATTAACATTAACAAAGTAAAAGATAGACTACCAGCTAAATTAATCGATCAAATATCCTCGAATCCTAAAGCCGTAATAACAGGCTATAAGATGACTGACGGCAGAAGTATTGGAATTACCGCAAAATTTCAGAATGGTGAGCAAAATTGGTTTTTCCCAGAAGAAATTGAGAAAGGTTAATGAGTAAAGTGAATGATCCAAAACAACTATTAGGAATTAAGGGTGCCTCTGAAACATCAAGTATATGGAAACTCCGTATACAGTTAATGAAACCTATAACGTGGATACCTTTGATATGGGGAGTTATTTGTGGAGCAGCTGCAAGTGGGAATTTTGAATGGACATTTAGTAATGTTCTAGCTTCATTAGCATGTATGTTGATGAGTGGACCACTTCTGGCTGGTTATACCCAAACCATAAATGATTTTTTTGATAAAGAAATTGATGCAATTAATGAACCAAATAGACCAATTCCTTCTGGGAAAATTTCAATTAAAGATGTAAAAATACAAATCTGGGTATTACTTATCGCGGGTTTAATAGTTGCTTTTCTATTAGATTTATATGCTAAGCATAGCTTCCCCTCCGTCCTACTTTTGGCATTAGGTGGTTCCTTTGTTAGTTATATATATTCTGCTCCACCACTCAAATTAAAACAGAATGGTTGGCTTGGAAATTATGCATTAGGAGCATCTTACATAGCTTTACCTTGGTGGGCAGGACAAGCCTTGTTTGGAAAATTAACTATAGTGACGGCGATACTAACACTTGCTTATAGCCTCTCAGGACTTGGAATTGCTGTTATTAATGATTTCAAAAGTGTTGAAGGAGACTCAAAGCTAGGCTTAAATTCTCTACCAGTAGTATTTGGAATAAAAAATGCAAGTAGAATAAGTGCAGGACTGATTGACATTTTTCAATTAGCAATGGTTGTAGTATTAGTTATTATTGGTCAACATTTAGCCTCTGTAATTTTGGTTTTATTGGTAATTCCACAAATTACATTTCAAGATATGTGGTTACTAAGAGATCCTCTAAAGTTTGATGTCAAATATCAAGCAAGTGCCCAACCGTTCCTTATAACTGGAATGTTAGTTACAGCTTTAGCGATAGGACATAGTTTTTTAGTTGCTTAAGGTGCAAAAGATTAAATTCAAATCTTTTGTTTTAATAATTCCAATATTAATTTTTTCTGGAATATCTTTTTATTTTTTTAGTCTAATTTCTAGCACGTTAAAATTTGACGTATCTAAAAATAAAAAGTTTCGGGAAACCAAATATTCTTATTTAATATCATCTTCTGATAATAAGATACTAAGCAAATTAAGCCGTAAATTTGAAATAGATAATAGTTATCATAAAATTCCATTTTTTATTAAACATACTTTCATATCTTCTGAGGATAAAAGATTTTATAAACATAATGGAATAGATTTAAAAAGTATTTTACGTGCACTTATTCAAAATATTAGAAGTGGTTATGTTAAGGAGGGAGGAAGTACTATTACACAACAAGTTTCCAGATTACTTTTTCTAAATAATGATTTAAGTTTTCAAAGGAAAATCAAAGAAATATTTATATCACTCATACTTGAATTTAGATATGACAAAAATCAAATTTTAAAATTATATTTAAATAATATTTATCTAGGATCAGGAGCATACGGAGTAAACGAGGCTGCCCAAGTTTATTTTGGAAAATTTATAGAAGAATTGACATTATCTGAGGTCGCATTAATTGCGGGATTAGCTCCAGCTCCATCAATTTATTCACCTTATCAAAATTTAGAACTAGCTATTAAAAATAGAAATAAAGTCCTTGAATCAATGTATGTTGATGGATATATTTCTCTAGAAAATAAGAATAAGGCTATTAAAGAAAAAATAAAATTAAATTATCAAACAGCTGATAATTTTTTAGATGATAAATTACTAATTAACTTTATTCTTCAGGAAACAGATAAAAAAATTGAAAGTAAAAATGATTATAAGTTTTTAAGAATTAAATCTTCTATCAACAAAGATTGGCAAGAAAAAGGTCAAAAAATATCAAGATATGCTGGGCCTAAAGACCTTGAATTTGCTCTAGTATCTATCGAATCAAACACAGGACTAATTAGGACAATGATAACTAGCAAAAATCCATCAATTAATGAATACAATAGAGTGATTTCATCTTTAAGACCTTTAGGTTCTACTTTTAAAATAATCCCTTATGCTGCTGCATTAATAGAAGGAATAAAATTAAGCGATAAATTTGAAGACTTACCAATATGCTGGGAAAGTTATTGCCCAAAAAATTTTTCAGAAGACTATAGAGGTTCAATATCTTTGATTGAATCATTTAAAAGTTCATCAAATATCGTTCCAATATCAATTACAAAAAAAATCGGCTTAAAAAATGTTATAAATTTAGCGAATTCATTTGGACTAGGTTATCAGCAAGAGTTTGAGGAATTTCCATCATTAGCTATTGGCTCCTACGGAGATAATCTTTTAAACATAACAAATGCATATTCTGCAATAAACAATAATGGGAGGATTCAAAGCCCTGAAATCATAGAAAAAATAGAATCATTTAAAAAACAACCTATTTGGGAAAACAAATCTATTTCCAAAAAAATATTAGATTTTAAAATAAACAAGAAAATAAATAAACTTCTTGAAAAATCTGTAAAAGAAGGCACTTCAAAAGCAGCCTTTATAAAAGGAAAGAAAATTTATGGCAAAACAGGAACATCTGATGGAAATAAAGATCTCTGGTTTATTGGTTCCATTGATAACATTACAACAGGAATCTGGATAGGTTACGACGATAACAAGGAATCTGAATTATCTAGTGGAAATGCAGCTTATTTATGGAGGAAGTTCATATCTGAAATTTATAAAATTCCAATTAAAAATAAATTATTTTTTTAAGATTTATAAGAAATTATTGCAGAATAAAATCCATCACCAGGATAATCCAAGCTAGGTAAAATTTGCTTTTGGCTAACCAATTTTAAAGTTTTGTTTTTTTCAATAAATCGTTCAATTAATAGATTATTTTCATCGGGACAAATAGTACAAGTTGAATAAACTAAAATGCCACCTTTTTTCAAAAGAGGAAAAATGCTCTCCAAAAGTTTTTCCTGTAATAAAGTTAAAGATTTTATTTTTTCTTGACTTAAAGACCATCTAGAATCTGGATTCCTTGAAAGAGTTCCAATACCTGAACATGGAGCATCTAATAAAATCTTATCAAAATAAGATATGAACTTAGGATTTAATTCAATCAAACTCGTAGCATCAGCCTTAAGGGTATTAACAGATTTCAAATTTAACCTTTCTAAATTTGATTGCAGTATTTTCAATCTTTTTGCTGATCTATCTACGGCAATGATTTCAGCACTATCATTTGTTAATTCTGCTAGGTGGGTAGACTTACTTCCCGGCGCTGCACAAGCATCTAAAATCTTTTCACCTTCTTGTGGATTTAAGAGAGGTGCTATCCACTGAGAAGATCTATCTTGAATTGTCCAAAATCCATCAGTATATCCTGGTAAATTTTTTATAGATCTTGGATTAGATATTAAAGTAATTCCATTATGTAAATCTTTAATAATTTCAGCATCAATTTTATTTTCATGAAGTAATTCCATAAATTCATCTAAATTAATTTTTAATTGGTTAATTCTTAAATCAATTGATGGTTTTTTATTAAATGCCTTAATGATATTTTCACCCTCGCTATTGCCGACCCATTTATAAAGATCCTTCACAAGCCATAATGGAAATGATTCAAGATATGAAATTCTTTCTTTTCTATCAGAAGATAATTCCGGAAAAATTTTTTGTTCTAATTTTCTTGATGCATTTCTCAATATCGCATTTAAAGTTCCGGCTAAACCATTTAAATCTGTTTTTTTAGCTACTTCTACAGTGGTAGAAATAGCAGCAGGAAATGGAATTTTATCCATTTTCAATAGTTGATATAAACCTATATGTAGAAGCCATCTTAACTTTGGAGGCTGCTTTTTATGAGTAATTTTTGATGTATGATCCATCCAAAGATCAAGAAATTTTCTATACCTTATACATCCAAAAGATAATTCAGTAATAAAAGCAATATCAAGCGGATTAAATTGATAATTGTTTAAGACCTTTTCAAGGGCATGATCGCAAAAATCACCAGAACTTACTTTTAATAAAATTTCCCAAGCTGCTTTTCTTTGTAAATATCCAATACTCAAAATATAATTTGTTTTTAAAGATAACTTTAATATACAAAAAATTTAAACTACTTTTTCAATTGAAGAATTTAACAAAATAAAACCTAATGTAGAAATGAGTGTTAGATTAAATCCTAAAAAAAGAAAGATATTTAAAGAATGAATTCTTTCGCGAAAAAATAATTTTTTCTCTTTTTGATACTTCATTAATAAAATAAAAAATTAATCACGAATTTAAACGGCAACCTATATTTATAGAACCTGAATCAAGCATTCTACCTAACTTAATAGCTACAGATTCCTCTAACCTTGTGAAATCAGATTGATGGGTAGTTATCCAATCTAATTCGGGAAAAGTGATAATACCAGTCAAAGTACTTTTCAAAAAAAGTGATCCAATTTCCATTAGGAGTATTTTGTTTTATTTAAACTAACATTGATCTGTAATATTTCGTAATAATATAATATTATTTTAATTTTTCAAAAACAAATGTAGGTTATTACTTTTGATTTATCGAATATCTCTTAAAAATCTATCGGCCGTTTTTAAGTGATTATTTAATTTTTCCTCTGACATTTTATCAAGGTTTTTCGTTAACATTGCCAGACGATATTGCTTTCTAAAAAAGCTTTCATTATCTTTAATAAATTTCCAAAATAAGCCATCCCATATTTCACACCATGGGCCACTTTTAAAATTAGACATTTTTTTTACATAATTAGAACTTGATATATATGGCTTTGTTGAAAAGATTCCTCCATCACTAAACTGACTCATTCCGTAAACATTTGGGACCATAACCCAATCATAGGAATCAATAAACATTTCCATAAACCATTTATAAACTTGGTTGGGGTGAATTCTACATAGAAGCATAAAGTTGCCCAAAATCATTAGCCGCTCAATATGATGACAATAACCAAATTTAATAATATTTTTTATAACAACGTCTACTGGTTCAATTCCTGTATTTCCTTGATAAAAAGATTTTGGAATTGGCTTATCTTCAAAATTCCAGAAATTACTATTTCGCATTTTTGTTCCATACTTCTTATAAACAAGGCAAATAAATTCTCTCCATCCAATAATTTGACGAATAAAACCCTCTAAAGAGTTAATTGGAACATTATTATTTTTGGCAAAAAGTAATGCTTTATTTACTACTTCATTTGGCGTTAGTAAGCCACTATTTAAAAGAGGAGAAAGTAAACTATGCCATAAAAAAGAATTTTCTTTAGAAATAGCATCTTCATAATCTCCAAACAAGAAAAATTTATGTATAAAAAAATCATTTAACCATTGATCTGCCTCATCAAAATTAGTTGGATATAAAAAGTTATTACTTTCTCCAATAAAATCAACATCTAAATTGGCCAATACCTTTTCGGCATGAATTACAAATTTATTTTTTGGTAATTTAGGCGTATTAGGGATGCTGATTTTTTTGGGTAATTTTTTTCTATTCATCTCATCGAAACTCCATTTACCGCCTTCAGGTGTGTCATCCGAATTAACTAATATCTTTTGGCTCTTTCTTTGATTTTCATAAAATCTCCCCATAAGAGGTTTTTTTGTATTTGATTCAAATAACTCTTTTAAATTTTCACTGCTCATAAACATAGGAGAAGGCAAAATATTTAAAGCCAAATTATTACTTTCAACAAAATTATTAATCCTCTTCATTATTAAAAAATCATGAGGGTCAATGAGATTTATTTTCTGATATTTATTTTTAATAAATTCCGATAAGTACTCAACTGTAGAAACATTATTCTTGTTTTCGATATATAACACTTTAAAGCCAGATATTTCTAAATAATTTTTATAAGCGAGCATAGATGCTCTATGAAAAACTAACTTGTTTTTATGGTTAATTAATTTATGAAATTTATCATTTCCAAAAAATAATGAGTCTTCCAAAATCAAAACTTCACAATTTATTTTTAAGATTGGGCTTTCTCTAAAAAGTTGATTCGGGAAAATAATTGATACTTGTTTCATCTTTGCGACTTCCTAATACTGCATCTTTTTGAACAGTAGATAACATCATCCCAACAGTTTTTCCATTTTTTACGCCACTCGAACGGCCTATTGCAAACAGGACAAGTTTTAGTAGAAAGATTTTTCAAAATTTATAATTTTCTTTTATGAGTAGATTTAAATCTAGTTGAATCTTTAAGCGCCATATGTTTTGTATTTCTTCCCGAAACTCTCTTTCTCCAGACTTTGAAGGATTTGGGTTTAAGATTTTGACGCATAATTTTTATCGCATCTTCCTCTTTCAAACCAAATTGATACTTGATAGCTTCAAAGGGTGTTCTATCTTCCCAACACATCTCTATTATTCTGTCTATATCGATACTTTCCATATTTATTGTTCACATTGAGAGGTACAAAGTTTTTCAATATCTGATCTACCTGTAATTTGAAGTCTATATTTTGCCCAATATCTGTAAACCAGTCTCAATAATGGAGACAAGAGCTTAATCTTCAAGGGGTAATAAACCCAACCTAAACCAACTAATTCATAAGAATATGCAAGTACATCTAGTCCCCTAATAATTTCTCCATTTTCCATAATCCCATGTAGGTTTGACATGGCTTCTGAATATGAGATGTCATTAAAAAGACTTTGATCATAATCATTACTATTAATATCTATAAATACAATTTGATTTAAGATGTCTCTTTTTTTTAAAAAATTTGTTTCTCTCAAACAAAGTGGACAGCCACCATCGAATAAAAAGATTAATTTATTTTTCATATTTTTATACAAATATAGAATTTAAATAACTTTTTTGTGGAATAAAAAATTTTTATAGGTTACAAGCTTTATAAAGCCTTTATAATTGAGAGTTCTAATTTGGTGAAATTATATTATCTTATAAATTAATAAGCCATTGATTAAGGGATACATCAATGGTTTAAAACTATTTATCATCAGTCATCTAAAAGATGAACTCCTTCTCCTACGTCAGGAGTAAATTTACAATATTTTTCAAAAATAAGTCCAACACCTCTCATTTTTTCTCCTAATTCATCGTTAAATTTATTCCATTCCTCCGATTCACGCTCAGGTAAATGCCACCCTTGTTTTTCTACCATACTTGTTATTACTGTATAGTCCCATTCTATGTATGCCATTGAGTTAATTCAAACTACCAAAATATTATAAACCAAGAGATTTAATAGGTAATCAATATTTTTTGAATATAATTTAAAAGTGTGAAAAAATTATAAATGTCAATTTTGCCAAGAAGATTTGAACGAATCAAAAGTGTTTTAGATTGCAGAATGAAAAACTTGACTGTTCTAGTTGAGGATGTCAATAAACCACATAATTTATCTGCGATATTAAGGACATGTGATGCGGCAGGAGTTTTCGAAGCAAATTTTATTAGCAAAATGAATGCCGTTAAGACTTTTAATAGTACTGCTCAAGGAAGTCAAAAATGGGTAAAACTAAATAATCATAAAAACACTATCAAGGCAATATCTGATTTAAAGAATAAGGGTTTTAAATTATATGGAACAACTCTTAATAGTGAATCAGTAGATTATAGAAATTTTGATTATTCTCAAAATACATGTTTTGTTTTAGGTGCAGAAAAATGGGGACTAAGTGATGAACTTATATCAATGGTTGATCAATCAATTTTTATACCTATGAGAGGTATGGTTCAATCCCTAAATGTTTCAGTTGCTGCTTCCATATTATTATTTGAAGCTATTCGCCAAAGAAAAAATAAAGGTATATTGCCCGCTAATGGAGAAGGTTTAAATACAGATGAATATCAAAAAACACTTTTTGAATGGTGTTACCCAGAATTAGCTGAGGTGTATAAAAAATCAGCTAAAGAATATCCAAAGTTGAATGATCTAGGAGAACTTGATCCTATTACAGATAACTAAATTTATTCAGAATTTTGACTATCAAAAATTTCTTCAAGATCCTCTCCTATAAAAGAAAGACCTAAAACTAAAAAAAACATTGCCAAACCTGGGAACAAAGCCGTCCACCAGATACCTGTAGGTAAAGCGGCAAGAGCCAGATTTAAATCACTTCCCCATTCTGGGACATCTGCAGGAACACCAAGGCCTAAAAATCCTAAACTTCCTAATACCAAAACAGCATCTGCAGCATTTAGGGTAAGCAGAATAGGTAATGGTGTTATTACATTTGGGAGAATATATTTAAAAATAATTTTTTTAACATCAGCTCCTGCAACTTGAGCTGCCTCCACATAAGTTTCGGATTTAACCAATATTGTCTGATTTCTGATTAATCTAAAATATTGAGGAGAGTAAACAATACACAATGCCAAAGCCGCGTTAAGGATACCTTTACCCAATACAAAAGCCACAACAACTGAAAGCAAAATTACAGGTATTGAAAAAATAGTATCCATTATTAGTGATAAGCATTTATCAAAAAAACCCCCAAAATATCCGCTTAATAATCCCAATGGCAAACCCAAACTTAATGAAAAAAGAATAGCTAAGAATACAACTTCTATCGCTAATGATGATCCTTGCAAAGTTCTTAAGCAAACATCTCTTCCTAATCTATCTGTGCCACAAAAATGATTAAGAGAAGGAGGGGCAAAGATATCATTGCTTAACATTGAAAATGAATAGCCAAAAAAATTATTGGCCTCTAAGAATTTCATTATTAAAACAACAAGAAGATAAAAAAGTACAATTAAAAATCCAGCTTTTCTGATATTTGCGCCGACACGATTAAATGAGTTAATATCCAAAATCTTTTTTTACAGATATAAATGAAATATACCAATTCTTTTAAAAATAAATAGCTATAAATTTTAAATTAAAAGAAATTACTGGTTTAATTTCAAGACTGCCATAAAAGCTTCTTGAGGGACTTCAACTTTACCCATTGCCTTCATCCTCTTTTTACCTTTGGCTTGTTTCTTTAAAAGTTTCTTTTTCCTAGAAATATCCCCTCCATAACATTTAGATAAAACATCTTTTCGCAAAGCACTGATACTTTCACTTGCAATAATCCTGCTACCGATTGATGCTTGAATAGGTATTTTAAATTGTTGTTTTGGAATAAGTTCTTTTAATTTCTCAACTAAACTTCTGCCAATTCCATAAGCCTTATCTTTATGAACAATAGAAGTTAATGGATCTGCTCTTTCTGAATTTATTAGAACATCTAATCTAACAAGGTCATTTTTTCTATAGCCAATCAAATGATATTCCATTGATGCATAACCTTGGGTTCTACTTTTCATTTGATCAAAGAAATCTGTAACAACTTCTGCTAATGGAATTTCATAAATCAAGGTAACTCTATCTGTTGTTATGTATTTCATATCTATAAATACTCCCCTTCTTTCTTGACATAAACCCATTAATGTTCCATTAAATTCATTGGGAGCATAAATTTCCATTTTCACATAAGGCTCTTCTATTGATTCTCTAAGTTGTGGATCAGGAATTGTAGAAGGATTATCAATAAAGATATGTTCCTGCTGATTTAAATTAACTTTATAAATAACTGATGGTGCCGTTACTATCAGATCCAAGTCATATTCTCTTTCTAATCTTTCTTGAACAATCTCCATATGAAGAAGTCCTAGGAATCCGCACCTAAATCCGAAGCCCATTGCGCTACTAGTTTCGGGCTCATATTTTAAAGCTGCATCAGATAATTGTAATTTTTCGAGTGATACTCTTAAATCTGGGAATTGATCAGCATCAGTCGGGAATAAGCCACAAAAAACCATAGGATTTGCTGTCTTGTATCCAGGCAAAGGATCATTGGCAGGTGAATTTAAAAGAGTAATCGTATCTCCCACTCTCGCATCAGCAACTGATTTTATAGAAGCAGCTAAATAACCAACTTCCCCTGCATGTAATTCATCAACTTGCTGCTGATCAGGCGCCATTATTCCTATCTCATCTAGTTCATAATTTTTCTTACTTGCCATTAATAATATTTTTTCTCTCTTATTAAGAGACCCGGATATCACCCTGAAATAAACTATAACTCCCCTGTACGGATCATAGTAAGAATCAAAAATCAGTGCCTTAGTAGGTAGTTTAATTTCATCTTGAGGAGGAGGTACTCTTCTAACGATTGATTCCAAAATATCTTTAATACCAACTCCAGTTTTTGCTGAACAATTTATTGCATTAGATGTATCAAGTCCGATAATTTCCTCTATTTCTTGTTTTATTTTTTCAGCATCAGCCCCTGGTAAATCAACTTTATTTAAAACAGGAATTATTTCAAGATTATTTTCTAAGGCAAGATAAACATTAGCCAAGGTTTGAGCTTCTACTCCTTGACTTGCATCAACAACAAGTAAGGCGCCTTCGCAAGCTTGAAGAGATCTACTAACCTCATAAGAGAAATCAACATGCCCTGGGGTATCTATTAAGTTCAAAACATATTCTTGGGAATCGTCAGCTTTATATTTCATTCTAGCGGCCTGTAACTTGATAGTAATTCCTCTCTCTCTTTCAAGATCCATACTGTCCAAAAATTGTTCTTGCATATCCCTTTGCTGCACAGTACCAGTATCTTGAAGCAACCTATCTGCAAGGGTAGATTTACCATGGTCAATATGAGCGATTATGCAGAAATTCCTAATTTTTGAAACCGATATATCAGTCATATAGAAAGAAAATTCTCCTCTTATTACATCTTGATTAATACTAGCTAATTAGAATTATGGATGGAAACCAAAAATGGAATTATTTCTTTTTTTAATTTCTTTTATGAAGGTACTGTAATTTTCAGAGACTAATAGTTCTGGATAAATTAAGTCATTTATTTTTTTTTGGAGATTATGCTTATCGTTTAAAAATAAAACAGATTTTTCTAGAACTTCAACCATAATTGAAACCGCAGTACTTGCTCCTGGAGAGGCTCCCAACAAAGCAGATAATGATCCATCAGATGAATTTACAATCTCAGTTCCAAATTTCAAAGAACCACCACCTTCAGTTTTTTTAATTATTTGGACTCTTTGACCAGCATTCTTTAAATACCAATCAGAAGGATTAGCTGATGGCATCATATTCTTTAAATTCTCAACTCTTGAGTTATGGTTCTTTAATGATTGTGATATTAGGTAATTAATTAAATCGTTGTTCTTAAAACCAACGTCTAACATAGAAAAAATATTATTCTTTTTAATTGAACTAAATAAGTCAAAGTATGAACTTTGTTTTAGAAATTTCGTTGTAAATCCAGCAAAAGGTCCATATAAAAGAAGTTTTTTATTATCAATCCATCTGGTGTCTAAATGAGGCACAGACATTGGTGGCGATCCAATATCAGCTTTACCATAAACTTTTGAGTTATGTTTTTCTGTTAGATCTTTTTTCTCGCAAATAAGCCATTTCCCACTAACAGGAAATCCACCATAACTTTTTGCTTCTGGAATTTTTGATTTTTGTAAATAATTAATTGTTTTTCCACCAGCACCAAGAAAAACGTAGCCAGTTCTAATTGAAGTTTTTCTACCTTCAGAACTGATTTCTAGTTCCCAATGTTTTTTATCAATTTTCTTTAAATCTACTAATTCTGTTTTGTATCTAATTTCAACATTTTTGTTTAAAGAAACTAATGACAAATACTCTTTGGTTAAAGCCTCAAAATTGATATCAGTTCCTCTACCTATTCTGGTAGCAGCAATTTGAGTAGATGGATTTCTATCTTTTGTTATTAAAGGAGCCCATGATGAAATTTCATCAAAAGATGTAGAAAATTCCATATCGATAAATTCAGGATTTTCGTTCATTTTCTGAAATCTTTTTTTTAAAAAAGAAATATTATCCTGACCAGAAACAAAGCTAATATGAGGAATAAATTTTAGAAACTTCTTAATATCAATCTTCCCTGCTTCATACAATGAGGCCCATAAAGACATGGATGTTTCAAAAGAACGATTTATTGAGAGCGCTTTATCTATTTTTAGATTTCCTTTTTCATCTAAAGGGGTATAGTTTAATTCGCAATTAGCCGCATGTCCTGTACCTGCATTATTAAAAGCACCAGTACTTTCACTTCCTGGAGCATTTAATTTTTCTATAATAAGAAATTTTATATCTGGTAAAACTTCTGAAATTATGAGGGCTAAAGTACTACTCATTATCCCTGCTCCTACTAAGACTGCATCAAAGTAGCTATTGTCATTAGTGGGATTTTTAGATGAAGTCACAACAGAAAATTATCTTTTTTGCAATTAATCAGATTTCTTTCTAGGCTTATTATAAAGTTAATCCAAAATTATGAGTACTGAAACACTCTCTCTGACAAACCAAAATGTAGAAAAAGTCCTTGACGAGCTAAGACCTTTTTTAATTTCTGATGGAGGTAATGTTGAGATTGCAGAAATAGATGGTCCAATTGTCAAAGTCAGACTTCAAGGAGCATGTGGTAGTTGCCCAAGTAGCACTATGACTCTCAAAATGGGTATTGAAAGAAAGTTAAAAGAAATGATTCCTGAAATAAGCGAAGTTGTCCAGGTTTTATAAAAATTTTTAACTGAAATATATATTATTTAGCTTTTAATTCTTTCAACAAAGATGATTCCATATCAAGGCAATCAATTGGAAGTCCTTGACCAATAGCGATTAAAAGAGGTGCAAGAATTCCTAAAGTAAAAACTAAATTTGATTGGCTTACATCATATTTACTCAAAGTAAAAGTTATCAAATAAATAATTGAAAAATAAGCATGTAGTGAAAAAAATTCTTTTGGCTTTAACACTGGCCACCTTAAAGTATTTCCCAAGAAATATAAAAAACCTGTCATAAATAAATAGTTACATGAAGATTAAACCAAATATAAACATAAACCTTTTTAGAGACTATTTATAAAAAAATTTACCTAAGATAATAATTAAAAAAACATTAAATCTTCGTTTCTATTTGTAAAAGCTAGACATGCAGCTAAAAATACGTTTATAATTATTTGGTAGCAATTGCTACTTTTTCGTTCACCCTCATTTGAGGGC
This sequence comes from Prochlorococcus marinus XMU1402, assembly GCF_017696205.1. Classification (NCBI taxonomy): domain Bacteria; kingdom Bacillati; phylum Cyanobacteriota; class Cyanophyceae; order Synechococcales; family Prochlorococcaceae; genus Prochlorococcus; species Prochlorococcus marinus. The sequence goes on along the minus strand of NZ_JAAORD010000001.1, from coordinate 415,273 downwards.
GCAGTTCGAGTCATACCATGGAACGGGGGATGGCCGTGTTGTCACATCGAAACATGACTACTTTAACTTACAGAGGTAAAAACTACGTTCAAAACAAAGAAGCTGCTAAAAAGCAACTTGTTGAACTTACCTACAGAAGAAACGTATACACCAATAGAATGGCTGACGCTTCTTCAAGTAATGAAAAAGCAGAATTAAATTACAGAGGTGTTAATTACACTAAATAATTTAATTAAACAAGTTAAAAGCCCCTTTTCAAGGGCTTTTTTTTTGGGCTATATTTATCAAAAGTCCTTTAAAAAATATGTCTGAAAGTTGCTGTAATACAAACACATCTAATAAAGCATCTAATCAATTCAATCATAAAGATGCGATTCAAGAAAGATATGGTTCAGCCGCACTAGAAAAAGAAAGTTGTCTTTGTACACCAGTTGGTTTTAATCCCGTTTTACTTGAAGCAATTCCTCAAGAGGTTATAGAAAGAGACTATGGATGTGGGGATCCAACAAAATATGTTCAAAAAAACGATACAGTCTTAGATCTTGGAAGTGGTAGCGGCAAAAATGCTTTTATTTGTGCCCAAATTGTTGGAAAAGAAGGGAAAGTTATTGGAGTTGATCAGAATCCTGATATGCTTTCTTTATCTAGATCAGCCTCTAAAGAAGTTACAAAAAATATAGGTTTCAACAATACAGAATTTCTAGAAGGTTCAATTGAAAAACTTGATGAATTAGATAAAGATTTAAGTCCATTAATCGCCGACAAATCAGTTGATATTATTTTAAGTAATTGCGTTTTAAACTTGGTAAGTCCAGAGTCTAGAAATAACCTTCTAAGAAATATAAAAAGAGTTTTAAACGATAATGGAAGAATTGCAATTAGCGATATTGTCTCTAACAAAAAAGTTCCTTTAAGATTGCAAAATGATCATGATCTGTGGACAGGATGTATTAGTGGAGCATGGTATGAACCTGACTTTATAAGTGACTTTAAAGAACTAGGATTTAAAAATTTAGAATTTGCAGAAAGGAGTGCTGAACCTTGGAAAGTAATTGAGGATATAGAATTTAGAACAGTAACTTTAGTAGGCAATATTTAAAAAATTCAAGAGTTTAAAAATATAACTTAAATTTCCATGAGAAATAATCTAAGAGATCAAATACCAGCATTAAAAAATAAGTATTATTTCAACTATGGAGGTCAAGGACCATTACCAAAATCTTCTTTAGAAGCCATAGTTAAAACGTGGGAAATTATCCAAGATTTAGGACCATTTACTAATGATATGTGGCCTTTTATTTACAAAGAAATATTTACCACAAAAAGGATCATTGCACAAAAATTAGGTGTAAATTCAAAGAATGTAGCTTTAACCGAGAATATCTCTTCCGGTATGATTTTGCCCTTTTGGGGAATAAAAGTAGAAGAGGGAGAAGAGCTGTTAATAAGTGACTGTGAACATCCTGGAGTAGTGGCTGCAAGTCGAGAATTTTGTAGAAGAAATAAATTAATATTCAAAATTTTGCCGATCCAAAAACTTAAAAATCTAAACGACGAAAATATAATTTTAGAGATTTTGAAACATCTGAATAGTAAGACTAAGATACTAATTATTTCTCATATCTTATGGAACTTTGGATATAAAATTCCTTTAAAACAAATTTCTATCGAATTAAAAAATAATCGAGCAGATTCTTATTTACTTGTTGATGGTGCTCAAACCTTTGGGCACATAAATATTGAAAAAGAAGTTTTTTATTCTGATTTATATTCAATAACTTCTCATAAATGGGCATGTGGACCAGAAGGACTTGGAGCCATTTATGTCTCAGATAGATTTATTCATGAAACAGATCCAACAATAATTGGTTGGAAATCATTAAAAAAAGAACAAGGCATTTATGAGCCTTCAGATAATCTTTTTCATGATGATGCAAGGAAGTTTGAAGTAGCTACATCTTGCATTCCTTTACTTGCAGGGCTTCGTAATTCTATAGATCTTTTGGATAAAGACTGCCATGAAAAAGAAAAAAGCGAACATATCAAAAGATTAAGTAAGAAACTTTGGGATGAATTAAATCAATTAAAGGGTGTTGAATTAGTTTTAGAAAAAAAGTACTTAAATGGGATAGTTAGTTTTAATATCGAAAATATTAAAGATAAGGATAAATTTGTAAATAAACTTGGAGAAAAGAAAATTTGGATTAGAGTTTTAGAAGATCCAAAATGGTTTAGAGCATGCGTACATCAAATGACTACAAAAGCTGAGATTAATTTACTTTCTGAAGAAATTAAAAAATTACCAGGGTATTTCTGAGCTATCCCAAGCAATAAATTTTCCAGTAGATTCTGGGGATTGATTTTTAATAATATTGATCAAAAATTGGGAGGATTTTTCTTTACTAAATAATTTATGTTCTGGAACAAATTTATGAAAAGGTCTAGATAAATCAGTATCTACTGTTCCTGGATGAAGCAATGTGATAGTAGCCTTTGGGAAACGTCTAGCCCATTCAATACTTAAAGATTTAAAAAACTGATTTTGCGCAGATTTTGCAGCTCTATATGAATACCAACCTCCAGTTTGATTATCTCCAATGCTACCAACTCTTGCACTTATACTTGCAAAATTAAAATCCAAATCTTTTGGTATAAATTCTTCAATCGCTTTAGCTAATAAAATAGGAGAAAAGGCGTTTATTGAAAAACTTTCCATCATATTTTTTTTATCAAGATGTTGTAATCTTTTTTCTGGTTGAAGAGAATCACTATGAAGTCTACCTGTAGCATTAACAACTAGCCTTAATTTTGAAGGCTGATTTGATATTTTATTTTTCAACTGCAAAAGGGATTGAGAATCCTCTATATCTAATTCCCAAAAAGAATTAAATTCACTTTTTCTTCCGCACAAAACAACTTCTAAATCTTTTTCACTTTCACTCAGATCTTTAGCTATTTGGGTTCCAATTCCACCTGCGCCTACAACTAAGGCTAAGCCTTTCATTTTATTAAAAATAACTCAATCAATTCTAAGAAACTTTTCTTGTGATATGCGTAAATATCTTTCTTATTTGATTAGGAAATTTTATTGAGATTTTCTTTTTTCTTTTAATAATTTATAAGCTATTTTTCTATCATCAAAATTAATAACTTTATCATTGAGAATTTGGTAGTCTTCATGTCCTTTTCCTGCAATTAAAACAATATCTTCTTTATTGGCAAATTCAATAGATTTATTTATTGCTTTAAATCTATCAATCTCAATTGTTATTTTTTCTCTTTTTTTTATACCCATCAAAATATCATTTACTATCTTTTGTGGTTCTTCTGATCTTGGATTATCTGAAGTTATAAAAAGTTGATCAGAAAACTCTTCAGCTATTGATCCCATTAAAGGCCTTTTACCAAGATCTCGATCTCCTCCACAGCCAAAAACAGTAATGAGTTTTCCCTTACAAAGTTTTTTAATTGATTGCAAAACTTTTTTCAATCCATCAGGCGTGTGGGCATAATCAACAATTACTGTTGGAAGTGATCTAGAAACGTCATCATTATCAATTTCTATTTTATCCATTCGCCCTGGAGCGCCAGGGAAAGATCGTATTAACTTTGATAGATCTTTTAAAGAAAAATTAAGTTTATACAAAATTGTTATTGCTTGAATCGCATTCATTAAATTAAATTCTCCAACAAGTGGAACAAAAAGTTGAATTTTTTCCTTGGGTGTATGAAAAATGCAGGTTGAGCCAGTTTCAGTAAATTTTTTATCTGTTACGAAAAAAAAATCATGATTTTTAAATTCACTTTCAGTAATCTTTGTAGACACTAATGAAGATCTTTTTTCAAGATCAGACGATAATTTAGATATCCAAGGGTCATCGTGATTTAATACAGAAATTCCATCCTTTTCTATTAAATAAGGTGGGAAAAACAATTTTCTTTTTGTTTGAAAATAAGATTCCATATCTGAGTGATAATCAAGATGATCTTGAGTTAAATTAGTAAAAATAGCCGCCTCAAATTCGCATCCTGATATCCTCTTTTGAGCAATAGAATGAGAACTTACCTCTAATATCGCGAATTCAGATTCTGCCTCAACAGCAGCATTTAATTTCTTTTGAAGTTTATCGGCGAAATCAGTTGTATGAGAAGCCACTTCTGAGAAGCCAGGCCATCTATTAAACAAGGTCCCAAATAATGCAGTCTTTTTCCCTAATTTTTTTAAAAGATATTCCAATAAGAAAGTAATTGTCGTTTTTCCATTTGTACCAGTAACACCAATAAGTTTAAGTTTTCTTGAGGGCCTATTCCAAAACTCAGCGACAATTTGACCAAAAATATAATCTAAATTATCCTCTATAACCAAAATCCTTTCTCGATCAATAGATCCAATTTTCTCTTTTGCAGCAGACCCAATAATGGCAGCCTCTGCACCATTTTCAATTGCCTCAATACAATATTTTCCTCCATCAACATTTAAACCAGGCATACCTAAAAATAAAGTTCCTTTTTGTACTTCTTTAGAGTTAAAAGAAATATTATTTATTTCATGATCGATTAAATCTAATGAAGGAATAATTCCTACCAAATCTAAAAGTTTATGTAATTTTATAGATCTCATATGAAAAATTATTTCTCCAGAATGGTACTAATATTTTTTTGAAACCAATTCTTTAATTGATCATCTTTTAATCTTGGAGAAATGCGAGGCAATTCTATAATCTCCTCGGACCTAATTCCTTCAACAGCAATAACAGGTACTTCATAATCATATTTTTTATATTTATCTTTATATAAATCGACCCTATCAATATCAATTTCTTTAAGCTCCTCCAGGTTAGGGAATAACTCATTAAGATTTATTTTTGCCAGTTTATTTTTTAATGAATCACAAAGGCAACATCCCTGCCTAACAAAAATAAATATTTTCATTCATTTAGTCAGGCACAGGGTCACATCCACAGGGAGTTAAAGGATGACATCTGCTTAATCTTCTTAAAGTTAACCACCCTCCCTTCCAAGGACCATGTCTAGTAATTGCCTCATATCCATAAGAGCTGCAACTTGGAATAAATCTACATCTTGGTCCGAACAAAGGAGAAAACCACTTTTGATAGAACGAAATCATAAAAAGAAGTATAGAAGTAATTGATTTATTAATAGTTTTGAACACTTTAATGATGTAAAATAATATTTCAGTAGTAATTAGTTTAATTGAATTTAATCAATTATCCAACTTATTGCAAATTTCTATTTAATTTAAAATTATGTCAAGATACCGCGGCCCCAGATTAAGGGTTACGCGTCGCTTGGGAGAACTACCAGGTCTCACCAGGAAAGCTTCAAAGAAGTCTAACCCTCCAGGTCAGCACGGCCAAGCCCGTCGCAAGCGATCAGAATATGCTATTCGTCTAGAAGAAAAGCAGAAACTTAGGTTTAATTATGGAGTTTCTGAAAAACAACTAGTTCGTTATGTAAAAAAAGCTAGAGCTCAAGAAGGATCTACAGGAACTAACCTACTAAGACTTTTAGAAAACAGACTTGATAATGTTTGTTTTAGATTTGGTTTTGGAGGTACCATTCCAGGCTCAAGACAATTAGTAAATCATGGCCATGTAACCGTTAATGGAAAGGTTCTTGATATTGCTGGTTATCAATGCAAATCAGGCGATGTAATCGGAATTAAAGAAAACAAAGCAAGCAAAAAACTTGTAGAAGGTAATATAGAATTCCCTGGTTTAGCAAATGTCCCACCTCATCTTGATTTAGACAAACCTAAATTAACGGGGAAAATAAATGGGAAATGCGATAGAGAGTGGGTGGCTCTTGAAATAAACGAACTACTAGTTGTTGAATATTATTCAAGAAAAGTTTAATACTACTTTTCTTTGGATTATTAAATCTCTCATTAAAAAAATGAGGGTTTAATTTAATTCTTATTTTTAAAAATAATGGGAAATAAGGAAAATAATATAAAAAAACCAGGTTTTAAGACCTTATCTATTCACCATGGAGAAACATTTGCAGAAAAAACCGGATGCGTAATGCCTCCTATTTTTTCTACATCTACTTTCAAACATGGAAATAAAGATAATTTCGACTACACAAGATCAGGTAATCCAAACTTTAGAATTCTAGAAAGCGTCCTTAAATCAATAGAAGATTCAAAATACTGTACAGTTTTCGGATCTGGAATTAGCGCGGTAACTGCAATTTCATCAACACTAAAATCAGGTGACAAGATTCTCTGCGAGTCAAATCTCTATGGTTGTACGGTGAGGATGTTCGAAAAAGTTTTCAAGAAATTTGGACTAGAAGTTTTATACACAGATTTTACAAACGAAAATAATATCAAAAAGATTTCATACTTCGAGCCAACCTTGATATGGCTAGAAAGTCCAACTAATCCACTTTTGAAGGTACTTGATATTAAGGCGATTTGTGATGAAGCGAATAAACTCGAAATACCAGTAGTTGTAGACAACACATTTTCTACAGCGCTTATTCAAAAACCATTGGACCTTGGTGCAACACTATCGGTTGTGAGCACCACAAAATTCATTAATGGACATAGTGACGCACTTGGCGGAGCAGTACTAACAAATAATGAGGAATGGAATAGTAAGATGCTTTTCTCTCAAAAAGCTCTCGGGCTTCAACCATCTCCTTTTGATAGTTGGCTCATTACGAGAGGAGTAAAAACTCTTCCTTTAAGAATCGAACAACAAACTAAAAGTGCAGAATTTATATCTGAAGAATTAGTTAATCATAAAATAATTAGTAAAGTAATTTACCCTTTTAATCAAGAACATCTCCAATTTAATTTAGCAAAATCGCAAATGAAATCTGGAGGTTCAATGATCACCCTAAAATTAAATTTAAATAAAGAGGATACTTTTAAATTTTGCAAATCTCTCAAATATTTCTCTCTAGCAGAAAGCCTTGGAGGAGTTGAAAGTTTAATTTGTCACCCTGCAACGATGACTCATGCTTCTGTTGATGACAAAACAAAAAATCTACTAGGGATAGATGATGCTCTTGTCAGATTATCAATTGGATGTGAAGATACAAACGATTTAATCTCGGACATTTTATTTGCTTTAAATAAATTCTGAAAATTGAGAGATTTACTTAAAAAACCTATATGGAAAAATTTAGAGTTGGGATATGCAATCCCTGATAGTATTCATGCCGTTTCTGTAGCATTACCAACTTGGAATGATGTAATAAATTACGAGGAAAAAGATCAAGAATGCATGAATTTATTGAAGTCCATTTACCCACGATTCGGGCTAAACCCCATAGTGAAAAGATTATGCGAAAAAGTAAAAGAGCAAAATTACTACAACAATAAAAGTATCTGGCCATATCCGAATGAAAGCATGGCTTTTAAAGCTAAAAAATACATTGATAGAAATACTTCTGAACAATTCTCGTTAATAGAAAAAAGAAATAATTTAGCTTTCTTAATAACTGAAAAAGAAGGAAGTATTTATGCAAAATATTTTTGGCAACATACTGGCCTTGGTCTATCTTCAAGAGCTGCCGCTATAGAACTAGGTCTTGAAGATTGCCCTCCAAAATCTTACGTAAATGAATGTTCTCAAAGAATAAAAAATAGAATTTCTAAATCTACAAAAATTGACTCTAATGATATTCACTTAACTTCATCTGGAATGTCTGCATTGTATACATCATTAGAAATCATATATAAATTATTTCCAGCTAAACCAACACTCCAAGTTGGTTTTCCATATGTAGATGTACTTAAATTACCAATGAAAATCTTTCACGGAGCAAAGTTAATTACAGAAGAAAATTGCGCGGATATTGAATTAGAAATCAAAAGAATAAATCCATCAGCATTAATTATTGAACTTCCAAGTAATCCAATGCTCAAATGTGTAAACATTAAAAAAATTTCAAAAATTGCAAAAAAGCTAAATATTCCGTTAATTGTTGACGATACAATTGGTTCGAATTTAAATATAAATTCCATAGAACATGCAGATATAGTTTTTACTTCACTTACAAAAATTTTTTCAGGTAGTGGTGATATTCTTGCCGGATCATTAATAGTAAATCCAAAAAGCAAATGGATTGATCAGTTTAGAAATGCATTAAACGAGATTAATATTCCAATACTTTCCGATGGAGATATAGTTTATCTAGAGAAAGTTAGTAGAGATGTAAATCAAAGAGTTTTTGAACAAAATAAAGCATGTTTAGAATTAAAAAAAAGATTAGAGACTCATAGCGAGATTAAAAATATTTTCCATCCTGAAAATTGTCCAAATTTTAATTCTTTACTTACTTCTAATGGGGGATACGGCTGCTTATTATCGTTTGAATTAAATGGAGGATTGAACAAAGCTAAAAAATTTTATGATTCTCTAAAAGTATCTAAAGGACCTAGTTTAGGTACAAAATTTACTCTAGTTTGTCCTTATGTTTTACTAGCTCATTATGACGAGTTGGATTGGGCTGAAAGTTTTGGTATTCCCTCGCACCTTATTAGAGTATCAGTTGGATTAGAAGACCAAGATAAATTATGGAAAACCTTTTCTGAAGCACTAAATAATTTCTAAATTCCTAGTATTTACCGAATAGAAACTTATATACTCTTTTTCTGAATAATAGTTAGTATTAATATATATTTTCTCAATATATAAATGGCAAAAATTTATGAGGACAATAGTTTTGCTATTGGAAACACTCCATTAGTAAAATTAAAATCAGTTACTAAAAACGCGAAAGCTACAGTACTTGCAAAAATTGAAGGTAGAAACCCTGCTTATAGTGTCAAATGTAGGATCGGCGCAAACATGATCTGGGATGCCGAGAAAAGTGGGAAACTTACAAAAGACAAAACTATTGTTGAGCCAACTTCTGGAAATACAGGAATTGCTTTAGCTTTTACTGCTTCAGCAAGAGGTTATAAACTGATCCTTACAATGCCAGAATCCATGTCAATTGAAAGAAGAAGGGTTATGGCAGTGTTGGGGGCTGAAATTGTTTTAACAGAGGCATCTAAAGGTATGCCTGGAGCAATAGCTAAGGCTAAAGAAATTGCAGAAAGTAATCCTTCTCAATATTTCATGCCAGGTCAATTTGATAATCCAGCAAACCCTGAAATTCATTTCAAAACTACTGGACCAGAAATCTGGGATGATTGCGATGGTGAAATTGATGTCCTAGTTGCAGGAGTTGGAACTGGCGGCACAATTACAGGAGTTTCAAGATACATTAAGCAAGAGAAAGGCAAGAATATTACTTCTGTAGCTGTAGAACCATCACACAGTCCTGTTATTACACAGACAATGAATGGAGAAGAGGTTAAATCCGGACCACATAAAATCCAAGGAATTGGAGCAGGATTTATTCCTAAGAACCTTGACTTATCAATTGTTGATAAGGTCGAACAAGTAACAAATGACGAATCAATTGAGATGGCTCTTAGGTTAGCTAAAGAGGAAGGTCTATTAGTAGGAATATCTTGTGGGGCTGCCGCTGCTGCTGCTGTTAGATTAGCTGAACAAGATGAATATGCTGGGAAGACAATTGTAGTTGTTCTACCTGATTTAGCAGAGAGGTATTTATCATCAATTATGTTTACTGAAGTTCCAAGCGGAATCATTCAAGAACCAGTCAAAGCCTAAATCTATTTTTTCTCCAGTAGTGAATCTGGTGAAATATACATCGCATCGCCATAAGAGAAGAATCTAAATTTTTCTTTTATGGCTTTTTTATATAGATCTAATAATCTTTCTCTACCAATCATTGCACTTACTAAAAGTAATAATGAACTTTTAGGGAGATGAAAATTAGTTAATAATCCATCAACTACCTTAAATTTATAACCTGGCTTAATTACTAAATCTACGTATTTAGCTATGGGAATAAAGTCATTAATTTCCTGAGAATAACAACTTTCAAGAGCTCTTACGCTAGTTGTACCAATAGCAATTATTTTTCTATCTGTTTTCTTTATTCTTTTTATTTCCTCCACTACTTCCTTATTAACACTTACCCATTCTTTGTGAAGTTTTAAGTTACTTAAATCTTCTTGATCAATTGGTTTGAATGTTCCATAACCCACGTGCAAAGTTATCGGTAAGATTATTACGCCTTTTTTTTTTAGATTGGAAATAAGACTTTTGCTTAAGTGTAAACCAGCTGTTGGTGCAGCAACTGCCCCCGGATTTGTTGCATACTCAGTTTGGTAACTTTTCTCATGAAAAGATTCTTCTTCGGAATTTTTTATATAAGGAGGAAGAGGGATTTCCCCGTATTTATCAAGAAGTTCATTCATTGAATTGAGACAAGTTATATTTTCCGGAAATTTAATAAATCTCCCTCCAGTTTCTTCATCAACTCCATCAACAATCAAATTAATATCTTGTGCTAATAGAGATTTTAATTTTAATTTTCTATTTATTTTTAACTTTTTTGCTGGCTTTGCCAAACATAACCAAATACATTCATGGGATCTTTCTAAAACTAATAATTCTACTAATGTCTTATTTTCTAATTCAACCTTTAACCTAGCTTTCATAACTTTAGTATTATTTACAATTACAAGATCCCCTTCTCTAAATTCATCTAAAAGATTCTTGGTAAATTTATTAGTTAAACAGTCTTCTTCTAAAAAACTATTTCTAACTATCATCAATCTTGATTCATGCCTAATTGCAGAAGGTTTACTAGCAATTAATGAAGGATCAAGTAAATAATCATAAGCTTCAAGCTTATAATCTCTTTCTTCATTATTAATTTGAGAAATCAATTAAATTTAGGAGACAAGAGTCTCTGGCTTATCTTCAATTAGGGAAGCCAAGTCTTTTAAGAATGAAGCTCCATCAGCTCCATAGATCACTCTATGATCAGCTGTTAGATTTACTTGCATTATTTTTTTAACAGATATTGAACCATCACTATTAGCAACAACGGTTGGTTTCGATGATGCTATGGCTAAAATAGCACCGGTACCTGGAGGAAGAATTGCGTCAAATCTATCAACTCCAAACATCCCAAGGTTAGATAAAGTGAAGGTTCCCGTTGAGTATTCATCAGGTTCTAATTGTTTTGATCTTGATCTTTTTACGAGATCTTTCCATTCCCTAGACAATTCAAATAAATCAGTATTGCATGGTTCTTTTAAAACTGGAGTTATTAGTCCACCATCTTCCATAGCAACAGCAACAGCAATATTTATATTTTCTGGATAAGAAATTCCATTCTCTGAAAAACTTGAGTTAACTTGAGGATGTTTCTTTAGTGTCTTTGCAACTGCCTTTACTAGTAAAGCAGTCATAGTAACTCCGTTCTGTTTAACTTTTTTGTAGAAATTATCTAATTTATCTGTGTTAATGGAATAACCCACCCTAAAACATGGCACATCTAAACTAGATTCCATATTTTTATTTACCGCTTTTTGTAGAGTATTAAATTGAACTGTTTCTCCGGGATTACCAAAACTATTTCCTGAAGTTTCTGGTTTCATTTCAACTCCCAAATTTGCACCAGGTATACTTGAAGGAGAACCACCTTCACCTATCCATGGTATAGAGACTGGTTGGCCATTAGCTTTTAAAATATCATCGGCTTGAATCCTTCCGTGAGGTCCGGATCCATGAACTTTTGCTAAATCAACACCCATTTGAGAAGCAAGTTTTTTAGCTCTTGGAGATGCAATCACCCTCGAAGAAACATTACTAGTAGCAGCATTTATTTGATCACTATTTAAAGATGGGGCTGCCTTTTCACTCATTAATACGACTTCTTTTTCTTGTTTTTCAACAATTTCACTTTGAACCACAGGTTTTTCTTCTGTTTTATGGCTTACCAATTCAAGTTGATCCGAACTAGAAACTTCGGGTTGATTTCCTTTATTTTGTTCTTGAACAGAAGCTATCTCATCCTCATTTTCTACAATAAGACCGATAGTCTCTCCTACTGGTGCAGTGCTGCCAGCAGGCATTAAAACAGCCGCAAGATATCCATCTTGAAAAGATTCAACATCCATATCTGCCTTGTCAGATTCAACAACCAAGACAGATTCACCTCTTTCAACTTTATCTCCTGGATTTTTCAACCATTCCACAATCTTGCCCTCCGTCATAGTAGAACTCAAGGCAGGCATGAATATTTCGTGAGACATAAGAAAATTGTTATTGCATAAGTTTCAAGGGATTTCTACCAAACTTCCTAAAGTTTTTATGGTTAAGAACCCTTTAAACTCTTGTTTTAATTATACGAAATCATGTTCACAGTGGGAACTCTTAAAACTTAAGAAAGTAATAATTTAGATCCATTAGAATTTAAAACTTTTTCTAAATGAAGATTTACTCATATTTATCAAAAATACTAAATCTTCTCTTTAATTATTATCTATAGATTGAATAACTCCATCCTTAACCGTAATCGATACTTGCATTTTTTCGATAAGATTGTCTCCCACAGTGACATCACAGAAACTATCCACTTGCCCTTGATCAACAATTTCGTCCATTTTTAATTCGCGAACTTGACTCTGTTGTTGAAGAAGATTTCTTTTTTGTTCTTCAATTTCATTTCGTTTTGCTGCGACTTGTTGTTGCACCTGACTAACCTGTTCTTGAACCCTTGGATCTAGGGGATTAACCGATTGGGATCTAATATTATTTACTATTTGCTGCCCCTCTTGCTCCAGTTGCGATAATTGCTGATCAATGTTTGAAATTGCTTTACTTAATTCTTTTTCAGCATCTTCCTTCCAAGTTGGTGTAACTACAGCTTTAATAGCTATTGAGCGCTTTATAGATATTGAGTTTTTTGTTTCCATAAAAAATTAAATTACCTTTTTAATATAGATAGAACAAATCAAATTTTCTTACTAAATTTGTTTTCATACATATTTTCTATTTGTAATGAATACTTTTTTTCTATTTCTTTTCTTTTTTGTTTAAGAGTTTGTGTTAATAACCCATTTTCTAGAGTAAAAGCATCAACAAAATAACAATCTAATATTTGTTCTTCTGATCTTGCTCCTAATCGACTTTTAAGCAAATTATTAATTTGTGATTTGAAAAATGTACCAATTTTCTCATTAAGGTTTAATTTTGAAAGGTCTTCTTCCAAAAACTTGCTTTTAACCAATTCGACATTAGGAACTACAAGGGCTGTTAAACATTTCTTATCTTGTCCTACTAATTGAATCTGATTAATAAATTCAGAACTAAGAATTTCAGTCTCTAACGGATTGGGTTCTATATTTTCACCACTTGATAGCACTATTGTATCCTTGGCTCTTCCTGTTATAAAGAGAGAACCATTTGGTATTAGAAAACCTAAATCACCAGTATCAAACCAACCATCCTTGGATAAAACATCATTTGTAGCTATTTCATTATTAAGATAACCTTTCATTACTTGCGGCCCCCTAACAAGAATTTTCCCGACTTCTCTGAACTTCAGAATCTTTTTTTTATCATCATTCACTATTTTGATTTCAGTAAATGAAAGAGGCTGCCCAGATGATCCTCTAACATTTAATTCTCTTCTCCTACAAGTTAATACTGGACTAGTTTCTGTGAGTCCATATCCCACCAAAACATCTACACCTAAAGATTCAAAAAAAAGATCTACATGTTCTGGCAATGCACCTCCACCATTAATGGGAAATTTCAGTTTTTCTCCGCATAGTTGTCTAAGAATATTCGGCCATAAAAAAATAGTAGACAATTTATGTAAAGGATATCGGCTAATAACAGAACCCATTAAGGGGATTTTTGATTTAAAAGTTATTTGATTTATATCTATATTTCTTATCTTTCTAAGACTTCTTTTGAAAACCGAACTATTACTTATCAAAAACTTAATAAGTTTTTGCTTTTTGGAAGGCATTTTTTTCAAAGCCTGAAAAAAACCATCATGTATTGCTTCCCATAGTCTCGGTACAGTAGCCATGACAACAGGTTTTATTTGTGTAATATCATCTTTAAGAAATTTTGGAATTGTATAGTATTGAGAACAACCGCATGAAAAAAAGAAGTATTCAGCACTTCTCTCATAAGAATGCCAGATAGGCAAAACGCTTAATACAGAGGTCCCTGGTTCTGGATCAGCGATGTAGGCTAAATTGATTATTTGATGTAAAAAATTTGCATGAGTCAAAGGTACACCTTTAGGTTTTCCGGTCGTCCCAGAAGTGTAAAGAATAGTAGCGACGTCATCAATTTCTGGATTAAATTTTTCAAGATTATTATTTTGTGAATTTTCTTTTTTTACTGAACTTATGAATGTACTCCAACTTATTAAACTTTCAAATTGTTCATCTTCTAAATTGATTATAAATTTCAGTCTTTTTTTTAATTCTTCTTTGTTGTTTAACTTTAGCCAAATTTCCTTAGATTGAACTATTAGTCCTACTGAATTAGAGTGCCCAATAATATAGTCTAATTCTACTGAAGGAGAATTAATACCTCTCACTGCATTTATAGCTCCTAAACGCATTAAGCCTTGATCTACTGCTAGCCATCTTGGAGAATTTTCAGATATTACAGTAACTACATCCCCCTTTTTTAAACCATAATTTTCGAAAGAAAAAGAGACTTTTGTTATTAAATCAGCCAGCTCAGAATAAGAAAATTTTTCTTTGTATTTCCCTCTTAAATCGCAAACAGCTAAAGTATCACGACATTTAAATTTTAATTTTTCCCAAATTTGATCTATATGATCAAGGTTCTTAATAAAATCTCTATTTTTGGCAAATGTATCTTTTTTAGAAAGAGGTTTAGCTGCAGGCCAATACGCTAGATCACCCATATTAAATTGATTTTGAAATTTTAATTTCTATTTTGATATAAAATCAAAATTAAATTCTTCCTCGATGGTTTTTTTAACAATTCTCTTGACTTCTTGAATATTTAAATTTTTGTTGTAATCAATCATATTTGCCATAAGACAATTTTCTATTCCGCAAGGAACAATCTTATTAAAGTTTTCTAATTCGCAGTCAATATTGATTGAAAATCCATTTATCGTAATCCATCTTTTACACCCAATTCCAATTGATGCGATTTTCTTATTTCCTATCCAAACACCGGTAAACCCTTTTCTGGAATGACAATCTATATTAAAAGCTCCAAGGATTTTTATTATAATTTCTTCAATTTTTCTTAAGTACCAATTTAAATCTTTATTAAAATTTTTCAAATCTAAAACCAAATACGTTACTAATTGTCCTGGCATATGACAAGTTACCTCACCACCTCTATCAATCTTAAAAACATCATATTTAGTATCATTTAGAGAAAATAGTAAATTATCGTAATTAGATCCTCTCCCCAATGTATAACAGAGTTGATGCTCCCCTATCCAAATAAAATCAGGGTTAGAATTGTCTAAAATCAATGCCTCCTGATATTCTTTTTGTAATTTATAAACATCGTTAAAAGAAGAAATATTATCAGGTTGTTTAATTATTGCTGTTCTATTATCCATATTTAAGTAGATTTAGAAAGTAAGTAAATATTTTTAGATTTGTTATGAAAATTTTAATTCATGGAAAGAATCTTGAGCTCACTGGAGCATTAAAAGAATATACTGAGGCAAAGATAGAAAAAGCAACACATCACTATAAGGATATCGTTAAAGAAGCTGACATACACCTTTCAATTGAAAAGAATCCAAGAGTCTCGTTCCAAACTGCAGAAGTTACTATTTTTGCAAATGGTACCGTAATTAGAGCTGAAGAAAAAACTGAAAATCTATACTCAAGCATTGATTTAGTTTCAAATAAACTTTGTAGAAAATTACGCAAATACAAAGAAAGAAACAATAAAACAACCCATAATAAACAATTTAAAAATAAAGATTCTTTACCAATTGAAACTGTGGAATCAAATTTTTTAGATAAAGCTTTTTTTAAAGAAGGAACTGAAGCAAGTCTGCCTGAGCCATCTATAAAAAATAAATACTTTGAAATGAATCCAATTTCATCAGACGAAGCAAGAAAACAATTAGATCTAATTGATCATGATTTTTATGTTTTTCGAAATAAGAGAAATAATGAACTTCAAGTCATATATAAA
Organism: Prochlorococcus marinus XMU1402; assembly: GCF_017696205.1. Classification (NCBI taxonomy): domain Bacteria; kingdom Bacillati; phylum Cyanobacteriota; class Cyanophyceae; order Synechococcales; family Prochlorococcaceae; genus Prochlorococcus; species Prochlorococcus marinus. The sequence continues at coordinate 399,200 of NZ_JAAORD010000001.1, read as the reverse complement.
AGGAATCATGGAGGTTATGGACTGATTCAATCTAAATAACTTTTAAATGCCCAATATTGAATATGAATTAAACGAGAAAATTCACGCAATTATTATTAACCCCTATCTAACTTGGGAAGATTTCTGTGCGAATTGCGATTTAATCAAAAAATATAATATTAAGAATATTTCAACTTCACTGAATTATTTAGTTGATATTAAAAATCGTTTGAGTAATTACAGCTCAAATATAAACGTTCTCATTTCTTACCCTTTAGCAGATTTACCAGTTTCGTTTATTGAAAAATTAGTTTATTTTGCAAAAGATAATGGTGCAAATGGAATTGAATATAGCCCACATTTTATCAATTTATCCAAAAGAAATTTAGAAACTTTCGCTGCTGAAATAGAGCAAGTTAAGTTATCTGGATTACCAGTTTCAATAATCATAAATAAATCAAAACTACAAAAAGAAGTTTTGTACAATGCGATAGAAATATCTTTGGAATTAGGAATAAAAAATTTTCAATTCGGAGACGGGTTTGGGCCTCCAATAACATCTAATGATGTAGTCGAAATACTAAAAATAACAGGCTCCCAAAATCAAATCAAAGTTGTAGGTGGTATAAAAAAACTGACACAAGTTATTGATTTGCTTGATAATGGAATTAGTTGCGTAGGAACTTCTAATTTTTGTGAGATTTTTCAAGAAGTAAAAGTTATTTAAATGTCTGGTTCTGGCGAGTGCAGACTAGAAGGTCTGTGTATTAAAGCATCTCCATTAGGCGAGAATGATAGATTAATAACTATTCTTACCGATGAGCAAGGGATTGTTCGATTAGCAGTACCTGGTGCCAGACGTCCAAAAAGTAGTCTTGCCGCAGCTACTCCATTAACATATTTAAGTCTGCAGATTTTTGGCAAAAGAAATCTTAAATCTGTACGTCAAATTAAAATATTAAAAAGCTATTCTGGCCTGGGGAAAAATATTGAATGCCTTGCAGCAGCACAAGCAATAACTGAATTAACATTTTTATTAGTGGGGAATAATGACAAGCAACAAAACTATTTATCTTGCGTGCTTGCACATCTAGATAGGATTTATTTATATGAAGAATCTAAAGAAGAAGATATTAAAATGCTCTCAATGAGTATTCAATCTTTAATCCATCTATTAGCCATTGGGGGCATTAATTTACCAGTTCATCATTGTTGTAAAACGGGTAATCCTATTATTCCACCTTTAGGAAATTGGGAATGGAGTTGTTATTATTTACCAAGTGAAGGTTTTTCATCTATAGAAGATCCTCAAAGTAATCTAAAAATAAATGCATCTGAAGTTGCTTTATTACAGAGACTTCTTTTCCCCGAATTACCCATAAAATCTAATGGAGAGTTATTGGGCCCTAAAAAAGTTTGGCTTAAAATATTATTTATTATTGAAACTTGGATCTTAAATCAACTAGAGAAAGATCTATCTTCACTAAAAATGTTGAGAGAAATATACAGTTAGCATTTTCTTGAAACATGAATAAATTTTAAAATTATGATCTTGGGAGCTCTGACTGTTAACTTTATAAATAGTTAATTCAAAAAATGTGGTTCATATTGCCTGGTTGGGTAAAAAATCCCCTTTTTGCGGAAATGTGACCTATGGTAATTCTACTACTGAGGAATTGAAGGCAAGAGGCCATAAAATTAGTTTTATTCATTTTGACAATCCCTCTAGTTCGAATTCATCAAAACCATTATTTCTCGCAAATGACCCTGATGTGAGTCTCCCTTATTTAATAAAGTCCCAAGTTTATACAATACCTTCCCCAAGAGCAGAAAAAGAGCTAAGGCAATCATTGGAAAGATTAAAACCTGACATAGTACATGCAAGCCTAACTTTATCTCCTTTAGACTTTAGACTTCCAGAGCTTTGTAATGAAATTAATGTTCCACTTATAGGCACATTTCACCCACCATTTGATGCAAAAAATAGAAATTTAACTGCGAGTACTCAACAATTAACGTATCAACTTTATGCTCCTTCTCTTGCAAAATTCGATAAAATAATTATTTTTTCTGAACCCCAAAAAAATGTTCTTGAGAAATTAGGAGTACCTAAAGAAAAACAAATAATTATTCCAAACGGTGTTGATGAAAATATTTGGAAACCTTTTTGTGAACAAAATAAAAAATATTATCAGGTAAAAAACAAACTTGGAAATGAAAGAATCTTTTTATATATGGGCAGGATTGCCAATGAGAAAAATATCGAGGCACTTTTACGTTCTTGGCGCCAAACAAAAAAAAATAACTGCAAATTAGTTATTGTTGGAGATGGACCAATGAAGCCAACACTTGAAAATAGTTTTTCTAACCTAATTAATGAAAAATTAATTTGGTGGGGTGCTGAATTAGATTTAGAAACTAGGGTAGCGATAATGCAAATAGCAGAAGTATTTTTCTTACCAAGCTTAGTAGAAGGTTTGTCATTATCACTTTTAGAAGCAATGTCTACTGGTACTGCATGTGTAGCCACAGATGCCGGAGCTGATGGTGAAGTTTTAGATAATGGGGCAGGAATAGTTATTTCAACTGATAATGTGGCTTCACAATTAAAAACGATAATCCCAATTCTTGTTGAACATCCTTCATTTACAAAAGATCTTGGGGAAAAAGCTAGAAAACGTGTGCTTGAGAGATATACAATTACTAAAAATATAGATGCACTTGAAAAAGTTTATATAAACTTACAAGGTAATTTCAAAAACTAACGAAATTCTTTACTTCGATTACTAGCTGAAACTATTGATTCAATTAATGCTGACCTTACACTCTTTTTTTCTAAAACTCTTAAAGCAGAAATTGTTGTTCCACCTGGAGAGGTTACTAAATTTTTAAGCTCAGAAGTAGTAAGTTTGTTTTCTTTTATTAGACTAGTAGTCCCTAGTATCATCTCCATAACAAGTTCTTCTGAAAGTATTTTTGGTAATCCACCGCTTAATCCTCCATCGCTTAATGCTTCTATAATTAATGCAATAATTGCAGGTCCTGATGAAGTTAAAGCTAAAAATGTATCAAGGTAATCTTCAACAAATTCATAAATCTTACTAGTATTTTCAAATAATTTTTTTGTAAATTCTTTCTGATCTTTTGTAATTTCTTCACCCCAAGCAATTCCAGTTAAACCTTTTCCAATAGTTATTGGAATATTTGTAACCACCCTCACACACTTATGGTTAGGAAACTTTTTAGTAAGTCTATTTATTGAAACTCCCGCAAGAATAGAAACTATTAAATTATCTTTATTTTTTATAGGATGCTCCTCATTTATATCATTAAATTGTTGGGGTTTTATCGAAAGAAGTTTATATTGACAATCCCAAATTATTTTTGAATCTTTAGAACCTGATTTATAAACGTTTATATTGTATTTATAATTATATTTTATATTTTCTAAACTTTTTTCTGAATTTACAACACAAAAAACATTCTCTGGTTTAATTAATTTTTTATCTAATAGAGGAGTTATTATAGCATTTGCAATATTTCCAAAACCAATAATCGCAATTTTATCAGTCACAGATTAATCATGAAAAAGCACTTAATTTAGAATTACCCCATGCTGGTTCGGGGGCAGTGCTATTTTCAAAATTAAATTGTGGTGTTTTTTTCTCAGACACATTAGAAGGAGTAGCTTCTTCTGGGAGGGAACTTGTTACATTTACGCAACTTGGAGCAAAAAGAAAAATGCTTTCACCCACTCTCTCTTGATGTCCATCAATCGCATAGGTCCCACCTGCGATAAAATCTACTGCTCTTTGAGCTTGATCGGGATCCATCATAGTTAAATTAAGAATTACAGTTTTTCTTTCTCTTAATGCTTGAATAGCTTGAGGCATCTCATCAAAACTTCTTGGTTCCATTAAGCTTACTTCTGAAGATGAATTTGATATCCCAGGCATTCCTACAACTTTTGATGATCTATTGTTATTCATAAATTCGAATGGATTTGAATTAGCAAGTATATTAGAGTTTTTATGATTTTGTTTAAAATCATTTACATCATTCAATTCATCTCCAGAAGCATAATCCAAATCATCAAAATCATCCTCGAGATACTCATCCCCTGCAACAACTGCCTTTAATCTAGAAATAAGTGACACCTTTTAAATCCTCTTGAAATTGATTACTAAGGTATAAAAAACCTTAAGTAATAGATCCATTTTATAAATGGATAAACTACCTATACTTAAATAACGTTACTTGCACTTTACTGCAAGTTTATAGATAAGATTTTTATAAAAAATAACTAATTATGAGCTATCTCTAAATATCAAAGAACCTAATCTTATCCAAGTTGACCCAGCTTCAACAGCCTCTTCCCAATCCCCAGACATTCCCATTGAGCAATCTGGAAGTTGAAGAGAATCAGCTAGGGAGCGACATTTTTTAAACAATTCTAAATTTTCCATAGAGCTAAGTCCCTTAGGATTAATAGTCATCAAACCAGTTAATAAAATATTTTTCAATTCTTTGATTTCTCTCCATTTCGATACTAATAATTCAGGTCTAAAACCTCCTTTAGTAGGGTCATCACTCAACTTAACCTGCAACATTATGTATGGATTTTTCTTCTCCTCCAATGAAATATTAGAAATCTTTTGCAACTTCTCGAATGAATCAACTGAATGAATATATTTAAAATTTTGAACTATCTTTCTTATTTTATTACTTTGTATTCTCCCAATAAAGTGCCAATTAATTTGCTTAAATTCTTTTAAATTCAATTGCTTTTCAAATGCCTCTTGAAACTTGCTCTCACCAAAATCATTCTGACCTGCATTTTGAATAGTCTTGATTTCTTGACTTTTAAATCCTTTACTTACAGCAAGTATATTTACATTTGAAGGGATTTTATTTTTTATCTTTAAATAATTTGAAGGATTCACCTTTTATAAAAAAGTTTGTGTAAATAAATTCTCCCATTTAGGCAGTTCTTCAGAACCTTTTCTTCTTGCTTTTTGAAGGTTTAATTCGGCCTGATTACGTGCATCTAAATAAGGAATAACTTCAAAAAAAACTTCTCTCTGTCTAATTTCTACCAAAAAAAACATTTTTTGGGCATACAAAGTGGCATATATATCTCTACCATCATTTCCTGGAGAGACTTGGTACAACATGCCAAATGTTGGATGATTCAAATAACGCTCGGAACTCAAACTAAATACTTTGTTATTTATAATGCACCATACAGTTTTCTAAGAAAAATTGCTATGCAAATAAAACATATCGATAATGTATTAACAATTACATTCAATGATTTTGAAGGATGAAGGGTTCTAAATCTATTCATTTTTATAATAATTTTTTTCTTTGAGAGCAATGATTCTGCTCCTTGGTCAATTCTCATAAATATATTTTGAAATAATCTCTCCACTAAAATTAATAAGACATTAAATGATTTCTTTAGTCCTAATTTTCTAAAATTTATTGATCTAACAGAGAATGACTTAATAATATTTTGAAATTCTTCTTGTACTAAAGGAATAAAACGTAATGCAATTAATAATTGAAAAAGCCACTTACTTATTGGTAATCCAATTTTTCTTAATGGATACAAAAACCAACTTAATCCCCATACAATATCCTCTTGTAATGTCGTTAAAAGCATCAAATTAACACTATGAATAACAGTAAATATCAAAGTGGAAGTTTTTATCCCTAATTCAAGGGCTTTTCTCGATAAGTTATAGGGACCAAAACTTATAAACCATATTTTCTGCGAAGGAATTTGTAGAATGTTCCATTCTTTATTGTTTTCCACTACCACTTGCAACTCGTTGGGATTTCTTAAATAGCCATCAATAGATTGAATATCTGAAGAAACAAGTACTGATAAACATCCAATCAATAATGATAAGCAGAAGAGAAAACTCAATGATCGCCACCATACTCTTGATGGCAACAAACTTAAAAAAGTAATCAATAATAAACAACCCACTAAACTCAATCTCCATAAAGGGCCTGCCCAGATTGGAGTTATTAGAAATATCATTACTATAATTATTTTTAATCTACTATCTATAATTCTTAGCCAACTTCTATTGCCATAAACGTATTGACCAACTGAAAATTTTGTGAGTATATTCATTAATCTTTTTGAATTAACTCAATATTTTCCCTTTCTACTTCTTTATTTAATGCTCTTTGTTGTTTCCCTCTCCAAAGTAAAATAATGGGTGTGCCTTCAAAGCCTAAATTTAATCTTATTTGTTTTTCAATATATCTTCTGTAAGTTATTCCAAATAATTTAGGGTCGTTTACAAAAAGAGTAAAAGTGGGAGGTTTATTCTTTACTTGAGTACCGTAATAAAGCCTCCCCTGCTTGCCGCTTCTTTTAGTTGGAGGGCTTTTCCAACTGATTGATTCTTTAAGAACTTCATTAACTACAGATGTTGTAACTCTTCTTCTATGTTGATTTACAGCCTTGAGAGCATGCTCAAAAATATTATCAACTCTTTGACCAGTCAGGGCAGATATAAAAATCATTTTAGACCAGTGTAAAAAATAAAGTTTAGATCTAAGCTCTTTTTCTACTTGATAAATTGTTGAACTATTTTTTTCTACAAGATCCCATTTATTAACAACAATTATACAAGCTCTGCCTTGCTCTTCTATTCTCCCTGCTAACTTCTGGTCTTGATCAGTCACTCCATCTATAGCATCTATAACTAATACACAAACATCACTTCTATCGATAGATTTGAAAGCCCTATTAATACCAAAGAATTCAGTGCCATATTTAACATTTTTCTTTCTTCTAATCCCTGCAGTATCAATAATTTTCCATTGATTATCACCTTTTTTTATAAGAGTATCTATTGAATCAGTTGTTGTTCCACTAATATCGCTTACTATTGCTCTTTGTTCTCCTGAGATTGAATTTAACAAACTAGATTTTCCAACATTTGGCCTGCCAATAATTGACATCATTATCTTTTCTTCTTCATTTTGAATACTATTTTCAGGAAGTTCGCCAATAACTAGATCTAAAAGATCCCCAGTACCTGAACCATGTATCGCTGAAACAGGATAAGGTTCGCCCAATCCTAATTTCCAAAACTCGGAAGCTAAAGAGATTCCAAAAGTAGTGGATTCACATTTATTAACAGCAACAATTGTTTTACAGCTTGAGTTTCTTAACCATTTTGCAATTGATAAGTCACCATCAGTAATACCCTGATTACCATCTACCACAAGTAATGCGAGTGAGGCTTCTTCTAAAGCCAAGAATACTTGTGTTCGTATCTCTGGGAGGAACTCACTATCATCATCAAAAACCAAGCCTCCCGTATCAACTATTTGAAACTCTCTACCTCCCCAAGAAGCATTCTGATAAGTCCTATCTCTTGTAACGCCGGGTTTATCAAATACTATTGCATCATTACTTTGGCAAAGACGATTCACCAAGGTAGATTTACCAACATTTGGTCTTCCAATTATCGCTATTGTTGGAAGAGTCAATTCTTATCTCCAAAGTAAATGGTACCTATTACAACTATACCTTTAATAGATTTATTTTCCTTGGTAAAGAAATTATTTGATTTCTGGATCACCAAAATGGCCTATTGCTGGATTAACTGATGGATAACTTGGACTTGGTATAAGATTATTATGATTTGAAAAAGAATTATTTTCATTAGCCCAATAAATCAACCAATTTACTGCGGTCGCTCTCCTAGTTCTTCTTGGATAAAGTTCATTAATCTTATAACCTTTAAAATTCAGAAAATTTTTCAATCCCTGTTTGTATTCCTTTGGAATTGATCGCGTCAAATGTACTGATGCTATTCTCTCTGAAATGATTTGAGGAGCCTTTCCAAATTTTTCTGACCAATAATTAGGAGTTAATGTACTAGAAACCCAATAATTTAGTGTTGTTTCTCTAATGTAAAAAAGTCTTTCCCAAACCAATTCACAAACAAAAACATCACTTACCTTATCTTCGAGAATAAGCAATAATATTTCCTTAGATATTGGCCATGTAAATTGATTGGCAACGAATTTTTCTGGTTTATTCATTAATCGAACCTTATCAAAATCAAAGAGAAATAAGGCATAACGTCTTTTTTATATTGAGAAGCATATTGAATAATTTGATCGGCCATACCTACACTTAAGGCAATTAATGATTTATTGATAATATCCTCTTTTTTTAAAATTTCCCTTACTAAATTCCATCTTTTCCCAACTTTCATAATGGCCAATACGGTATTATTTCCTCTACTTTCCCTAATTAGGGATGTTAATTCTGTTTTTGAAGAAGGGCATTCTTTGATTATTAAAGTCTCACCTTTTTTAACTAAATCATAATCATTCAAAGCTGCTGCTGCTGAAATAGAGGAAATTCCAGGTATTGTTTTAGTAATAATTTCGGGATGATTATGTTTTATTATCCTCAAAATATTAGATGAGCTTGCAAATAGCGAGGTATCTCCAAGGCAAAGTAAAACAACGGATTCGCTATTTCTTATAAGATTCACAATTTTTTCTACCGCATTAGACCATATCTCATCAGGATCAAAATCCTTCCTCGCCATTGGAAAAATGATAGGTATATTTTTTTTAAATTTGATATATTTCTTGACTATTTCTGCTGCAAAACTTTTCTTATTATCATCTGATATCGGAAAAACTATAACTTTCGCTTTTTTGATTGCATCTACAGCTGCAATTGTTAAAAGTGACGGATCTCCAGGTCCAACACCAACGATGGTTAATGATGCCGAACCACTTTTATAATCTTTAAATACTTTTAAAAATTTTTTTATTAACATCTTAATTTAATTATATTACTAGCTGTGTACCCTTGGCATGAGACAAGTGCTAGCGAGTATCTCTGACTCAAATTTAGACAATTCCTCCAACCTTTCAAAAGTTTGATTTTTAGAGAATTTAGTTTGCGCTAGTTTCCAATAAATTCCAAAATGTCTTGCCTCACTATTAAGCAGAGACTCATAAAGGTCTCTAAAAGATTTATCCTTTGAATTTAGAGCGAGCAAACTTAGTCTTTCATGACTTCTTGCTTCAATGAGTCCTGCGATCAAGAAACTATCTAGCATCCTTTTAGGTTCTTCTTTTCTTATATTTTTAGACAATTCAGCTCCATATGGAGGAGGTTTCAAAGCCTTAAGTGAATGTCCAAGATCCTTTAAAAAATAAAGTATTTTTTCAAAATGTTCTAATTCCTCTCTAGCAATTGGACTTAAAACTTCAGCTAAATTTGGTTCAGAAGGATATCTAAACATTAATTGAAGAGCTACACCTGCAGCTTTTCGCTCGCAATGAGCATGGTCAATAAGAATTTCTATTGGGTTAGATAATGCAATTTGTATCCAATTATCTGAGGTAAATGATGATAAATATTTAATATGGGAAGAAGGTCTTCTAAAGTCCACTAGCATTTAGTCTTTACTACTCAAATATTCAATTATCCCATCAAGTGCTAAATAATAACTTGATATCCCGAATCCGCTAATTATTCCTATAGCTTTGTCTGTAAGAAAAGATTCTTTACGAAAATCTTCTCTACTGAAAATATTTGATATATGTAACTCTACAAATGGAATTTTTGATCCAATCAAAGCATCTCTAATCGAGATGGAGGTATGAGTAAAAGCGCCAGCATTTATAAGAATGCCTTGAATCTTGTTAACCGAATCTTGAATTTTATCAACTATTTCACCTTCATGATTACTTTGAAAACATTCAAGAAGGGTTCCTTTACTTTCTGCAGTTATGTTTAAGTCTTTCTCGATATCACTCAATGTTTTATTCCCATATATTTCAGGTTCTCTAGTCCCCAAAAGATTTAGATTAGGTCCATTTATTAATAAGATATTCATCATCAATAAAATCTTTTCTTTACAAATGCTATCTAGAAAGAAACAAAAAAACCAAAACATTTTCACACAAAGTGTCCATTAACTGATAAGTTCAAATAGTGGGGGTCGGTGCCCGAGTGGTTAAAGGGGGCGGACTGTAAATCCGCTGGCTCTGCCTACGTTGGTTCAAATCCAACCCGGCCCACTTTAAATTGCCCTTGTAGCTCAGCGGTAGAGCACTCCCTTGGTAAGGGAGAGGTCTCGGGTTCAAGTCCCGACGAGGGCACTCCCGGGATAGCTTGGTATTAAAGAAACTTCCACTATCGTACAAAGAAATTATTCAGAAGTGGACGTCCGTTTTCGGGTCCACTTTTCCGTTTTAAAGGTAGATATCAGGAAAGCCCCTTTATCGATCGACTGTCAATTACTAACTATTAGCGGGTCTCATATGTCTTGGACATAAGGTAAGTAAATATATTTTGATAACAACAAAAGATGTACTTTTTATTTTTGAATATATGCATGGTTGATATTTTAATTATTAGCTTCAACATTAAAAATAAATATCTTATTGTTACATATATGTATCGTAATTGCCTACAAAGTACCGAAATACGCATATTTCTAACCTTTTTCTTTACATTAGTTAATAAGAATGTTACGTTTATTAACAATTAAATTATTTAACCAATGACTAATTCTTCATACATAACTACAGAATCAGGTGGAAGGCAAAATATTTTTCCAACTGAACCTCGTCCTTATGTTGATCAATCTGTTTCTTACTATGGATATCCTCAAAACGCAGAAAAAGTTAATGGTCGTTGGGCAATGATCGGTTTAGTTGCACTTTTGGGAGCTTATGCAACTACAGGCCAAATAATTCCAGGTATTTTTTAATGTCTCCTCTTTTAGGTTTTTTAGCTGTAATCGTATTCTTCACAGCTATCCTCGTTGCTTATCTAACCAAGCAATTTCAAAACGAAAATTTAAACTATCTAATTTCAAATCCAATGACAAATTCAAACCCTAAAGTAAAAACAATCGAAAAAGAAAAAGTTGTTGCAGAAACTCTCAATGGTAGATTCGCAATGCTTGGATTAATTGCTGCTGTCGGAGCTTACTTAACAACAGGCCAAATAATACCAGGTTTTGTCTAAATGCTTCTACTGTCTGTACCATTCTACGATTTTCCATCTTCGCCCATACTAATAATTGGCGCGATAGGGATTGTTGTAGCACTGGCTGTATTTTTTCTAGCTTACAAAAAGTACTTTAATTCTCCATTTAACAAAGAACTTCAATTAAAGAAAAAAGCTCTATTGAAGGAGAAAACAGAACTAAACAAAAAACTTGAGAAAATAGAGCAAGATTTAAAAAATTTATAGTAAAAACCAATGAACATAGACATTTTCTTAATCTCTTTCTTTACTTATCTCTTAGTACCAGTGGTAATGATCGCTAAGGGTAAAAAAGCAACTAACTAAGAAAGATTTAGACTCCCAAAAATAAGAATTTAAACTCTTTTCAATACTTACAAAGTCGTTATAGAGTTTTATATAAGTTTAAGGAGGGTAATCTTATGACCAACCTCGCTATCGAGCTACTGGTCTTGACTGTAGTTTTAGTAAATTTTGGAGCAATCCTTACAGCTAATATTTATTCAAAATCAGTAAAGGAATTTAAACGCAATAGATTATTTTGCAGTAAGTCTTTCAGCAATCCCTATTGCATTATCTGAGCAAAATTTTTGCTCCTAATTTAATAGGTCTTTAGCGATCGATATAAAACGAGAATTTGCTAATCTTTAGCAACTTCGGAGAGGTGGGTCGCTTTTCATTTTGTAAAAATTTGAAAATAATAATTAAAGTTTAAGCAACCCTAAATTCCCGTTTCATATTCATTTCAGGCAGGTCATTCATTGAGTCTCTCCATTCCTGGGCCCACTCACTTTGACTATGTTTATAAATTCTAATTAGTTCATCTACAGAGGAATCATGATAATCAACTCTCAGATCTAAAAGAGGAAAGCCTAGTTCTCCACTAACTTTTAGAGCGCTTGAGGTTGAACGGAGGCTTCGTTTATCTCCACCTACACTTTCTCCTGCATTAAGAGCATCAAGTAGTCTTTTCCCTAATTTAATATTTGGATCACTTTGTTTGAAAACATCAGCCATCACCTCAAGAACTTCAATATTCTCTAGAAAATTGCCAGCTACAGAAAAGTTTTCTCCACTAATATGTCCGCTTGTCTGAAAACATTCTTGACCTGTCCAGCATTCGCTTCTCCCATACTTATCAATTAAGTGAACCTGTCTTTTTTCCCTTCCAAAATCTTCTTTAATTAAATCTTCCAAAACAATTTTCGAATCAGAGCAAGATTGGAGTGACTCAAGACTTCTTATTCCTAAATAAGGATTAGTTTGCCCTTGAGTTGCAACAGCACCAACCTGTGATCTAACGAATGAAACTGTTGAGCCAACAGCTATATGGCAAGAAGAAACTGCAACACCAAATCTATTTTTTAAAGGATCAAAACCAATAATTGAAAATGTCATTTATATCATTAGTGGCTTGTCTAAAAAATTCTTATCAATGAAAAATATTGTATTTAATAAAACCTCAATACCATTAGCACATTGATCAAGAGAAGTATATTCCTTATAGGAATGACTCAGACCATTTCTGCTTGGGACAAAGATCATAACCATAGGACAGATCCTTCCTATTTCTTGTGAGTCATGACTTGCTTTGCTTGGTAAGATTCCAGTTTTAAATCCCAACTTTTCAGATTCATGAAATGAAGAGCTCACTAATTTAGGACATGACTTAGTGGGGATCACTTCAAATTGAGGTTCTATCTGTACTACGCATCTAGTACCTTCTTGAATTTCTGAGCATAGATTCTCAATTCTTAAGCTCATGTTCCCAATCACATCTTCATCCAAATCTCTCATATCTATTGTGAATACTGCCTCTCCTGGAATAACATTTGCCGCATTGGGATGTAATTTCAATTTACCGACAGTTGCGACTGCACTTTCAGAAGTAGTTTTAGCTATCTGTTCAATGCCAACAATAATTTTAGAGGCGGCCAAAAGTGCGTCACTTCTATTTGACATCGGGGTAGTTCCTGCATGATTTGCCTGACCTTTAACCCTAACGGTTATCCTTTTTTGACCTACTATTCCATTAACAATTCCGATATCCAAACCACCATCTTCAAGTACCTTTCCCTGTTCAACATGTAATTCAAGAAAAGCGAATATATCTTTTTTACTTCTTGCCGCACTTTTAATCTCAAGCCAATTTCCACCAATCCGAGAAAGATTATTAATTATGGAGCAAGAATTACTGGTAACAAAATCTTCTTCTTTAACAGATAAATTACCTGTAAAGCCTTTACAACCAATCATTGTCGATTCTTCATCAGCAAAGACAATTATTTCAAATGGTCTATTTAATTTAATGTCATTTTCCTGAAGAAAAAAAGCAATTTCAATTCCTGCAATCACTCCTAAAGTTCCGTCATACTTACCTCCCTTTGGAACAGTGTCGAGATGAGATCCGGTAACAATGGGAGGTAGATTATTATCATGCCCATCTAATCTTGCAATAATATTTCCTGCAGTATCAATTCTTATTTTCAAACCTAATTCCTTAAGGGTTGTCATAAAAAAATTTCTTGCATATATATCTTCATCAGAAAAACCTCTTCTTGAAACAGAACCATTCTCAGAAGCTCCGATTGAAGAAAAAGAATTTATCAAGTCTTGGATTCTCTCCTTATTTATTACCTGTGGCTCTAGGATATTTAACCCAGCGCTATAACTCATACTTCTATTACTTAAGCCTATTTAAGGTCTCTTATTTTTCAAATAAAACCTGTATTGGTTTACACCTTTTCAGAAATTAATTTAAGAAACGAATTCAAACTTTCCAGCCCAAATTATCAGCCATCTTTTGAGCCTTATCTGGGATATCCTCAATTATAAAAATCTTATATAAGATCTGAACGCTTAAAAGATGATTGATTATTGCATCCAATTGTACTTTTTCTGAGGCATCAATCTCTGAACTAAAAAATTTATTCAGCAAATCATTTACTTCTGTTTCATCCAAGATTCCAAATTCTCTTATCCTCTCCGGACTTAAAAATTCATTCACAATTTCCTGCATAGAACTTAAATTATCTTTATCTGCATGGGAGGGGGGAGCCATGAAAGGAAATTTTTCACGTTTATATAGTGATTCAGGCAGCAATCCTGACATGGCTTCTCTTAAAACATACTTCTCGACATTGTCTTTAATCCTTAATTCAGGGGGGACAGCAACGGCAGCTTCAGCTAGGTGATGATCTAAAAATGCAGGTCTGGCTTCCATTGAATTTGACATATCCACTCTATCTCCACCCCATGTGAGAATTTGGCCCTCAAGCATAGTCTTCATCCAAACATACTGAGCCTGATCAATTGCGTATCTATTTTCTAACTGTGCAAGGTCAAGTTCTCCAAAAATTGCCGCCCCGGGATCATAAGTTTCCGTTATCTCTTTATATTTACTTGAGACTAGACTTTTCGCATAAGTTTCACATGCAAGCCAAGGTTGAAGACAACTTGGCGTGAATCCTAAAAATTCCTTGAAAGATTTATTACTTATCTCTTCATTAGCTAGCATCGCGCCCTTGAAAATATCATTTGAATTTTCCAGATTTTCTTTAAGATTCTCAGATTCTGAATTAGAAATTCCGACCCCATAGGTATACATATCTTTTCTAAAAGCGGGATAGCCCCCAAACAATTCATCTGAGCCCTCTCCTGTCATAACGACCTTATAATCGAGTTCATTCACTCTTTTACTCATAAGGTACTTTGCAATTGCAAGGGTGTTATAAATAGATCTTTCAGTAAACCATAGAACCTTTTCAAAATTCCCATACAGATCATCTCCATTTATTTTTAAAATCTCATGATCTGCATTGGTGGCGACAGCCATCTCTTTTGCTATCGAAGTTTCATCATATCTTTCATCACTGAAACCAATCGTGAATGCCTTTACTGATTTTTGACTTATGGCAGAAGCCAATCCCAAAATTGAGCAACTATCAATTCCACCGGACAAATAACAGCCGACAGGAACATCAGCGACCATTCTTAATTCAACTGCTCTCAACAATTCTTTTCTAATATTTTCAATAAAATATTTTTCACTTTTATCTCTTTCATAAGTGTTTTTCTTAGGGAAATTTATATCCCAGAATTTTTCCTCTGTTATCTGAAATTTATTATTTACTCTTTTGACCTTAAGGATATATCCGGGTTTAACTTGTTTAACACCGGCAAATGCTGTAGAGCCAGGTACCATTACCTGCATCAATTGATGAACCAGTCCTTCACCCGTAAATTTTCTTTCAACTGATGGATGAGCAAATAATACTTTTAATTCAGAGCCAAATATTAAGGAATCATTGGTCTCAATCCAATATTGAGGTTTAATCCCAAAACGATCTCTTACAAGATAAAGACAATCCTGTTTTGCATCAAACAATGAAAAGGCAAATTCTCCTCGCAGATAAGATAATGATTCATCAATGCCATATTTCTCATAAAGCCTAAGTAATATTTCCGAATCGCTTTTTGAAGAAAAGCTTACCCCCTGTGCAACAAGATCAGCCCTGATTCTCTGAAAGTCATAAAATTCACCATTATGCGCCATCAGAATATGATTTTCGGCACCACCAACAAAAGGCTGTCTGGCTCGATTTTCATTTAAATCTATTATTGATAATCTCGCATGACAGAATCCTACAGAAGCACCATCTGATAATTTATATCCAAAACCGTCAGGTCCACGATGGCTTTGAATAGCCGCCATATTTACAAGAATCTGAGGTTCAACAGATTTATCTTTTGATTTATTAAAAACCCCGCCTATTCCACACATCTAGTTAAACGACATCCATCACTCTTGTTGTTCTATCCATCAGACAGGTAAGTAATGCCATTCTTACAAATACCGCTCCTCTTGACTGAGCAAAATACCAATTTTTTGAGGTCTGATCCAATGATGTTGACAATTCAGGACCACGAGCAAGTGGATGCAATATTATGGAATCTTTTTTAAATGGCAACTCACTGTGCAATTTAAATGAACTTCCATGAACCTCGTAATTTTCTCCCACCCATGCAATTGCATTTATATAGGTAACGTCCAGGGAAGGTAATACTTTTTGCATATCCGTCTCCAGCTCAATCTTCAGATCAGATTCAATAAGTTGTTCAAGCTGGCCTTCATCAAATAAATCGTTCTGATCAATTGATTTGTCATCGTAAATGACAATAATTTTTTTTATGAAATATGGAAACTTGCAGAATAATTTCAGAAGAGATCTGACTGTTCTCATACGTGATGGAACTCCGATGATACCAATGGTTATTTTTTCACTATCATTAATTGATTTGTTAACCAGATGCGGTCTCCATTTAAAAATAGTATAAAGATCAGACATCGCCTGAGTGGGATGTTCATCGATTCCGTTACCGGCATTTATTATTGGAATTCTCAATGATTTTGTCATTTCAAAGATCGCCTCATTGTCACTTTCTCTGAGGACAACGCAGTCACCGTAATTATTAAACATATGAGCAATATCCAGATGGGTTTCTCCCTTGGCAATTCCAGTGGAACTTTTATCGGTGATATTTATTGAATCGCCGCCCAGCCTGTGCCATGCGCTATCAAACGATAACCTTGTTCGTGTGCTTGGTTCATAGAAGGCATTTATGAGTATCTTTCCCTTGAGGGGACTGTTATGGGAAATATATCTGTTTGGGTTACTTTCGAATTTTGCAGCCAGCCTGAAAAGTTGTAGAAGACAATCTTTGCTGAAGGGGTCTATGGAAATTACGTGCCTATCCAATAACTCATAAAGAAATTCTGCTCTTTCCTTAATTTCAGATAATAAATTCTGAGGATGAGTGGAGCCGTAAATATCAGGTCCGATTCTTGAAAAAGAATATGATTTTTCCTTATGTAAGGTTTTTACTTTATATAGTCCCAAAATATTAAAGTTCTAAAATTTGTGCCGATAACTACATTTTTATAAACAAAAATCAATAAAGACAAGTAATTTCAAAGAAAAATCTCAGAAAAAGTCTAATCATTATCAGTTTCTGTATAGAACTAATACAGGAAATATTTAATTCAGTTCAGAATTTAACAGCATGAACAATCACTTTCAGATTCAGGATGAGAAGATTCTAGGGCATCTGCAATATCTCTGAGCATGTCAGCCACTTACCCCGAAGGACATTTAAACTTAGTTATATATTCGACACTCTTCTTCGCCATTTCTGTATATGCGGGGAGTATTAAATCATCAATCTGATTTTGAGTGGGTTTCCATCTCGCCTCGCAATTGTCGGTCATTTATAAGCTTAGAATTTCTACAATATAATTTGAACTCCAGCTGATTTCAACATCAAAAGATATAGATGTATAAGTACAAGATTTAAGTGGACTGAAGATAATTTACAGCAATCCCTATAAATAATTTGACCGCAACAGATGGGCAGTCCCCCATAGGGGGTTATTGCAAGTGATAGAGCGTATAAAATCTGTAAAGAAATTTATGATTAATATTTATAATATGGCTTCTAAATGTTGCAATTCTCTGGCCTTGAGATGACAATCTGATCGTGGCATCTATTATTTATTAACGCTTTATATAGTGTCTGAAGGGGATTTGAAAACAGCAAAGACACAACTGAAATGGATTGGGACACCATCGCTTGGACAGGGTAGATCCAGTGGTGGTAATGCCGCGAGTGAGATTTTTGAAGCAGGTGGGTCACAGAGAAAACGATCACTGCTGGAAACACTTGTAAGAGAAATCTGTCAGAACAGTCTCGATCAGAGAAAGGATAAAAAGGTGAAAATATTTTTTGATCTGATTGTGCTTAAGGGAGAGAAAAAAGAGAAATTTCTTAAATCAATCAACAGTGAAACTCTTATTCCTCATCTTTCATCAGTGAAAGGTTCAAGTGGAACTGCCCTTACCCTGAAGGCCGGACTTGAATCAATGAAATCATCTGATCTTGTCTGTCTGAAAATAAGTGATTACGGAACTGATGGTCTGACAGGTGATGACTGGGACGAGAAAGGAAATTTCCGTAAACTATGTGTGCAGAATTTTTCAACCGGAAAAGAGTCTGGGCTAGGAGGAAGCTTTGGACTGGGGAAGGCAGTCAGCTGGATGCATTCAAGAATATTCACTGTTCTTTTCTCATCAAGAATTGAAGGCAGAAAGAAATTAAGAATTTTTGGAAGAAGCGAAATTCCTGCTCATGAAATGGACGGGAAATCATGGCTTGATGGTGCCTATATGGGGTCTGAAAGTGAAAAAGATGGTATTCCAATTGCGGAATCCATCTGGATGAAAGAAAGAGATGCAGAAAAAATTCTTCTCAATCGTGACAATGAAACTGAGTGCGGAACAACTATCCTCATTCCAACTTTTCACGAACCTGATCGTGATGATACCGGTTCATCAGGGATAAGAGATCCCGAGGAGCTCTGCAGAGATTTCACAAAAGCTGCATCAAAATGGTTCTGGCCTGCAATCAGCTGGGAAAGACTTGATTTCAAAGCAAGAGTATTTCGGGAAGAGGGGAAATCAGCTGAATATATATCTGAAGCGCGTGCAGATGAAATATGGTCTCCATTCGTTGAGTGCGGAAGAGTCGAACCTTATGAAGGTGCAAAATCATTATTCCCAGGCGACAGTTCCTCAATTGATGTTGAGTTTCCCATACCTAGAAGAGTGGAACCCTCAGACAATCCTGAACTTCTTCATGATGAGCTTAAAAGTACTGTCAGACTTGGAGTTGCAAGAGTCTCTTCCAATGAGGAATGTCTGCCATGCCGTTCAACCATTGCACTTATAAGGGGTTCTGGAATGGTTATAGATTATGCCGAAGGAGCAAAGTTAAGTGATGGAGGTTCCTATTGTGCAGCTGCATTTGTAGGTACATCATTGAATGAGATTGCTAAATCTGACAAGACAGAGTTAAGCAGGGAATATAACGCATTCGCTGAAGAATATTTCCGTGCAGGTGAGCCAGTGACTCATGATGACTGGCTGCCCACAACAAGAAGACTGAGAGAAAGTTATACATGGAGAGGTCATGCCAACAGACTTAGAGGAATCAGATATGAACTAAGGCAGATCCTCATTCAGAACTTACTGACTTCTTTTATTGCACCTCCAGATGAAGGACCAGAAATGCTTAAAAGAATGATTAATCTTGGCAGAGGAATTAAAGAAAAGAAAAGTCTATCCAAGACAAAAAGTTCCGCACTTGAAGTTGTTATAGATAGAGATCAATGCTGCTTCATTAAAAAAGCCAATGGATGGAGAATAGCCGGCGAATTAGTACGATCAGGTGAATCAAACAGAACTGCAAAAGTATATTTATCTTTCCAGAGCATTGCAGACAGTGGCCAGGGAGAAATGTGGGGAATAAGTGATATGAGAATTATGGGGAGTGAAAAATATATTTCATATGACGATTCTGATTCAAGGAGATTTGTATTCTCTGCTGAAAACCAATTTTCATCAGTTCCTTTTGAGTGCATAGTCAAACCTCCATCAGGAGTAAACCCTGAAATTGCAGGCTTCAGGAAGGTGGGTTAATCATGCATTTCGTCCCTTGGAAAACAATTGATCTTGATGGAGCATTTCGAATAACAGCTCCAGACAGTATTTCTGAAGAGGTGATTCAGGAAGTAAGCAATGGAATTACTTTCAAGTTCAATGGCAAACTTAAAAAGACAAAACTTGAAATTCTGCTAACTGCTCCATTTGAATGGGAAGAAACTCTTCATCCCACAGAAAGGAAAAAGCCTCCGGTTAAATTCATATGTCGTCTCATAAGCAGATCAACAGGTAGAAGAGAAATAATTAATTTAGAAGATGGCGGTGGTGGATTCTTCTTTTCCGAAACTTCCTATATATCTTTTTTAAATGGAGAAGAAGTCAGAGCAGAAGCTCTGCTTGTAAGAACAGAACAATTTGCCGGAGAAAAATCAAGGAGCGGCTATGCCACAGAAATGGGGCAGATAATTGGGAGGAGTCTTATTCACACCATTCGTTTCGCAACCGCCGAAGCTAATAACGACTCAATCTTCAACATAAAGTGGCAATCTTTCCCCCCTGAGAGTAAAGATCAGTTATGGAGATTAATCCCAAGTGAACCTCCAGTAATTGAAATGAATGCAGATGTGACTACATCATTGAAAAAACTTCTGATGAGTAAGGCCTTGAGGAAAGATATCAATTCTCTTCAGAGAGATATCATCTTCACCGCAATTTGTTCCACTGTTTGGACCATGCTTATTTCTATTTCGATGAACTCCATCCAGAATATGTTGAATATAAACAGTGACCTGAGCAGTGAAGAAATTGTTGAGCAATTGCCGCCATCACAACTTCAGACTCTATCTCTATTTTCCAAGAATCTTCTTGAAACAAATATTTCTCCACATGAGGCGGTTGTTGCTCTTGCTAATGAACTTAGATCACCCGAATCTTTTCAGAAGTTTATTCTAAAAATGAGTTCAATAATCCAGGAGGAAACAAAGATTTTGGAATTGGCCGAAATAATGGCGAGAGGGTGCATTTTTGAATCAGAGATTCCCACTGACCTTGAAAAAGAGGAGGTTGCATGAGCGAAAAACTCTTCAGATTGAAATCACCTCTGATAAGTAATGGACTTATCTCTGCTTTAAGAAATCCAGATTCTGTAAGTGTAGAGGAAGTAAACTGCACGGTTGATCTTACGAATCTCTCAACACTTATAGATCAACTTATTCTCGAAAAAGTAATTGGTGCAAACCTGGATGCAAGATTAGTTGAGTGTGTTCATACAACATTCAAATCTCTGCCTTCTCATATTCTTACTGATATGAGGATGTGGCACTGGCTATGCGTAATAAGATATCCAAATATTCCGTGGCTTAGATGGAGAGGTAATATTCCGGTTGATCCGGAAGATGGATTTACTGTTGGAACTGGAAAGAAACATGTTCCATCACTTAGATTTCTTGGAACATCATCTATAAATGGACACGGCAGAAATACTTTCTCGAGACTTTTTTTTGCCGCCGACAGGATGATGGAGAATGATCATTCTGACTATTCCCTAGTCAAAAAATTATTTACCAGTCAGGAACTTCATCTTGGTTTGAGTGATCGTGAATTTGGCCTGATCCCAAAGATAAATAGAATACTTACTGAAAAGCTAGTTGAATTGCCAGACAGCAAAATAAGAAGTGCAATAAGAAAACTAAATTCCCTTGGAGGTTCAATATGTCTTGATCTTTTAAGTGAAGAACAACTCCAGCAGTTAATTGATACTCAGAGTAAAGAGGTCGCATGATTCATAAAAATGCAGTAGGCAAAAGTGATCCACACAGACTAAGTCCTGTAAGAGGGCCTTCATCAGAACTTGAGGCACATCTAGATTCATGCAGTTTTGATGAACTTCCTGAATATGCAGCAAAAGTTCGATCTATAAAAAAAGAACCTTATTTTGCTGTTGACCTTTTTTCAGGTGCTGGAGGTTTGAGCCTTGGACTGCATCGTGCAAATTTTGATGTAATACTGGCCTGCGATATCAGAAACGATTCAATAATGACTCATAGACATCACTTTGGTGGATGTTCATATGAATGTGATTTAAGCAAAAGAAAAGTTATTAATGAAATTTCAGAACAACTTAATAAGTGTGGAGAAATATCACTTATTGCAGGTGGTCCGCCATGTCAGCCTTTCTCCCGAAATATCAAATGGAGAAAACATAACGAAGAAGTTTCTGCTCAACATCATGAACTTAATGAAGATAGAAGAGAATTATGGGAATCATTTATTTCGATAGTGGAGCAGGTTAAACCAAAAGCTTTTCTAATGGAGAATGTTACTGATATTGCGCAGACAGGTGAGCAGGAAATATATAGATCAATAATTAATAGAGCTGAGAAAGCTGGCTATCGCATAAATCCTAAATTAATTTATGCATGGCAATATGGAGTACCTCAACTAAGGCCAAGATTATTTATTTCCGGAACAAAAATAAATGAATGCGCTCCTTTGAAATGGCCAAAGCCAAAATATGATTCTGTCGAAGAGGCAGTCACATTAGACGAGGCGATTTCAGATCTCCCTCCTCTTAAAGGAGGATGGGATGAAAAGTGGGATGAAAAATATAGCTATGAAGGACCGAAAAACGATTATCAGAAATTAATGAGGGATTGGTTGGATATTGATGACGAGATGATTCATGACCATCTGATAAGAAAAGTAAGGGAAGATGATCTTGAGACATTTAAATTAATGCGATCAACCGGGATCAAATATTCCCAATTATCAGAAGAGCAAAGAAGATATTCAGTTACGAGCAAAGCTTTCAGAGAGGGTAAGCAAGTAAAGCAAAATCAGAAAATGAGTTTTGGTGATAAATACAATATCCTCAAACCTGATGAACCATGTCTGACAATAACTGCACATATGTCAAAAGATGGTTATTGGTATATTCACCCTCACCAGAATAGAACCCTATCAGTAAGAGAAGCGGCCAGAGTTCAGTCTTTCCCTGATGGTTTCAATTTTTATGGAGGGCCTTCAAATAGATTCCACCAAATTGGAGAAGCTGTTGCACCGATTGTTGCTTTCGAACTCGGTAAATCTTTAATGAAATCAATTAAAAAAGAGAAAGAATTTACACAATCTGATGTAGTGCCCAAACTTAGAGAAAATCTTATTAACTGGTATGAATCAAATAAAAAAGAAGTTGAACTTATATGGACAAAAAAAAGGGAAGGCAGAAAAATAATTCCAAGCAATATAAGGGCATGGAATGCTTGTCTTGGAAATTTACTTCCAGAGACTTTTAAAAAAAATACTAAAGAAAAAAATAAACCTGCGATCTTAGGAGATAAAGATCTTGAAAGAAGGAAAAAAGATACCTACCAAAGATTAAAAAACTTTTGGCCTGCTCCTGAGATTTTTCTGCAAGATAAAGCTAGAAAAATGAAAATAAAAAGTTTTAGTCTTGAAAAATATATCCCTTCACTAGAACTGATTGCTGAAGAACTTACAAAAGATGAAATTGACTGGAGTGAAATCGCAAGAAAAGAATATGATTTGTTTTCAAGGAATTCCGTAAGAGGTGCTTTAGCTACAGTTGGATTAACCACAGAAATAAAACAATCAATATTTATTAGCAGAATTATTTCTCAGATCATGGATATTGATCATGAAATCTTAAAATTCAGCAATATGAATAGAGATATACATATAGGTCATTTACTAGAGACAGACAGTGAGGGGACAGGCTATTGCTCATTACTTGCCTTATCAAAACAAGAAAAAAAAGAGGTAATTATTGAAAAAATAATCAAGGAGATTTCATCTAAAAATTTCGATAATTCCAAACATGGAGTTCCTAAAATTTCCTCATTAGATTCACAAATTGCATCATGAAAAGATACAAATAAATATTAAAGATCGGCATCAAGAATTTTAAGAATATATAAATTTACTCAATAAACAAAAAAATATTGATAAGAACATCGAAGAAAAAAATAATGGAGAGCCATAACAACATGTTGAAAGATTTAAAAAAAAAGTATATTTTCGTTAAAGATTCACTTAAAAAAGAAAAGGGGTATTAGATTTTTGGCTGAAGAAGAGGTCACACCAAGAGCGAGCTCGCTGATAATGAGCATGAGAAGCTTAGGATATTCATTTAATAATTCGATTGCTGATATTTTAGATAATTCAATATCAGCAGAAGCATCGCAAATAGAAATAAACTGCTTATGGGAAGGTGTAGATCCAATCATAGAAATAAAAGATAACGGGAAAGGAATGTCTTTGGATGAACTAAGAGAAGCAATGAGGCCTGGAACTCATAGCCCTTTAGAAAAAAGAAGTGGTGAAGATTTAGGGAGATTTGGATTAGGATTAAAAACAGCTTCATTTTCTCAATGCAAAAGATTAGTTGTAAAAACAACTAAAAAGGGTGAAACATTTTGTGCAATATGGGATCTAGACAAAGTTGAAAAGGAAAACAAATGGCTACTAGATATATCTAAGTGTGAAAATTCTGATGATTGCAAAGGTACTACTGTTAGATGGGAAAATATTGATACTTTGATAAAGAAAGATAGGCAAAATGGGAAAGAAACATTCGAAAATATAATTTATAACTTAACTAATCATGTTGGAATAACCTTTCAGAGATATATAAATGGAGACAGAAATAAAATAAGATTTTTTGTCAATAATATCGAATGCGATGCATATGATCCTTTTTTTAAATCAAAATCAACTTCTTCCCCTCAGGAGTATATAAAAGATAAAAACTTAAGTTGCTTGGTTGAATCTTTTACTTTACCAAGTAAAGAAAAATGTACAGAAGAGGAATGGAATCTTTATGCAGGTAAAGAAGGCTATTTAGCTAATCAAGGTTTCTATTTATATAGAAATGGAAGACTAATTTCAGAACCAACATGGTTTGGTTTAGAAAAGAAAACACCCAAGCGTAAATTATGCAGAGTAAAAATTGATATTGACAACTCAAATGATGTTATTTGGCAGCTTGATGTAAAAAAAAGTAAGGCTGTTCCCCCTCCATTTATAAGGAAACGGCTTAGAAATATTATTAGAGAATTAGTCTCTCCTGCAGAAAGAAATTTTAATAATAGAGTTCAAAGACTCTCAAATACGCAGATCCTTCCAATTTGGGACAGAAAAGCTAATAAAGAAGGCGTTTTTTATTCCGTCAGCAGAGAGCACCCACTAATAAAAAGCTTTTTAAAAAATATTGATCATGAATCAAAACAAAATCTCGAAAATATTCTCAATTTAATTGATGCAGGAATTGGTGGAATAGCTGAAGGAATATATGCTGATTTTTCTGACGATAAAAATATAAATTTAATTGATTCAAAAGATCTGGAAAAAGATGAACTTGAAAAAATAATCCTTACAGCAAAAAGCTTTATAAAAGAGTTGACAATAAATGATAAAGTTACGTTAATTCAAGCGAAAGAAACTTTACAAAAGCTTTCGCCTTTTAAAGAATCTTGGCCATTAATTAAAGATTTGATATGAGTTCTCTAGGATCATTTGAAAACTTATTAGATATGTCTCTTGTTTTAGTAAGAAACGAAGGAGACTGTAAAGAGAGGCAGATCGAAGAAATAGTTTATAAATTAGCGGACTCTCCCATATTTGAAAATTTAGATATTAATGAAATAAAAAAGGTAATAAAAAAAGTACAAAATATTGAAGGGATTTCAATGGAAGAGGCCTCATGCATTAAGGGAGATGATCCTAATTTTATTGAATGGTTAACTCCTGAAAGAATCGAAGAAAGTTTTCAAAATGATATTCAATATTCAGAGGATTATTTAAAATATTTAAAAGCTGAAGAAAACTTTCCTGGTAAGGTAGTTTCAAGAATTGATCAGGCAACTAAAAAGATATTAGGTCTTTGTGGAGATCCTGCTAATAATAATTTTTGGGAGAGGAGAGGTATGGTTGTAGGCTCAGTTCAAAGTGGCAAGACCGCTAATTATATAAGTCTTATAAATAAAGCTGCTGATTTTGGTTATAAAGTAATTATCGTTATCACTGGGATTCATGAAAACCTAAGAGATCAAACACAAAAAAGGGTGAATGAAGGTTTTATTGGAGGTGATAGAGACTTAAAAACAGCGAGGTTTAAAAAAGTTGGCGTTGGGCGTAATACTGGTAGGCGTGTATTCCCTAGACCATTTTCTTCTAGAAGTTACGATTTCGATATTGCTGCAGCCAGAAGAAATCCAATAATAATTGATGAAAGTGAGACAAAGCCTTTAATATTTGTGATCAAAAAAAATACAAGTATTCTTCAAAGACTTATTTCTTTTTTTGAAGGATCTCCCGCTGTGGATATTTCGAATAAAATAAATCTCCCACTTCTTATTATTGATGATGAAGCAGATAACGCGTCTATAAATACTAAATATAAAAGAGGGGAAGTAACCAAGATAAACAGTCAAATAAGAAAGATTATTAATATTTTTTCTCGGTCAAGTTATGTTGGATATACAGCAACTCCATTTGCAAATATCTTTATAGATCCTGATTCAGAAGAGTTAATTTTTTCATATAAAAGATCTAAAGAAAATAATGAGCATGAATACGTTCAAGAAAATCTTAAATCTAAGGATTTATTTCCAAGAGATTTTATTGTAGGTCTAGAGCCTCCAGATAATTATTTTGGTCCAAAAAAAATATTTTCTGAAACAAGCACAATTAAAAGTACCGTAATCAAGCATATTACTGATAGTGAAAACTATATTCCCTTAGATCCTAAAATTCATAAAAGAGATCTTGACCCTGAAATTCCACCAAGTCTAAGAGAAGCAATAATTTGTTTTTTCATACAAGATGCAATAAAAAATATTAGAGGAATTTGGTTAAAAAATGATAGCAGTATGATGGTTAATGTAAGTAGATTTACACAAGTTCAAAATTTATTAAAAATTAAAATTGAAGATGAGGTTAAAGATATCAAAAAGAAAATAAGATCTTACATAGGCTTAAAAGGTAATGCCCGAAAAATCGAATTTTTAGACTATGAAGAAATTTTTAATAAGTATTTTCAAAATGTAAATTTGGGATGGAATTCTATCCTAAATTCTCTCAAAAAAACCTACCCAAGAATTGATGTAAAAGTAATAAATCAACGTTCAAAAGAAAGACTTGAATATAAGGATAAAGAAAGAAAATTTTCTCCAAAATCATATATAGTTATTGGCGGATTTTCACTCTCAAGGGGTTTAACTTTAAATGGATTAACTAACTCTTATATTCTTAGAAATACCTTGATGTATGATACGCTTTTACAAATGGGGAGATGGTTTGGATATAGGCCAGAATATGATGACATTTGTAGAATTTGGATGACTGAAGATATGAAAGAAGACTACGAACATGTAACATCCTCAGTTCTAGAATTAATGAGGGATTTGAAAGAGCTAGAACAATCTGGAAGACCTCCTATTGAATTTGGTTTAAAGGTAAAAAGCCATCCAGACTCTCTCTTAATTACTGCAAGAAATAAAGCTGGTAAAGCAGAAAAAGTTAAAACAATTTTAGATTTTAGCGGAAAAGTTATTGAAACTTTTGCCGTTCCAAACAATAAGAAAAAATTATCTTCTAATTTTGAAAACGCTACTTCCTTGATAAAAAATTCTTTGAACAATATTACAGAGGAAATAGAATTTATAAAATCTCCTGATAAGGGTTATTTAATTAAAGATATTGATTGTTCTCTTATTAGAAAATTCATTGTTAATTTTGAAGCGAACTCTTATTCAAAGCAATTAATTAATCCTGGCCCCTTAGATACTTATATAAATAAGAGAGAGAATAGAGAATTAAAAAATTGGGATATTTTTATCCCATCTCCAGGGGAGAATAGGAAAAATATTAATGTAAATGGCTTAAAAATTAATACAATAAGAAGAAAATTAAGAGGTAATGAACCATACGAAGAATTTAAATTGACAGATAATAATAAAGTAGCTTCAAGCAAAGTTGCACAGGTAGGATTATCCCAATCAAAAATTGAAGAGTTAATAGATTATGCCAAGCCTGAAGATAAGAAAAACCCAAAAATATTCAACTGCTATGGAAGAAAACCTCTACTGGTTCTCCATTTTATCGATCTAATGGACTCGTCAGAATCATATGATGTAGGTCTCCCAAAAGAAATGACTATTTCTGCTTACTCAATAATATTTCCAGTAAGTGAGATTGAAGAACAGGTCGAAGAATATTGGGCCAATGATATTTGGTTTAGACAATTATCTTTAGTAGAATTAGATGACCCTGATTCAGAGGAAAACCTAGAAGAGGAATACTATGACTGATCCTTGGGCCAGAATAAAACCAAATAAGAGATTTCCTTATTCAGAAAATGAAAATTTAAATCATGATTTTTATTGGTATGTAGAACAAAAAAATAATAACCCTTGTATACTTTTTAAAATCAAAAATGAAAGCACAAATCTTCCTTTAAAAAATAAATTTCCTAAGATCAACTACATCAACTTTTATCCAATTAATCAGGACTTTAAATTTCTTTGTGTAGAGCTTTTAGACAAGAACTATAAAGATCTATTTTACGTATACGCACAAGATATAATTTCTTCTTCTATAGTTGAAAAAAACGAAAAAGTTGCTTTAAATATTTTTATAAAAAAAGCTTGGCGTTGGCAATATCTTCTTCAAAAAGGGAGAGAGAAAAAATTAAGAGATGAGAAACAAAAAGGTCTAATCGGAGAATTACTTTTTCTTAATGATTACCTTATACCGTATTTTGGAGAAAAAACTTCAGTAGACAATTGGTTTGGACCCTTAAAATCATCAAAGGATTTTGAGTTTCCTACATTTCAAGTAGAAGTAAAAACAAAGAGAGCAAATGCAAAGCCTACAATTAAAATATCTTCTGAGAATCAACTTGATATTATACCAAAAACTAGATTATTTATTGCTGTTTTCGGGATAGTAAAGTCAGAAAATGAAAAGGCTGAATCATTAAATGATTGGTGTAATAAAATAGGAGGTTTATTACTTGAATCAAATGATCCTTCATCTATGGATGTGTTTACAAATAAATTGATAGAAGTTGGATATAATGATCAACAAGACTACAGTGATGAGAGATGGGAAATTGATGAAATATGTTTTTATGAAGTAGATGATACATTTCCTACAATCACAAGCCGTAAAATTCCATCAGCTCTTACAGATATAAGTTATTCGATTTTTATGAACCAAATAGACAAATATGAAATTTCAAAGGAAAACCTTTTATCATTTTTAAATGGAACTAACGCTTGAAGAAACTTTAAATTGGCTTTCTGCCGAGGTTAATTCATTTTCTGAAATGAATGGATCGTTAACTGAAGAAGCATTTTTTCAGGTTTTTACTGATGAAATAATTGCAGCGGGAGAAATTGATAATGCCGATAGATGTTATTTTAAAAAATTGGGGATGAGGATCGATGGATATGGAAGCGACCCTATTGATTCTGATAATGAGTTGAATGTAATTGTTGCAGATTATTCTTCTTCAGAAACTATCGAAAATGTAAATAAATTAGATATTGAAAATGTTTGCAAAAGATCTGGGAATTTCATATCTAAATGTTTAAGCCAAGATTTCATTAATGAAATGGATGTTTCAAGTCCAGAATATGGATTTGCAGATATGGTTCGCCTTAGATGGAAAGATATCTCAAAAATAAGAATTATATTTATTACAAATAAATCTCTTAGTATAAGGAAAACAGAATTCCACCCATTACCTATTCTTGGAATCAAATCAGAATTTATTTGTTGGGATATTAATAGATTACAACAATATAAAAATTCAGGAAAAGAGAAAGAACCTATATCCATAAAACTTGAAGATTTTGGAGGAGCTATATCTGCATTGAATGCGACTAATCCAAATGATATTTGTGAAAGTTATTTATGCATCATGCCTGGTGAAACTCTCGCAAAGATTTATGAGAAATTTGGGAATAGATTACTCGAAAAAAATGTACGTGTTTTTCTGCAAGCCAGGAAAAAAAGTGTAAATGATGGTATTAAAACAACTATAGAAAATGAGCCTGGTATGTTTTTTTGCTATAACAACGGACTTACAGCAACTGCCTGCAATATAAAAAAGTCGCTTACAAATCACGGTATTGCAATAGACATAATTGATGATTTTCAAGTTGTGAATGGTGGTCAAACTACTGCATCAATTTTTTATAGTTCCAAAAGAGATGTTGATATATCAGATGTCAAAGTTCAGATGAAACTAACCGTAGTTGAAGATAAAAAATCTCAAGAAATTGTTCCTAAAATCTCAGAATATGCTAATAGCCAAAATAAAGTTAATAAAGCTGATTTCTTTTCAAATCATCCATTTCATAGGGTATTTAAAAAATTATCTGATTTAAAAAGTGCTCCTCCTGCTCCAGGTAGTAATCAAATAACTTATTGGTTCTATGAGAGAGTAAGGGGTGAATATGCTGAAGCAAAGCAATCAAAATCCAAGCCTGAGAGGAAAACATTCGATAATATTTATCCCAGAAAACAACTAGTTACAAAGACAGATCTTTCAATCGTTCTTAATAGCTTTGAGGGTTATCCAGATATAGTTAGTAAAGGTGCACAGAAAAGTTTTCAACATTTTTCTGTCTTAATTCGAGAAGAGTGGGATAAACAAGGACTAGAGAATAAAAAGTTTAATGATCAATACTTTATTAGTTCAATGAGCAAGGTTTTGATTTTCAGAATTTTTGAAAAATTAGTTTCATCTCAAGAATGGTATGAAAAGGGTGGATATAGAAGAAATATCGTAACTTACTCTCTCGCAAAATTGAATATGATTCTTAAACAAAAAGGTTTAGAACTTAATTTTGAAAAAATATGGAAAAATCAAACTATTAATGAAGATTTAGAGGAAATCTTATTATCAATCGGTTTTGAGGCACAGAATCATATTGAAAACCCACCCGAAGGGACTATTAAAAATAGAACAGAATATGCAAAGAAAAAGACCTGTTGGGACCTTTTCAAAAAAACTGATTTAGATCTACCAGATAAATTTGATAGCTTCACAATTAGTAAATCTGAAGGTTTAAAAATTAGAAAAGAAGGAATAAAACTAAAGAAAATGGATAATGAATTTTCAAGTCAAATGCAGGTAATAAACTATGGTGGGAGCTTTTGGACCAAAGTTTTAGAATTTAGTAATCAAAATAATTTGTTATTAAAAAATGACTGGATCTTGTTAAGGAATGCAAGTTCCCTACCTAAAAGCATTTCAAAATTCAATGATAGAGATTGGAATAATCTCTTAAAATTATTAGAGAGAGCCAGAAGCAAAGGATTTAGTAAATAAGTCAGATTTTTTTGAAAATTTATTTTTAAAACTTTGTCTAATGATAATTTTTTAGTGCTAACAATTTTTGTTTGATTTGTTTTTTGCTTTTAAGTTCACATTCCCAAATAACGACAGATTGCCAACCAATGTTTTTTATTTTTTCCTGAATTTCTTTATCTCTTTTTACGTTTGCTTTAAATTTACTTTCCCAGAATTCTTTTCTTGTTTTTGGAGTAGAAGCATACTTACAATTTTCATGCCTATGCCAAAAACATCCATGCACAAAAATTACTTTTTTATATTTTGGCAGAACGATATCAGGAGAACCTGGTAAATCTTTTCTATGTAATCTGAATCTATATCCCATTGAATGTAGAAGTTTTCTTACCGCGATTTCAGGCTTTGTATTCTTCGATTTAATTGCAGACATATTCCTTGATCTCTGCTCACTTACCTTATGCATTACTTCACTACTCATCTAACCAATCAGTTTTAAACAATATACACTCCATCACACTAAAGGTACCTATATACAGTACGTGCATTATGTGTTTACACACATACCCACGTATCAGATATAAGTGGTTTAGTTGTAGTTGAGAGTGGTTATTTTCAGTACTTACGATGATGATGTACACACATCCAGTAAGTAGTAACTTGTCAATTTCTTGTCTTTTAACCCTTCTTCCCGTGTATTATGAGGGGGTTACGTAATCCCTTGCAATGATTGGGATCTGAGATACTATAAAAATCCCTATATTAAGTTTTTATGAAGATAAAAACCTTTCTAATACCCTTATTATTAGTCTTTTCACAAATACCTTTGAAGGCTCATGATCACACCTTTGAAAGCTGGAACGCTAAACAGTGGGAAGATTATCCTTTTGAATGTGTAGAGACAGGAGCAACACCAGAATATACAAGGTGTTACGCAGAGAAAGCAAATAAAAGAGACTGGGATTTAAGACAGGAATTGAATGAAGATAAACTATGGAAAGACTGGATGAGTGCGAGACGTAGGATTTGTTCTCACTACAATTCAAAACATTTTGGGCAGGGAACAGTTAAACCCTTAATGATAATTTCATGTGAAATGAGACTTAATACCGAAGCCACCAGATACTGTATTAATGGTGAAGATAAGCAATGCGGATAAAAACAATCTTATAATTTTAAATAGATTGTCTTAAGTAATGTCACTATCGTCATACCGAATGCATAAAATTTATCTTGCAGCGATCATGAATTATGGTCTTGGTTCTGATGATCCAGAAGAGTTGGCCTATTACAACAAGCTTAGAAAAGAGATGGATCAGATAGAGAAAGATGCTGTTAAAAAAGGAATACCCCTTACTTGGGATATTCCCGATGGAATGGATTGATGAATCTGAATACTTTTTTATTAATTGATGGGGGTCTGATGCTTTTTGGTCTACCTTTGCTGATGATCCTTAAAGGCAAAAAGAAGACTCCCTGATCTACTACTTAACCGCGAAAGTCACCCCCATAACGGCAGTGATGTCTTTCTTGATAGTCGACGTGTCATACGAACCCCAACTACTTA
Source organism: Prochlorococcus marinus XMU1402 (assembly GCF_017696205.1). NCBI lineage: Bacteria > Bacillati > Cyanobacteriota > Cyanophyceae > Synechococcales > Prochlorococcaceae > Prochlorococcus > Prochlorococcus marinus. The sequence goes on along the minus strand of NZ_JAAORD010000001.1, from coordinate 366,780 downwards.
CCTTCGTAGAATTCGGAACAGTTATCTGAAAAACTCCGGTATTCACTCTCTTTAATCCACCCACTTCAGAGCCTGCCTGAAGAGCGATAGCTTCAGCCCTGATTCGAGCATCCTTTGCCGCCTTTGCAAGCATGTCAACTCGTTTGTCGGCCAGCTTTGAATAGGTGAATTCAGGACGGCTTGGTTTCACCCTTACCCCTTTCCCAAGCAATTCTGTTATCTGACTATGAGTCTTCTGGATGTTATAAACATCCCTACTTTCAATCTCAATATTCTGATAAGTAATCCATTCAGTTCTAATAATTTCATTAGTCTTAGGATTCCTAGTTTTATATTCACTTATACTCGCAGGGCCAAGATAAACATCCTGCTTTACACTGTCCTCAATTCCATTGGCTTTAAGGAATTCCATTGTCTTATTAATGGACTCCTTGTGCTTGGTAAATGAGTCAATCTGAGTTTTACCTGAGGTCTTTACCTGGACTGACCATTTCGCGATATCACTCTCAAAACTTTCAGTACTTGCACCGGTAACAGTGATAGTATTCTCAACCGTTCTGAACCCTCTCACAAGGACTGTGGAAGCGCCTATAAAACCTCCGAGAGATAAGACAGCCATTGCGAAAACAAGTGGCGGAGTGCGGCGTATAACACCCAGTGAATCGCCTGGCAGCGATCTGAGTCTCTTAATAATTTTCATTGTCTATCAGTATTTGTGTAAGAGCTTTTTAACAGCTGAACCGAAAGAAAAATTATTGGAAAATCCCTGACTTTTATTCTTGCGTTTCTATCTGGCCATTAATGGAAACATCTAGTTGGATGTGCCAATTTAAGAGTCGGTTACTAATATTGCCAAACGAAATAATGGTGCGCAAGAAGTATATTTGTATTATGAGAAAAGTTATTTAGAACTAAACAAAAAAATTAAAATAGATAATCTTGATCAGGAAAACTATGGAACTATTTACTAGAGAAACTATTGGTAACTACACTAGTGATCCTTACGCAAAGAATGACCACAAATATTCTAAAGAAATGCAAGAAGTAAGAAAAGAATTACGAAAGTTAGATCAAGAGACTAAAAAAGATGGTGGGGTCGTTGACTGGAATCGCATGTTGAACGATTTCATGTGATGGGGAAAAGAGATAAGCCAAAAAGAATAATCAGATGCGGCAAACCAGCTGTTTGCCCAGAGTGCGGTAATAGGAAATTTTTAATAGTAATTTATGGTATGCCAACTCAAAAGGTTTGGGATAATACTGGAAGATATGACTGTAGAGGATGTTGTCTACCTCCTTTTGTAGAAGTTTTAGACCATAAAGATGGCAATATATATCATTGCCCAGAGCCAAAATATGTATGCAGTAAAAAGAGGTGCAGTTTAGAAGTTTATATGAGAGAAGATGCAGAGATAATGCCGCCAATAGATGACTCATCTTATTTCAATGGAAGTGAATGGATTCAAGGAGATTTTGTAATTCAGAGCCAACAGGCAGCAAGATTAAGAAACAAAGTTTGGAAACATGGTGGCAATAGCGAAGAAGCATTGCAAAAAGCATTTAACACTAAAACTGTTCGACAACTACACCAACTTCAAAGAGAACTATTAGGAGGTAAAAATAAGGATTTAATTTAACCAAAAATCAATTAAAAAGCTATTTGGATATTTTAAAAATGCAACGAACAGTACTTTTACAAGATCTTCTAATATCGTAAAATCGATCAATAGATCTAGACAAAAATGTTAGCAACCGAATTAGATATTAAAAAAAGTTAACATTTTTTAAATGAAATGAAAAGAAAAAAAATAACACCTTCGCAACTTTCACTTTTCAGCAGGAGTCCGGTGGTTGGTGCTTGGTGGAATGAGTTAAGGGTGCAAGGACTTTTTAAAGATAGACTCCCGGAAAGAAATGAGCTCGAAAATCAACTTTTAAAAGATGGTATACGACATGAAGAATTACTGATTGCAAATCTGAAAAAGAAAGGTTACAGAATTGCTGAACTTGGGGGCAAACAAACTGAAATTGACTATCAATCATCAATAGACGCGATGGCGGAAGGCTACGACTTTATATGGCAAGCATCTCTAAATAATAAAGAGATGAGAGGAACTGCAGATTTATTAGAAAAGATAAAAGGATCTTCACCTTTTGGTGACTGGACATATCAGCCAATTGAATGCAAACTTTCCTCTAAGACAAAAACAACATTTCTAGTGCAAGCATGTTGTTACTGTGAATTACTAACCCCAATAATTGGGAGCAAACCAAACAATTTTAAACTTTATTTGGGAGGAGAAAATTTCAAGGAATTTCAAACTGATAAATTTTGGTATTGGTATTTGCATTTAAGGGATCGTTTTAGAGATTTCCAAAATCATTTTGATCCTGACAAAGAACCTACTGACATTCCCGGAGATCATGGCGATTGGACAGCCTTTATTGATGAGAGACTTGCTAAATCACGAGATTTGATGATGGTGGCAAAAATGCGCCAAACTCAGCGTCTGAAACTTAAAGAAGCAGGTATTAATAGCATTGATGATTTAGCACTATTAAAAGATGGTTCAAAAGTAAAAGGATTAAGAACAGAAATATTGAATGATCTAAAACAACAAGCTCAATTACAAGTTTCTCCAAAGGGTACGGATGGAAGACCAAATTATATTTTAAAAAAAATCGAAAAAGATAAAGGATTGATGCTATTAACTAAACCTGATGAAGGTGACATATGGTTTGATTTGGAGGGTATTCAGGATCCGGTTCTTGGAAGCAAACTGGAATATCTTATTGGGATTTGTTTTAAAGAAAAAGATAGTATTCGAACTACTTATAAATCATGGTGGGCTCATAATGCCCTAGAAGAAAAAAAAGCTTTTGAAGGTTGGGTTGATTGGGTTGAAAAAAGGTTAGAAAAATATCCAAATTTAAAAATTTACCATTACGGTAGTTATGAAAAAAGTGCCATCAGACGAATAGCTCAGCAATACTCAACTAAAGAGGCGGTAATAGATAAATGGCTCCGCTCAAATTTATTAGTTGATCTTTTACCTATTGTGACCAGTACAATTATTTTAGGAGAAGATAGTTATTCAATAAAAAAAGTTGAGAAGCTTTATATGGATAAACGTGATGCAGATGTCAAAACGGCAGGCGATTCAGTGGTGGCATATAGGATATGGGCGAACTCCGGTGAACCAGAAATTCCAGGCAAATCTCCAACAGGCAGTCCAAGGCTTCAGATAATTGAAGACTACAATAGAGAAGATTGTGAATCTACTGAACGTCTCCAGAATTGGCTTATTAATCTTAAGAAAGCGGAAGGTCTAACTTTTGAATCTCATGAAGAGGAGAAAGAAGATGAACTATCTCAAGAAATCAAGCCACTGGAATCTTTATCGCAAAAGTTATTGGACGAGTTACCTGAAGAATATAAAACACTGAAATCAAAAGAATTAAATGATGAAACTTTTTGGGAAAATAAAACAGGTAAAAGAGGATTAAGTTTCCGGGCACAACTTTTATTAAGTCATCTTTTAGCCTTTCATCACAGGGAAAATAAAATAGATTGGTGGAATTATTTTGAACGTAAAGAAATTGCGCGCCTTGACTCTGATGAATTACTAGAAGATAGCGAGGTAATAGAAGATGCTATCTGGCAAAAATGTGAGGAGAAAAAATCTGCAAGAACTAGTGCTTACTATCATTCATTCAAATTCAATCCAGAACAACAACTTAAACTTTACTGTGATAATAATTCGAGGCTAACATTGGAAATTGCCTCAACCAATTTAAGAATTGATGCAGTTGCGATTGATAATGACAATGGTGAAATAACTCTTAAATATCCTAAGAATAAACTAGAAAAAAGAATTGAGGAAGGAGAATCAGAAGGGATTCCAAAATCTTCCTGTACTTTAATTAAAAGACCCGTAGATATTTCAAAACCATTACGAGATCGCCTTGAAAAGCAAGCTAATTCATGGATCGATGGAAATAAAAAATTACCAGCTGCATTAAGTAACTTTTTGGAATGCAATTCTGTAAAAGGTTTGGTTGATTTAAATCAAAAAATCTATAAAAATGGGACTGATATCCCAAAATCTTTAGCTGAATTTTTAGAAAAAGAATCAGGAATAACACTTGCGATACAAGGGCCTCCAGGGACTGGAAAGTCTTCAGTTACGGCGAAATTAGTAACCGAACTTCTAAAACTTGATAAAAACATAGCAATAAGCTCCAATAGTAATCAGGCGATTAATAATTTACTTATAAAGACAAAAATTGTTTGCCAAGATCAAGACCTCGAAATTGAGATCATAAAAGCAACAAGTAATAAAAAAGATCAAGAGCTTTCAGAAAAAGATATTTTGCTCTTATCTCCAAAATCTTTAACGCTTAAAGAAAGAGTCGTTGGCGGAACTACTTGGGTTTTCTCGAGAGAGGAAATGAAAAAAGCTTTTGATTTTCTAATTATTGATGAGGCAGGACAGATGTCCCTTGCGAATCTTCTCGTAATGGCTCAATGTGCAAAAACAATTATTTTAGTAGGGGATCAACAGCAACTTTCACAACCAACTAAAGCTGATCATCCTGGAGAGTCAGGAAAATCCTGTCTTGAATATTTAATTAAAGATGCAAATGTTGTGCCAAAAGATAAGGGTATATTTTTAAATACAAGTTGGCGTATGGAACCTTCATTAACAAATATTGTTTCTGAACTTTTTTATGATCAAAAATTAATAGGCTGTCAATCAAACAAGATTAACTCAATAAAGTGGGGGAAACCGTTATCATGTAAGTCTGAAGATTCTTATCCAAATAAAGGAATTATCTTTAAAAAAATTGAACATTATGGCTGCAGTGTTAAAAGTTTTGAAGAAATAAACTTAATAGAGCAAATAATTGATTCTCTTTTAGGTGGAAGTTTTGAGTATGCACAATTTGATAAAAATATAACTGGTGAAATTAAAGCTAAACATATCTTGGTAACTGCTCCATATAACGTTCAAGTAAATCTTTTAGAACAGAGATTAAAGGGCAAGGCCAGAGTTGGAACAGTTGATCGCTTTCAAGGGCAGGAAGCTCCAATCGCTATACATTCATTAACTGCAAGTTCGGGAGATAATGCGCCTAGAGGTATTGACTTTTTATTAGAGCCTAACAGACTAAATGTTGCTATAAGCAGGGCACAATGTTTATCTATAATTGTTGGATCCCCCAACCTTGCGACAGGATTGATTAATACTGTAGATGAAGCTGAAAAGGTTAATAGACTTTGCAGACTGATGATGCTCGATTAGAAAAATAAATTTAAAAATTTTTACGATATTTTTTAATTTTCCTCAGAATTGAAAAAAAGATTATTTTCGATGTATGATTTAAAAAATTTTAATCAAAATGGACAGAATCAAATTTCAAGTTGATGGATATCTTGAAGGAGGTTTTCCTATCGAAGAAGATGATATTGAGACGATAACCGAGCTGGATTGCTATGAGGAACTGATAGGTTTTATTGAAGAGGGAAATGAAAAAGAAGCATTAAATTTAGTAAATCAGAATTTAGATGCTGAATTTAATATTGACAGCATTTCTCCTTTTGAGGATGAGGGTTTTGAATTTATAGAAGTAAAAAATGTCTCTGTATTAAATCCATATATTGAAGAAATTGATGGAATCAAGATACCTCTTTTCAAATATTTACAAGCAAGTTTCATACTAGAAGGTCCAAAAGAGGTAATAAACAATTGGATGGATAAAGAAGATAATATTTATGCATTCAATGAGGAACTTTTTGAGGAATGGTTGGATGAGAATGGAGGAGATGGCCTCCAAGATGGCTGCGGTTATTTTTTTGGCGATGCTTGTTATGATTTAAATGGTTTTGGAAGTAATGCCTGTTCCATAGACCCTCAATCAATTGAAAAAGCTTTTAATTAAAATAGATAATTCAATTTTTATAATTTCTAAAACTGCAAGTTAAACCTGCAAGTATTTGATTACCTTTATTACTCTTCTCAGGAGGTAATTTCCCAAACTTAAACAAAATAATCATCTCGTTAAGTCTGTTGCTCGACCAATCTCCATCGTCCATAGTGCATAATTCATTAAGCATTTTATTCTTGTCCTCCTCCTCTAATGGGCATGCATTTATAGGACCAATAAAAACAAAAGCTGCAGAAAAAATAGTTAATAGTATTTTTCTCATTTCAATTTAGATGGCTTGAATCATATTTAATATGGACAATGAATTGAGTGTTTTTCCGTCTTATGCCTAACAAATCCAGAAGACCATTCATTTCCAGGAACATACTCCTCATAACGGACTACTTTATAACAGGTTTCAGTCCTGTTTCTTATTCTTGAATAGTTCTGTGCACTTTCAACAAATGGTTCCCAAAACTCAGCCCATGTAAGGGCATTTACAGAGGAAATATTAAAAAAAATAAAGAAATAAATTAAAGCTTTCATGATTTCAAGGGTTAATTAGATCTAATAAATGTCCACCATCATCCACTAATCTATATCTCCTATTTTGTCTAGAGGCTCTATTTTGAGCAGTCTTATATGCAGATGGTTGATGATGCATCGTGGTGTAGTGCTGCCAATTTCCAAATTGATCCTGCCATTGAATAATTACTTTTTTCATAGTTTTTTAAAGTAGTTTTTGCTTGAAATTTTTGTTTTTGAATAACTCTAAATTTACAATCTGCCGCCAATACTAATAAAAGTTTCTCTATTACATAAGCAACTTTTGTAACCCGGATAATGAATTTTCATTAAATGCGGAACTGCTAATGTAGTTGGGAATCCTGAGGCAATATAAACCCAGACTTCCATCTTTTCTTCATTTACGATATGCGGAAATCTAAAGCTGGTCTTTTGTCGTATTGACTTAAACCTGCGGGGATTGGAACTGATTTTTTTCTTATCCATGATGATTTTAAAATATTTAAAAGTGAGTAATTTTTATCTGAAAAATTATCCTTAAGGAAATTAACATCAAAATAGATGAATTCCAAAGGCATTAAAAAACACCTTGAATAATTTGAAAAAAAGATAGTGAATTTTAGAAATATTAAATTTATATTCGCCTGTTCTCAAAAGATATGAGAGGGTTTATCGACAGTCAGGTTTTGTCCTAAATCTACTATAAAAGAAATTTTGAAGATGTCCTTTTGTATTGTTCTTTTTTTCGATTGTCACAACACAAGTATGAATTTATAAGATGATTATTCTGCTGATTAAGATATTCTCCATAACTAACATTTAATTAAAAAAATTAAAAACATATTACATAATACAAATTCTTTTTCTAAAAAAAATAATGATATAGTCATCAATTAATATTTTAAAAAGATCCTCTAATTTAATCCCATCCATAAGGAAAAAACTTTCTACATCCACCTGTATCAACAAAAAATCCCTCTGCTGCATCAATAATTGTTTTCATTTCTTTTGATAATTTCTGTCTTCCATATTGTCCCTTCTCTGTAAACGGAATTGAGTAGTAATAATTTTGAGAAAGTTGCGGCATCAATGCTCTAAATTTTCCAGATTTCCTATCTTCTTTTGAAGTCGCTCGTGCTAGTTGATTGCCAACAAAATTCATAAAATGTCCTGTACCTATTTCTGTTGTATTTTTTGTTCTTTCCTGAAAGGTTTTTTCTTCGTTTAACAATTCAGGTGAATATGATCTTGCAGTGTAATACTGACCTCCATATCCATTCCAGATACCTACATAGAAACCTAATGAAGGTTTATTTTTATAATTTAGAGATCCTATACCACCAGCTGAACCAGTATATTTCAAAGTTATAGTTACATCTTTTTCTACTTCACTTGTAAGAGTACAAATTTCTTTAGCCATTACTGGAGAAATAAAACCCAATAAAAGCGGCAGGAAAAATAAGCGTTTCATTTATTTTTTTTTACTTCAGGGAAACAATCTGGGAAGATATCCAGGACTTTCCCAACAGCATTCATTTGATCTTCTTGTAAGGTTTTTTTATTTCCATGATCACGTTCGTGGAGGTTTAGAGCAAATCCCAGCATATCTATTTTTTGTTTCATGGTTATGTGATTTCTATCTACTGCATAGCAGACAGAAAGAACTTGACCAAGAAGTATTTTATTAGCTTCAATTTCACTCATTTCAGATGAAACTTTTTCATTGGCATTAAGATAATTAGGTAATGCCAAGGCAGCCAGAAGTGGTAGCAGTAGGCGTTTCAAAATTATTCAGAAATCCAGCGGTTAATTATTGTCCCTTCATAAATATGACCCGATGCTTCAACTATTGGTTTAGTTTCTGGGTTAACAAAGATGTCGTAACAAGTATTTACTGGACCTTGAAACATAACTGTCGCTCTTTTGGGGTCTTCTAATGATTTGCCAATATAAAAAGTTTTTACTCCCATCTCTTTAAACATCGCCTGTTGTTCAGGAGCATTCATATGAGCCTCATATTCTTCAAAAGTATTGCTTAATTTGAAATCCAAAACAGTTGTTTCAATTGACATAAAAAAAGGAGCTAATTGCTCCTTATTGTAGATCAACTGTCAATCAATAAAATTATCGCATTCCAGCTAAAGCATTGGCAAAAAGTTGGCTAAAACAGATTCCCCTGAATCTCTTCACTATCATCTTTCACAGGATTACAAACTAACTTGGCATATTGCTCGGAATAAGCACAATTTTTACAGGATAGATTTGGTTCCGGAATCTGGTCATTATTCATCAAAGAAACCATTGAATCTATTTCTTCCTCAATCCAATCAATATTCCAATTATAAGGGACTAAATATTCGTCAAAATTCATTCTTTTATTAAATTCTTCATCATCTCTTTTTGCATTGCAAACTAAAAAATAGGATGTTTTATGAACATCAAATCCCATCCCCTTAAGAAGATAGGCATAGAAATCCATTTGGATTTTATAGCCTTCATGATAGGGATCATCAAGATAATCTCGTTTATCTACTCTCCCAAGTTTTGCCTGTGACTTGTAATCAACAACTATTAATTCCTTAGTAATCTTATGCTGCCAAATATCATCAACCCCTCCTGTCAAGATGATATTTGTATCCTTATGGCGAAGCATCAATCCTTTATGGAGAGAATTACGCCAATCATCCATCTCAGGATGATCAAAAGGAACTAGATGACTTAAATCATTATCGATAAATAATCTATGTGGAATTTGTCTTTCTCTGCAATAATCAAATTCTTTTTTTAAGAGTAAATCAGTAGTTTCATTTAAAGTCCATCCCGGCGTTCCTGGTGGGTCTAAACCTTTTACTCTATCCAAGTAAAAACATCTTTTACAGGTTAAAAAATTAGAAAACCTTCCTCTACTTATTTTGAAATCATCTTTCTGATTAGGAGAGTAAGACGAAGATGCTCGCGCTCTTAATCCAGTAGCTTTTACAGGTTCTTTTTTACTATTTCTTTTCAGATCTATCATGATTTTTTAATTCAGAAAGAATCTTATATATATAGATTATCTATAGAAAAACTTTTATCAAAATTAATTTATAAATAACCAATTTAAAAATAATTAAATTTCAAAAAATTATTTATTAATTCATGTAAAGTTTCTAACTACGATTCAAAATCTTGATTTACATAAAGTTATAAAAGAAGATTAAATTTTATTTTAATGATTTAATTTTAAAAATATTTATTTGTATTTTTACAGAAAAAATTTTCTTAAATTTAGGCTTTGATTATGAGTAACGAAAAAATATCTTTATCATTTACGGATGGGTCATCAGACAAAGTTTATCAGGCAGAACTTAAAGAAGTTGATGGCGGATTCAATGTAACCTTTCAATATGGGCGACGAGGCAAACCTCTACAGAGTGGAACAAAGACAAAAACTCCAGTTCCTTACGAAGATGCAAAAAAAATATACGACAAGTTAGTACTATCAAAAACTTCAAAGGGTTATGCACCTGAAGATAGTGGCATTGAATATGCAGAAACAGAAAAAGCTGGAGAATCTACAGACTTTAAGCCTCAATTACTAAACTCGATAAATTATGAAAACCTTGAAGAAGTTTTCAATGATTTTCCGAAAGTTTTTATGCAGACAAAACATGATGGAGAACGTCGGGGAGCAAGTATTACTTCCTCAGAAATCATTGCATCTAACCGTAAAGGTTTGCGAGTAGGTTTGCAGAAACCTATTCAGGATGCACTGGAAAAACTTAAAGACGGAGGGTTTATAGATACTGAAATAGATACTGAAGACATGGGGGATCATTTAGTTATCTTTGATGTTCTCAAGTTCAAAGGAGTAGATGCCAAAGAAAATTTATTCGGCGATCGTGTTTCTCATCTTGGGAAACTTGGAGAAGAAATCAAATCAAAAAAACTTGATAATGCTTTAAAAGTTGATTCCCCAACCTTTGCAGATAGCTTAGAAAAAGTGAAAGCTTTTGTAGAAAGCGCAAAATCTAACAATGAAGAAGGTGTAGTTTTTAAAAATGGAGATGCCACATACAACGAAGGTAGACCAAGTTCCGGAGGGAACGCACTGAAACTTAAATTTGTAGAAAGTGCCACTCTGAGAGTCACTTCTATTTCAGAAGGAAAGCGTTCTGTATCAATTGAAATAAATGATAATGGCAATTGGATATCTGTCGGCAAGTGTACGATTCCTGCTAATCAAGATATTCCAAATCCAGGAGAATTAATTGAAGTGGATTATCTTTATGCCATTAAAGATGGAGCACTTTTTCAACCTATTTATAAAGGAAAGCGTCCTGATCTAGATGAAACTGCAGCAGTAATTTCTCAGCTTAAATATAAAAAAGATTAAATGATTTTTTTAATTAGAACCGGATTAATCTGACTAGATATTTTTAAAAATGAAACCAGTTTCCATTAACGCTTTCTATATTCATTTGAATGCATATGAAAGTGAAATTTGTACATATTTTCATGAAAAAAAAATTTCATCTGCGACATATTCAGCAATCTCAATTTTTCTAAATGATTCCGATCCTGATGCTTATGGAGTAGATGAAACTTTTTTAGATGAAGAATTTTCTTCTCTATTTGATTGGGTCAGCACTAATGAAGGAGTCCTAGATTATTTAGAAACCAGATATCAAGAAGCTGTTGCCGACCCATTAGAGGGTGATGATGAAACATGGCTTTTTTATATAGGTGATACATATAGTTGCCCTTATAAAAGCTATGAGGAATTTAAGTCCGAACTTGATATAAATATGATCCTAAAAATTTTTAAAAAGTGTTGGGAGAGATCATGCAAAAATGAATATCCAAATGGAAGACAATTACCAAAAGATTTTCCTGAATATAAAATTGATTATTCAAAAAACAAAAAACTTGTAGGAGATGAATTGCTCAAAAAAATTAAATCAGATATTCTTCCAAAGTATGAAAACATCAAAGAATATGGATATATTGCACTTAATCAAAATGGTGAAGAAATAGCAAACCTTGATGAATTTTTACAAGAACATAGAAATGCATTAGAGACTGCAAAAAATAATGGTAAAGAAATCAAGGATCATCTTTTTCCATCTGCTCAAAAGATTGGGAAATTAAGTAAAGGAAAATATCTTATTGGTGATTTATCTAAATGTCTTCCAATAGCAGATAAAAATTTAGTAGATGAACTGAAAGCTCTTGAAAGATTTAAATCATTTGATGACGTTGATGAAGATTTAGGTTTGCCTATATATATAGAAGATTTAAATGATAATGAAAATAAAAAATTAGAAATTTATAAATCTAAAAAAGATAATGATTCTCAAGATTTTTATTTATGCGGGTTAAAAAAGAAATCAGATGGTTCTAGTTTTTTATACATTTTGCCGATGATTGATGAAAGTTCTTTTCAAGATGATAAAGGAGGAAGATATTTTCAAAGTTCTAATTGCTTAATATGTATAAAGGTTGATGATGAATATGTGAACAAAGAAGCAAATATTAATTCATATTTATTTGAGGAAGATTTTGAATGTGTATATTACGATCGTTATGACACTTTAAAACTTGGAGATTTTCATGTTTATGCAGATTATTAAGGGATAATAAAAATGTTTATCTTTAAAATAGGATCTGATGAAGTCAGGGTAAGGACTGATGAAGAGTTTCAATCCCTGAATGATGATGAAAAAATTTCTTATGTATGGGACGACTTGTGGCCAGATGATTTAGGAATGACTTGGATTGAAAGAGTTTTATATGATCATGATACAGGCGATTTAGGTTTGCCTGAAATATGGGATGAATATGTATCTAAATTTTATCAAGAAAAGTATAGAGAAATTGAAAATGAAGAACCTGAAGATATGCATAAAAAAAGTGAATTGATATTTGAATTTATAGATGACCTAGATGGTAAGGAATATTCAAGAGCATTGTTATTTCTAGTAAACAAAGTTTACGATGAGAGTCTTTATTATAATTGGTTAATTGATTCTGTCGAAGAACAGGAAGAATTTACTCAAACGCATTAAGGCTCTGATAAAGGATATGCCTACGAATCGTACTTAGATGGTAATAATAATTTCTAACCGTTATATCTATTTTGGATAACAAATCCATCATCAAATAAAACCTCTCTTCCAAATCCGTAAACACCATAAAGAATATTTTTGAAATCCTCTTCATCTATCTCATCAACCCATTCAGTAACAATTTCATGATCTTCTGATATATATTCATTTTTTTCTTTTTTCCCACCGTCAAGAATTTCTTCTATAGAAGGAATTTCAAATAAATAAGAGCCTTCAGGAATATCTTCCCTGCTTGAATTTTTATAAATCTTTATCCATTCCCCTGCACAAGTATCTTCTTCATCAAAGTAAGTATCTTCATATTCATCAAAAAGTTGTTCTGATAAATACCCATCGATTACGTGACCATCAAATGCACATCTATAGAATTTATTTTTATAATTCAAAACATTGTATTCAGAGGGAATATAGTCATCAGG